>CAMLRX010000108.1 GCA_946482545.1 uncultured Flavihumibacter sp. | reverse complement strand
TTCGCCGTTATTCCTTTAAAAACCATCTCCCGGAACAGCAGTATTCAGAAGCCCGGACTCAGTTCCTTCACGAAAGGCTTTGTGTTCAACGATGAATACCGTTGGACGGTGGGAACGGAAACCTACAGCAGTTTGCTTGAGAACGAATTTATCGAAACCGGTAAATTTCCTGAAACCGGCTTCGCCGTAAACATCCATAAGGCTTCTTATTCCAACATACGGCGCTTCCTGAATATGGAAAGCCCCGTTCCGCCGGATGCCGTTCGTCTCGAAGAAGTCCTGAATTATTTCAATTTCAACTATAAGTCCCCGCCTCCTGACAGCGTCTGGGCCGGCTCCACCAGGTTGAGCGATTGCCCCTGGAACAAAAACAACAAACTCCTGTTCCTGCAAATGAGCGCGAAAAAACTGGACATGGAAAAAGTGCCGCCCGGCAACCTCGTTTTCCTGATCGATATTTCCGGTTCTATGGACATGCCCAACCGGTTACCGCTCCTGAAATCGGCTTTCCAGCTTATGGTGGAGAACCTCCGCCCAACCGATACCGTCTCCATTGTGGTGTACGGCAGTACCGTTGGCGTATGGATGCCGCCTACCAGCGGCGCAGATAAAAAGACCATCAAAAAATACATAGAGGACCTGGCGCCCGGAGGTGCCACGGCAGGCGCTTCCGGTATCCTTTTCGCTTACGCGCTTGCGAAAAATAAATTCATCCCCGGCGGTAACAATCGGGTGATACTGGCCACAGATGGCGATTTCAACGTAGGACAAACTTCCGATAAAGAGTTGGAGGAACTCATCGTAAGGCACAGGATGGAAGGTATATACCTGACCTGCCTTGGGGTGGGAATGGGCAACTACAAAGATTCCAAACTGGAAATGCTCGCGAAACGGGGAAATGGAAATTTCGCGTACCTCGACCATGAAAAGGAAGCAGAAAAAGTATTGGTCACCGAACTTACACAAACACTCTACGCCGTAGCCAATGATGTGTTCGTTAACCTGAAATTCGATCCGGAACAGGTGGCAGGCTACCGGTTGATCGGCTTCGACAATAAACTCAATGCCCTGAACGATTCTACCAGTGAACTGGAGGGTGGGGAAGTGGGTTCAGGACATTCATTGATGGCCATGGTGGAACTGAGTCTGAAACATCCGCCAACACAAGGAAAGGTGGAAACCGCACTGGGAAGAGCCGAAATCGCTTATCGTTTGCCCAATGACAGCATTACCAGAAGACATGTGTTATCAATTGAACCCGATTACAAACCCCTCAACGAAATGGATGGATGCCACCGCATGGCCACGTCGCTGGTTATGTTCGGTTCCATGTTGAAAGCTTCTCCCTACACGAAGAACATCACCTGGAACGAAGTGCAGGCGCTGGCGCTGGGAGCGGTGGAGAAAGAAAATCCTTTACATACCGAGTACCTCCGGATGCTGGAGCAGGCGAAAAAGATTTATTCCGGGAAGAAAAAAAGAAAACGATCAGAGTAACTACTGCTGTTCGCGTATCCTTTCAATACAGGTTTTCAGGCGCTCTTCCCAGGGCTTCAATGTTATCCCGAAGTCCGCGCATATTTTCTCTTTGGACAATACGGAATAGCCCGGGCGTTTAGCTGGTGTTGGAAATTTTTCTGTTGGAATGGGCAATACCTCCGTGCTATGGCCCCAGGTATTCTTAATGGCCGTAGCAAACCCATGCCAGGTAGTGACTCCTGAATTGGAGAAATGATACACACCACCCGGATGTTCGGGTTTGTCCTGTAACTGCGTCACAATCTGCATGATGGCGGCGGCCAGGTCGGGCGCATAGGTAGGCGTACCGGTTTGGTCGGCTACCACGCTGATTTGTGGACGTTCCTGCATGAGGCGGAGCATCGTTTTCACGAAGTTGTGTCCGAACGGCGCATATACCCAGGATGTTCTGATAATGATGGTGGCGGGATCGTGCTGAAGCGCCAGTTGTTCCCCTTTCAGTTTGCCAGCTCCGTAAATGTTTACGGGATCCACCGGGTCTGTTTCAAGGTAGGGCGTATGTCCATTACCGTTAAAAACATAGTCGGTGGAGATATGGATCAGCCTGGCACCATGTTTCCTGCACAATTCAGCCAGCAATCCCGGTGCGGTGGCGTTAATGGCTTCCGCGGCTTCTCTTTCTGTTTCTGCTTTATCCACTGCTGTATATGCGGCGCAGTTGATGCAGAAAGCAGGTTGGATGGAAGAAAAGATGGCTTCTCCCTTCTCTGCGGAATCAATGGGGAAATCTTCTCTGGAAAAGAAGTGAAAAGTGTATGCCGGAAAAGTGTTTTCCAGTTCCCTCAAACTTTTTCCCAATTGGCCATTGGCCCCTGTAACCAGGATATGCTGCTTCATACGATAGATTAGAAAGGAGACTGCAATTGAGAAAGAACGGGATAAACCTGGTCCTTCTCCGATAATACCATGGCCTCGGCAGGAATCTTCCAGTCAATGGCGAGTGAAGGATCTGTTGGCAGCAATCCGCCTTCCGATCCTTTGTTATAGAGGTGATCGCATTTGTACATCACCTCTGCGGTTTCACTCAGTACCGAATAACCGTGGGCAAAACCCGCGGGTACGAGCAACTGTTTTTTGTTTTCCGCACTCAGTTCAATGGAAAATACTTTTCCATAAGTAGGTTGGTCTTTCCTGATATCCACCACCACATCCAGGATCGTACCGTGGAGGGCACGGATCAGCTTGGTTTGCGTGTATGGTGGTGCCTGGAAATGCAGGCCACGTACAACCCCATACGTGGAACGGGCCTGGTTGTCCTGCACCCAATTCATGGTAACGCCGGCTTCATGGAAAACGGCTTCGTTGTAACTTTCAAAGAAATAACCGCGGTTGTCTTCGAATACACGTGGTTCAAAAACCAGCAGTCCTGCGAATTCAGTTGGGGTGAAGGGCATGGGAATAAGTTAGCGTTCGTGGTATTGTTTATCGTAATACTGTTGGTAGGCGCCGGAGGTCACGTTCTTTACCCAGGCTTCATTGGCAAGGTACCAATCAACGGTTTTTTCCAGCCCTTCCTCAAACTGGAGCGAAGGTTCCCAACCCAGTTCTTTGTTCAGTTTGGAGGCATCTATCGCATAACGGTGGTCGTGACCAGGACGATCGGTAACATACGTAATCAGTTTTTCCGAAGTGCCTGTTTCGCGCCCGAGTTTCTTATCCATGATGGCGCACAGCGTCTTCACGAGATCTATGTTTTTCCATTCATTGAAACCGCCGATGTTGTAGGTGTCGCCGTTTTTTCCTTTATGGAAGATCACCTCTATGGCACGGGCATGGTCCTCCACGAACAGCCAGTCGCGTATATTGTCTCCCTTTCCATAAACGGGCAGGGGCTTGTTGTTGCGGATATTGTTGATCATGAGCGGGATCAGCTTCTCGGGGAAGTGGTGCGACCCGTAGTTGTTCGAACAATTGGATACTACCACGGGCAGGCCATAAGTATGGTAATAAGCCCGCACCAGGTGGTCGGAAGATGCTTTGGAAGCGGAATACGGAGAGCGTGGGTCATAAGGCGTTTCTTCTGTGAAGAAGCCTGTTTCTCCCAGTGATCCATATACCTCATCGGTGGAAACATGGTAAAACCTTTTTCCTTGGTAAGCGTCTTTCCAGCTTTGGCGTGCAGCGTTCAGCAATACGGCTGTCCCCATCACATTGGTTTTGATGAACACGAGCGGATCGATGATGCTGCGGTCCACATGACTTTCAGCCGCCAGGTGAATGACGCCGGTGAAACCATGTTCTGCGAAAAGTGCGTTGATGGCTTCCTGGTCGGTAATGTCTGCTTTCAGGAAAGTATAATTGGGGGCGTCTTCAATGTCACGAAGATTTTCCAGGTTGCCCGCATAAGTAAGGGCATCAAGGTTGAAGATATGGTACTGCGGGTATAATGTTACCATTCTGCGTACCACGTGAGAGCCGATGAAACCGGCTCCGCCAGTGATCAGTATTTTTTGTGCGGTAGTATTCATGCACTGAATCGGTTTGCGTTCAAAATTAAATTACTCCTGACTGCTTTTGAAAAGAAGGACGGGCTTCTTTCAGCAAAAGTATTTTGCCAGCCTGAGTTTTCAAGGGCTGGCAAAATACTTTATCAGTTTATTATAATGTCTATTTGAATTCTTTCGGCATCTTTTTCCATTCGGATTCCGGCAAAGATTTGAAGTATTCGTAAGTGATTTTCAAACCTTCAGCCCTGGAAACTTTTGGTGTCCAGCCCAGCAGTTCTTTCGCCTTGGTGATATCCGGCTTTCTTTGCTTGGGGTCATCTTTCGGTAACGGTTTGAAAACGATCTTCTGATCGGTTCCTGTGAGTTTGATGATCTCTTCTGCAAAATCGAGCAGGGATATTTCATCGGGGTTGCCCACGTTCACAGGGTAGGCATGGTCGCTCATGAGCAGACGGTAAATACCTTCCACGAGATCGTCGACATAACAGAAAGAGCGTGTTTGAGAACCGTCGCCGAAAACGGTGAGGTCTTCGCCCCTGAGTGCCTGTCCGATAAATGCGGGCAATGCGCGTCCGTCGTTGAGGCGCATCCTTGGGCCGTATGTATTGAAGATGCGGACGATCCTGGTTTCTACGTTATGGAAAGTATGGTACGCCATGGTGATGGATTCCATAAAGCGTTTGGCTTCATCGTACACACCACGTGGACCAACCGGGTTTACGTTACCCCAGTATTCTTCCGTTTGCGGGTGTACCAGCGGGTCTCCATACACTTCAGATGTTGAGGCCACCAGCATGCGCGCGCCTTTTGCTTTGGCGAGCCCTAAACAGTTGTGCGTACCCAACGCGCCTACTTTCAGCGTTTGAATGGGTATTTTCAGGTAATCGATTGGGCTTGCGGGGGAGGCAAAGTGAAGGATGTAGTCCAGTTTGCCGGGCACATGAATGAATTTACTCACATCGTGGTGGTAGAATTCGAAATCTTCCCTTTTGAAAAGGTGCTCAATGTTGGCGAGGTCTCCGGTAATCAGGTTGTCCATCCCGATCACATAAAATCCTTCTTTAATAAACCTGTCGCAAAGGTGTGAACCGAGAAATCCGGCCGCCCCGGTAATGAGTACACGTTTTTTTTCCATGGTATTTATTTAGGGGCGTCCAATGCTTTCGTAGTGGAATCCTAGTTTTTTTACAGAGTCGGTTTCGAAGAGGTTACGTCCGTCGAAAATTACTTTGTTGTTGAGTGAAGAAACGATTTTCAGGAAATCGGGTGTTCTGAATTCGTTCCATTCCGTAGCGATGATGAGTGCGTCGGCATTTTCAAGCGCATCATACTGGCTCTCCGCGTAGTTGATTTTGTCGCCTACAACAGATTTCACATTCTTCATGGCTTCGGGATCATAAGCAGTGATCGTGGCACCTTTTGCGGTAAGCGCTTCGATCATATACAGTGCTGGTGCTTCGCGGATATCGTCTGTATTGGGTTTGAAAGCAAGGCCCCACAGTGCAAAATGTTTTCCTTGAAGATCGCCATTGAAATACTTTTCAATTTTCGGCATGAGGTGCAGTTTCTGCTTCTCATTTACGTCCATTACCGCATTCAGAATCTGGAAATCATAATCCACTTCAGTGGAGGATTTCACGAGTGCCTGCACATCTTTGGGGAAGCAGGATCCGCCATAGCCGATACCGGGGAACAGGAATCTTTTCCCGATCCTTTCGTCGCTGCCGATGCCTTTTCTTACCATATCCACATCTGCACCGAGGCGTTCGCAAAGTTGCGCGATCTCGTTCATGAAGGATATCTTGGTGGCGAGGAAGGAGTTGGCCGCATACTTAGTCAACTCAGCAGACCTTTCATCCATAAAATAAATCGGGTTGCCTGAGCGCACGAATGGCGCGTATAATTCTCCCATTAATTTGCGTGCCCTGTCTGAGTTGGTGCCGATCACCACGCGATCGGGTTTCATGAAATCATCTACGGCTACACCTTCCCGAAGGAATTCCGGGTTGGAAACCACATCAAATTCGCCACTGTAATTCTTCCTTACGGCGGCGGCTACTTTTTCGGCTGTACCTACGGGCACGGTACTTTTATCAATGATTACTTTGTAATCTTTCAGCAACTTGCCCAGGTCTTCGGAAACCCCAAGTATGTATTTAAGGTCAGCGGAACCATCTTCTCCGGGAGGTGTGGGAAGGGCCAGGAAAATGATTTGAGCATCCTCAATGCCTTCAGCCAGGTTGGTGGTGAAGCGGAGTCTTTCTTCTTTCAGGTTACGCAGGAATAGTTTTTCAAGTCCTGGTTCATAAATGGTGATTTCTCCGCCAGAGAGTTTTTCAACTTTCCGGGCATCAATATCAACACAGGTCACGTTATTTCCGGTTTCGGCGAAACAGGTTCCTGTTACCAGGCCTACATAGCCTGTACCTACGACTGCGATGTTCATTTGGTTAATGGTTTGTTTTAAGAAGTATGACGGGTCATTGTTTGTTTAGAAATTCGATTACATGTCCGGTGATCCATTTCAATTGTTGTTCATCCAATTCAGTGTGCATGGGCAATGATATCACCCTTTCCGTGAGCCAGTCGGTCACAGGCAAATTGTATGCCTCACCTCCGAATGCCGCAAACATTTGTTGTTTGTGCGCGGGTACCGGATAATAGATCATGGACGGCACCTGGTTTTCGGCCAGGTATTGGTTCAACGCATTCCTCACTTCCGCCGGATTTTCCAGTTGGTCGAGCACAATCGTATATTGATGGAACACATGGCTGCTGTAGGCGGCCTGGTAAGGTGTCCTGATATGCGGGTGCCCTGCAAAAGCCGCATTATAGAAGTCTGCTGCTTTCTGCCTGGCGGCGGTATATTCATCCAGTTTCGTGAGTTTCACATTCAGCACGGCAGCCTGGAGCGCGTCGAGCCTGGAGTTACATCCCACCATATCATGATAATACCTTCTGCTTTGCCCATGATTGGCGATCATGCGCATGCGGTTGGCTAACGCTTCATCCCGCGTAAAAATTGCACCGCCATCTCCAAAACAACCCAGATTTTTGGAGGGGAAGAAAGAAGTTGTGCCGATCGTACCCATGGTGCCTGTTTTTAAACTGGTACCGTCTTCAAATGTATATTCAGCCCCTATTGCCTGGGCATTGTCTTCTATAACATATAATCCATGCTCCTTTGCGATTTGCAAAATCTCCTGCATAGGCGCTGATTGTCCATACAGATGCACTGGTACAATTGCTTTGGTGCGTGGTGTAATGGCTGCTTTTATGGAGGCTGGATCAATGCAGAAAGTCTGGGGATCCACTTCCACGAATACCGGCTTCAGTTTCAGAAGGGCGATTACTTCGGTGGTGGCCACATAAGTAAAAGAAGGGGTGATTACTTCGTCGCCGGGCTGAAGGTCCAGTGCCATCATGGCGATCTGAAGGGCATCGGTGCCGTTTGCGCAGGGAATAACGTATGGAACGGAGAGATAGCCGGAAAGGTTGGTGGTGAATTCCTGCACCTGTTTTCCTCCGATAAAAGCGGTGTTTTCGATCACATCTTTTATGTTCGCGTCCACTTCCTCCTTAATTTTCAGGTACTGCTGCTTCAGGTCAACCATCTGTATCGGCCTCATTTCCATGTATTATCTTCTTTTTGAATGCCAGCAAATTTAATAAAATATGGTTAGGGTCAAAGTTTGGGTATAGATTTGCAATAAATTAATGTAACCGTGTCTCTCTTTCTTTACAGGATATTTTTGTGGTTGTACGTGCTGGGCGTGAAGATTGCCGCGCTGAAAAGTCCGAAAGCCAGGCTTTGGTTGGCCGGCAGGAAGAACAGCCGTGCGCGGATAAAGGAAATTGGCGTTTCGCTGAAAAAAGGGAGCGGTCCCGTGATCTGGATGCACTGCGCTTCGCTGGGCGAATTTGAACAGGGAAGACCGGTGCTGGAGGCGTTGAAGCATAAAGACCCCACCTGCCGCATTGTGCTGAGTTTTTTCTCTCCTTCTGGGTATGAAATCAGGAAGAACTATGAATTGGCGGAACATGTTACCTATCTTCCCATGGATGGCCCCGGTATCGCTAAGTTATGGCTGAAAGAAATTGAACCCAGCCTGGTGGTATTCGTGAAATATGAATTCTGGTATTTTTACTTAACCGCGGTAAAGAAACGAAACATCCCTCTGCTGCTGGTTTCCGGGCAATTCAGAGCGGATCAGCCTTTCTTCCGCTGGTATGGCGACCTGCACCGGTATATGCTCGATTGTTTCACCCATCTTTTTGTGCAATCCCAGGAAAGTGCCGATCTGCTTATAAAGAATGGGTTCAAACACGTTTCCGTTACCGGAGATACCCGCTTCGACCGGGTAATCGCCATCGCAGAACAGAATGGCGACCTGCCCGTGATAGCACATTTCTGTGGAAATCATCCCGTGCTTGTAGCCGGCAGCACCTGGACGGAAGATGAAGAGGAATTGGACCATTACGCTAAAATCCACCCGGAAATCAGGTTCATCATCGCCCCACACGAAGTGGACCACGATAATATTTCAGATGTGGAAACACTCTTCCCGGCCAGTATCCGCTATTCTGAACTCAGTCGTTTGCTTGGGATTCAGCCTCACCAGACCGCTGTTGTACCCGAATGGACACCACCTGCCAATGGTGATGTTGCTTTGAAAGAGAAGTTTGAAAAAGCGAACACGCTGATCATAGATAATATAGGTATGCTCTCCAGGTTGTACCGTTATGCCGACGTAACCTATGTGGGTGGCGGGTTTGGCAGCAACGGGCTGCACAATATCCTGGAAGCGGCGGTATATGGGAAGCCGGTAATTTTTGGGCCCTACCACGACAAGTACCCTGAAGCGTTGGGTATGGTGGATGCAGGAGGGGCTATTCCCGTAGAAAATGCATTGGATGCAGAAAAGAAGTTGGATGTACTTTTCGGTGATGTTTCAGCAAGAGAGAAAGCGGGAGCCGCTGCCAAGCAATTTATATATGCCAGCAAAGGCGCAACAGCGCTGATCATGCGTTACATAGAAGAGAAACGTCTTTTTACCAACTGGTAGAACTGCTTCACCATAGGATGGTGCTCGTCCCAACCCAGTTTTATTTTCAGTTCCCGTTCCATCCAATAGGCTGCTTCGGGGTAGATGTGAAAGTTGTTGATCGTTTTAAGCGATCTTTCATACATGCTTTCATCACCACGGAACAATTCACTGATGAAGGCGAACCTGTCGTTGATGCCGATGGCTTTTTTCAGATCTCGTACCGGGCTCTCTGTAAGCACCATGCCTAGTTCGGTCTGGTGGGAGGGACGAAGTTTTTCATTCAGCGATTCCACTCTTGCGGCGATAATATCATTCAGCTCTGCTGCTTCTTTCTGGTGTGAAAGCGTGGGCACATCAAGAATAGGATCGTATGGGGGAATAGTATGGTAAATTGGTTCCGGAGATGGTTCTTCCTCCTGTGCTTCAACCTCTGCCTCAGGCTCAGGCATCGAATATACAATACCGTTTACCTGTTCTTCCTCAGGTAGAGGTGCTGGGGGCGGCGTTTCCACCACAATAGCCGCTTCTGTCACCGGAGCAGGTGCAGGGATTTCTTTTTTTACCGGTTCAATAAGGCCTGATCCATTAGCAATGATAGGTTCTTCAGGAGCCACTACATTTTCCGGCACTACTTCAACTGAAGGCTGAGGTTCAGGAACAGGAGCCGGGTCGTAAGCCGGGCGCATATTCATGCCCGCGGGCAACACCACTGCGATCTTGCTTCGTACCTGTGCAGGGGCAACAGGCGCGGAAGCCAGTTCCTGCTGTATCATCTGAACAGTTACCTGCAACTGCTCCTTAGAAGCCTGCTGCGTGTATTGTTCCTGTAATTTGCTAATCAGAATACCTAATCTTTCCATTGGATTACGGTACTTTTGCGGGTTAGTAACGAATAAAATTAAAGTTACAAACAGTTTGCCAATTAAATCAAGCAAATCAAGATGTTTATAGAACCGAACCTGAATGGCGGTCGCAGCGGATGGATAGAAGTCATCTGTGGCTCTATGTTCTCCGGTAAAACGGAAGAATTGATCCGGCGTTTAAAAAGAGTTAAAATTGCCAATCAGTCGGTAGAAATTTTTAAACCTTCCATTGATACCCGTTACCATACGGAGCACATCGTTTCTCACAACGAAAACACCATCGCTTCCACGCCCATAGATAATTCCCAGAAAATATTATTGCTCGCCCAGGGCGTTGACGTGATCGGTATTGATGAAGCCCAGTTCTTCGACGACCAGTTGCCAGATGTATGCGATAAACTCGCCGCCTCCGGCGCGCGCGTAATTGTTGCCGGACTGGATATGGATTTCCGTGGCCGCCCTTTCGGGCAAATGCCTTTCCTGCTTGCCCGCGCCGATTATATTACGAAACTGCACGCCATTTGCGTAAAATGCGGGAATATGGCGAGTTATTCTTACCGGAAAACTGCTGATGAAGGGCAGGTGGTGTTGGGGGAGAAAGATCTGTACGAACCGAGGTGCAGGCGTTGCTGGGAAGGAGGGTAGTTTTTCGGTTCACGCCAAGACGCAAGGGAGCAAGGACGCAAAGCCTTGATTGTGTTTGATGTGGTTGCGTTGCGTCGTGGTATTAATGCGGGAATATGGGTATCTATAAATAAACCATTCCCCTGCATACAACGCTTTGCGTCCTTGCTTCTTTGCGTCCTTGCGAGAAATTCCCCACTTAACCAGCAGCACTTCAACCACCCCTTGCGTCCTTGCCCCTGCGAGGAACGAAGCAGTGCGTCTTTGCGTGAGACCATCCAAAATTCAAAAATCTCCCCCATCTTTGCGCGAAAATCACCCATCAACTCCCTCAAACACATATCGGCCCTGTTCAGAAAGGATTTACTCCTTGAAATCCGCCAGCAGTACACCTTTTACGGCATACTATTGTATGTGGCCTCCAGCATTTTCGTGATCTACCTGGCCATGGGGCAACCTGATAATGTAGTGTGGAACGGGCTTTTCTGGATTACCCAGCTTTTTATCTGTACCAATGCCGTGGCAAAAAGTTTTCTCCAGGAGAGCCGTGGCAGGATGTTGTATTTCTACTCCATCGCGGGGGCGAGGGATTTTATATTGAGCAAACTCTTGTTCAATTCCCTCCTGATGCTCGTGATGAGCTTTCTGAGTTTATTGCTTTTCCTGCTTTTACTGGGAAATCCGTTGGAGAAAACCCTTCAGTTTGTGGGCATCTCCCTGTTAGGTGGATGGAGCCTGAGCCTGGTATTTACTTTTCTGGCCGCCATCGCCGCAAAGGCGCAGCAGCAGGCGGCCATTATGGCCATTCTCGGCTTCCCCCTTATTATTCCGCAACTGCTGTTGCTGATGAAAGTATCCAACGCTGCTTTCGGCGCCATTCAGGCTGGACTGGGGCAAATGATATTGCTCCTGTGCGGGTTGGATGCCATGGTAATTGTACTCGCCGTTATTTTATTTCCCTTTCTCTGGAAGGATTAACAGGAAAATTGTTTCCCAAGCCTTAGATTTGCAGGATTATTTTTCATCTTAAACCTCATAAGATGCGCCGGCACTGGTGGAAAATCCTCTCTTTTGTACTCCTGGCAGCTACCTGCTGGACCGGATTCCTCGGCGGCGTGCCGGTGAAACCCATTCTCAACGAAACCATCCGGAACCTGTATTTCCACGTTCCCATGTGGTTCAGTATGATGATCCTGTTTTTTATTTCCATCTGGAACGCGGTGCGTTACCTCCGCAACCCCATCCCAAAATATGATATCCTGAGCGTGCAGTATGCGAAGTCGGGTATTCTGTTTGGTATCCTCGGACTCGTTACCGGAGCTATCTGGGCCAATTATACCTGGGGCGCCCCCTGGAGCAACGATCCCAAACAGATTGGCGCGGCCATCGCCCTGCTGATCTATTTCGCCTACCTCGTGCTCCGCAATTCCATGGAAGACCCCGATAAAAAAGCCCGCATCAGCGCGGTGTACAACATATTCGCTTTCGCCATGCTCATCCCCACACTCTGGGTGATCCCGCGTTTACTGGAAAGTCTGCACCCCGGCGGTATGGGCAACCCGGCCTTTAATACCAAAGATCTGGACGGCAGGATGCGCATGATCTTCTGGCCGCTGGCCGTTCCCGGATGGACGCTTCTGGGCGTATGGGTAACCATGCTCAGCATCCGAATCAAAATTTTGCACGAGAAAAAACTCAGCCATGTTTAACGCCCTGAAAAAAATCCTCCTTTTATTGCCCGTACTGTTGTGTTCCCTCGCCATGGTGGCACAACCCGTAACGGATGCCGTGCCTGAAATGGCCGACACCATGCGCAGCAATGGTAAAATATACGTAGTGGTAGCCGTTGTTATCACCATACTTGCCGGCGTTTTTTTCTACCTCGTGCGTTTGGAAAGAAAAATCAATAAATTGGAGAAAGAAGGGTAAAACACCACCCATTACCGTAACGATTGTTAACCATATATAAAACGAAAAACACAAATCATGGCAGTTCAGCACGAGTACAGTTTTTTTGACGCCGTACAGGAAAGTTTCGACAAAGCTGCAAAATTCACGAGTTGGGATCCGGGTATCCTCGAGCAGATCAAACAATGCAACTCCGTTTACCGGATGCACTTCCCCGTTAAGATCGGCGACAAAATTGAAGTGATCAAAGCCTACCGCGTTCAGCACTCCCACCACAAAACACCTTGCAAAGGCGGTATCCGCTTCTCCACAGCAGTAAACCTTGACGAGGTAATGGCCCTGGCCGCCCTTATGACCTACAAATGCGCGATCGTGAACGTACCCTTCGGCGGAGCCAAAGGTGGTATCAGCATCGATCCCAAAAAATATACGCCTTTCGAACTCGAAAAGATCACCAGGAGGTATACTTCTGAACTGATCAAGAAAAACTTCATCGGACCCGGAACCGATGTTCCCGCCCCCGATTACGGTACAGGAGAAAGAGAAATGGCCTGGATACTGGATACGTACATCAGTATGCGTCCCGGTGAAGTGGATGCGCTCGGTTGTGTAACCGGTAAGCCCGTAACACAAGGCGGCGTACGTGGTCGTAAGGAAGCTACCGGATTGGGTGTTTTCTACGGCATCCGCGAAGTATGTAAGATGCCTGATGTGATGGAGCGCCTTGGTCTTACGGTTGGCGTAAAAGAGAAACGTGTAGTAGTGCAGGGACTCGGTAACGTGGGATACCATGCCGCGAAGTTCTTCCGCGAAGGTGGCGCTAAAGTGATCGCCATATCCGAATTTGAAGGAGCTATCATGAACCCTGCCGGATTGAATGAAGAAGAAGTGTTCCAGCACAGGAAAAAAACTGGCTCCATCCTCGATTTTCCCGGCGCTACCAACCTGCCCGTTTCAGGAGAAGCACTGGAACTCGAATGTGATATCCTCATTCCCGCGGCACTGGAGAACGTGATCAATGGCGAAAACGCACCACGCGTAAAAGCAAAGATTATTGGTGAAGCCGCCAACGGACCACTCACGCCTGAAGCGGATGAAGAATTCGTGAAAAGAGGTGTGCTCGTTGTACCCGATATGTACCTGAACGCCGGTGGTGTTACCGTTTCTTATTTCGAATGGTTGAAGAACCTCAGCCACGTGCGTTACGGGCGATTGGAAAAACGCTTTACAGAGAACCTTAACACAGAAATCCTTCAGCAGATCGAAGAACTTACGGGTAAAAGGGTGAACGATACCCAACGGCAGTTTATCATGCACGGCCCTGATGAAGTAGATCTGGTGTACAGCGGACTGGAAGAAACTATGATTACCGCCACCCGCGAGATCATGGACCTCTGGAAAAATAACCCCGCTATTCCCGATATGCGTACCGCCGCTTATGTGGTGGCCATCAATAAAGTGGGTGTGGCCTATGCCGAACTGGGTATATTCCCATAGAGGAACATATTTTTAATGTTGAATGATGGATTTTGAATGTTGGATTGAACTGTTCCATTCAAACCTGAAAGAATGTTCTTTTAGTTTGTCTCAGGCAACAGCCAAATTCATCATTCAAAATTCAACATCCAAAATTCCCCTCCCATGATCAACTGCATCGTCATAGAAAAGGATGTTTCTTCCTCGAATACGCTTACGGAGCACATTCACCTGATGAATGACGTGAACCTGCTGGGATGGTTCAATACACTCGAAGACGGGCTCGCATTCTGCAAACAGGAGAAAGTGGACCTGTGCCTGATAGACGCGGAAGAACAATCGGGTGAAGACATCGCCTGGGTGAAGCAATTCATTCCGCTCACCGCCGTGGTGCTAACGGCTTCTTCTCCCGAACACGCGCTCCAGGCTTTTGAAGCGGGCGTGGTAGACTATATGCTGAAACCTGTTTCTTTCGCAAGGTTATTCTTTGCCCTGGAGAAAGTGCGCCGCATTTATTTCACTTCCGTGAACCCTCTTCCTGCCGCAAATCCGGGTGGTGCCGCCACCACTTCAGGAGAGCATCTGTTCATCAAAAGCGGGAACAGGGTGGTACGCGTGAGGATACAGGATATTCTTTATGTGGAAGGGCTCAAAAGTTATGTTGCCTTCCATTTCAAAAAAGAAAAAATCCTCAGCCTCATGACCATGAAAGAAGCGGAGGCGCGGCTGAAGCCCTACCAATTCCTGCGTATTCATAAATCTTATATCATCAATCTGCAACATATCAATTATATTGAGAAAGGAATGGTGTTGCTGACCGACGCGGGCGCCTTGCCCATCGGCGAAACCTACAAGAACGCCATCAACGAAAGTTTCCGGATCTGACCTTACTACTGTCTGCCTTTGCCACCCATGCTGTAGCTGCGCTGATTTTTGAAAACCAGGTCGGGCTATTACAGGTTTTCGTAACTTGTAGTACCTGAATTAAAACTGCTACGTTTGAAAAATATCACCAGGAGGAACTTCCTCGCAGTGGTGCCGGCACTTACCTATCCCGCTATGATGGCGCTGGATATGCTACGGGCTGCTCCCATGCGCCCCATGAACACTGAACCGGGCGCGAAAGGCAAACATATACTGATACTTGGCGGAGGGCTTTGCGGACTTACTTCCGCGTACGAATTGCATAAACTCGGCTACCAGTGCACCATACTGGAAGCTTCGCACCGCGCGGGCGGAAGGTGTTTTTCCATCCGGAACGGCACTGTCCATGAAGAAATAACCAATGGAAAGCAAGTCGCTTCTTTTGATCCCGGTTACTATTACAATGCAGGCCCTTCGAGGATTCCGCACCACCATGAGGTGACCATGCACTATTGCCGTGAACTCGGTGTGCCGTTGGAGGTGTACAACAACATCAATGAGAACGCCTACTTTTTCAGCGAAGGCAAAGGGCTGCTTTCCAACAAAAAAATCCGCATCCGCGAAATCCACAACGATGTGCGTGGTTATATGAACGAATGGCTCGCGAAAGCCGTGCATGAAGAAAAACTGGATACAGGCCTTTCCAAAGAAGATACCCAGAAAATCATCACGTACCTCCGGGCCGAAGGTGGCCTGGATATTGACCGGCTGTATAAAGTTTCGGCCAGAAGAGGGTACAAAATTCCTCCGGGGGCAGGGAACAAAACAGGCGCATTAGACGATCCGCATACATTGCAGAACCTGCTCGCTTCAGGCCTGATGGACCCGGAATTTTACAATGTGGCCGAATACACCTACGAATTGCAAATGACGCTTTTTCAGGCCGTGGGAGGAATGGATAAAATTGTGGAAGCCTTAGAAAAAAAGGTAGGGAACATGCTCCGGAAGAACGCCGAGGTTACGGAGATCACCAATCTTGAAAAAGGTGTGAAAGTCCGGTACAAAGAGGCATCAGGTGAAAAAGAAATTTCCGCCGACTACTGCATCTGTACCATTCCACTGCCGGTGCTGTCGGGCATCAGCAATAACTTTTCCGGTAACCTGAGCCGCGCCATCGATTTTTCTTCCTATATCCAAACGGGGAAGATGGGGCTACAGTTTAAAAGAAGATTCTGGGAGGAAGACGAAAATATTTTCGGCGGCATTACGCATACCAATAATGAACTCACCCAAATCTTCTACCCCAATAACGATTATCTCGGTAAAAAAGGAGCGCTGATCGGCTATTATCATTTCAACGAAAGAGCATTAAAAGCCGGAGAACTGAGTTACAA
Source organism: uncultured Flavihumibacter sp. (assembly GCA_946482545.1). The sequence goes on along the minus strand of CAMLRX010000108.1, from coordinate 1,604 downwards.
GGAAAGGGAAAAACTCGCGTTGGAAAAAGGAAGGCTGATTCATCCGCAATACGATACGGAATTTGAAAAGAGCTTCTCCGTTTGCTGGCACAAAACAAAGTTTCAACTGGGTGGATGGGCCGTTTATAACGAACAACAACGCAACACGTTATATAAGCACCTAACGGAGCCAGATGGCAATGTGTACCTCGCCGGAGAACACACCACCTACCTGAACGCCTGGATGGCCGGCGCTTTTGAATCAGCACGCAGCACAGTTTCGGCTATCCATGCGCGTGTGAATGAAACCAATACTAACAACACATAAACACTGCAAACATGACCAACATCAACCGCCGGAACCTGCTGAAGTCAGGGGCACTCCTCGCCGGAGGACTTCCGCTCCTCCCTTCCTTTGTTTCGGCTTTGCCCGCCACCAACCGGGCGCCATTCAAACAACGGTTTTCCTCGCTGGAACAGGAATACGCAGCCGTACTGGAAGCCGATCCTGAAAACCCGATGAAAGCCAGGTTGCTGGCCAACGAAAACCCGTTCGGCCCTTCACCCACAGCGAAAAAAGCCGCTACCGACGCACTCACTTTATGTTACCAGTATCCGTTTGGCGAAATAGGAAAACTGATCAAAAATATTGCTACACATGAAGGTGTGAAAGAAAACCAGGTGTTGCTGTGCTCCGGCTCCACGCCATTGCTCCATGCCGCCGCGGTGTACTACGGTAAAAACAACGGTACCATTGTAACTGCCGACCTCACTTATGATGATCTTCCCGAAACGGCGGCATTCTTTGGCGCAAAGATCACAACAGTGCCCCTCACAGCGGAATACAAATACGATCTGCCGACGATGGAGCAGAAAAGTACAGGTGCCGCACTGGTGTACATCTGTAACCCTAATAACCCCACTGCCACTACGGTAGAGACTGCGCAACTCACGCAGTTCTGCGAAAAAGTTTCACCGAAAGTGCCTGTATTCGTAGACGAAGCGTATATCGATTATATGGATGATCCCGCTGCCGCCACCATGATTCCTGCGGTTAAAAAAGGATTGCCCGTTATCGTGGCGCGCACGTTCTCTAAATTGTACGGGTTGGCAGGCATGCGCATCGGCTACATCATTTCCACGCCCGAAATTATAGAGAAGTTATCCGGTTACTGCATTGGTCCGATGGGCGTTTCAGCAGCATCGGCTGCGGCCGCGAACGCCGGTTACCAGGAAAAGTCTTTCCTGAAAGAAGCATTGCAGAAAACCATCGCTTCCCGCGATTTCTTGTATCAGGTGCTGAAATCAGAAGGCTATGAATATATTCCATCCTCCGCCAACTTTGTATTGTTCCCCGTTAAAATGGAGAGCCGCCGCTTCGCCGGAGAAATGATGAAACGTGGTGTGGGCGTACGTTCCTGGAAATACCGCGACAAAGAATGGTGCCGGGTAAGCATTGGTACCATGGAAGAAATGAAAATATTTGAAAAAGCATTCAGGGAGATTTCATGATTAAAATTCGAAGGGGGGATACCGAGGTGTAAAAACACGGCTACCCTTCGGAGGAAAACACTGTTTCCCTCAACGGAAAACAACGTCGGTGGCACCGGGTACACCCAGCCCGC
>CAMLRX010000107.1 GCA_946482545.1 uncultured Flavihumibacter sp. | reverse complement strand
TTTCTCGCAACGGCGCGCTGCTTCGTGCTTCGCAGGCGCAACGTTTGCTGTTGAAGTGCAGCATGTTGAGTAAATTGCCAGCCCCTCGTGCCCTAATATAAAATGTAAAAGCACAGCATTTTATTATTTATTTGCAACAAATTCCCCCAACTAAGTCCGCAATACAACAAATCAAAACCTAATTAAGGCGTTGCGTCGTAGCGCCGTTGCGAGCAAAAAATATTCCTTCAAAAGAAAACGCTCCAAACAAAAACAACGCTGCGAGGAACGAAACCTTGCGTCCTTGCGCCGTTGCGGGCAATAAAATATCCCCTTGAAAGAAAAACGCTCCAAACACAAGGCCTTGCGTCCTTGCTCCTGCGAGGCACGAAGCAGTGCGTCTTCGCGTGAAATACAATAAAAAAAAGGACACCGAAACAAATTCAGCATCCTTTCTCAATATTCTTCCAGCGAAAGCTCACTCCTTTTTCTTGCAGCAGGAAGGCAACTTCTTATACGCCTCAGGTTCTGCCGTTACATCACCCGCATCATACCCCACATTCGCGATATGTGTTTTGATCGCCTCAATATTGGTACGGTCGGTAACATATTTAACCGTGGTCTCTTTCTTTTTGTAATCTACTTTCACAGTTTGAATGCCATCCACTCTTTTCAGGTAGTTCTCGATCTTGTTCTTGCACATTTCACATTGAACGGTAGGCGTCGGGATTTTTTCAGTTTTTACTTTCGGTGTTTGCGCGAAAGCTCCTGAAACGGCCACGAATAAAGTGACCAGCAACAATTGAACGGATTTTTTCATACGTATAATTTTAATGGATCATCTGCCCCAGGTGGAAGGATTTTCCCGCCATTGCAGCAGCAGATTTTCCTGGTCGGAAGTTACAATTCCTTTCTCTATCGCCAAACTGATCAGGCTTGAATAATTCGTTAAAGAAATCCAGGGCACGCCAGCTTTTTCAAAAGCCTCAGCGGCTACGGGGAACCCATAATTGAAAATGGACACCATACCCACCACTTCCAGTCCTGCCGCACGGAGTACATCCACTACCTGTAAACTGCTTTTTCCCGTGGAAATCAGGTCTTCAATCACCACCACTTTCTGACCGGCTTCGTATGCACCTTCGATCTGATTGCCCAGCCCGTGCTCTTTCGGCTTGGGACGCACATACATATAGGGCAGTTTCAACTGGTCGGCAGCCAGGGCGCCCCAGGCGATGCCCGCCGTGGCCACACCCGCCAGCACATCGGCTTCGGGGAATTTTTCAAATAGGACATTGCTCATTTCCGACTTCACAAAATCACGGATGAAAGGGAAGGAGAGCACTTTTCTGTTGTCGCAATAAATGGGACTTTTCCATCCGGATGCCCAGGTAAAAGGTTCCTGAACATTCAACCGGATAGCGTTACTTTGTAAAAGTTTTTCGGCTACAGCTTTTTCGTTTACCATGGCGCGAAGGTAGCCGATAATTCGCTTTCTAAATACTGCACTCCATGCTTCTTAAAATTTTTTTCAACGATAAGCCCCTGTTCCTGACCGATAAGATTACGCCTGAACTGGAACCATTCCTCCACCACGATGATGCCGTTTTTATCGATGAATTTTCACTTCCCGCGGTAAAATCCATGCTGCATGAAATGGAACAACCCAAAGTGCATGCGGGGATATTTCTCCACGAAGACGCGCTTGCCCTGCAAAATGCTTTCTGGAAAAAATTCATGATCGTGGAGGCAGCGGGCGGTGCCGTATTGAATGAAAAGAATGAACTGCTGCTGATCTTCAGAAGAGGGAAATGGGACCTCCCCAAAGGAAAAATGGAGGCCGGAGAAACGCCTTCGGAATGCGCCGTAAGGGAAGTGATGGAAGAAACGGGCATCGAAGCAGTAACATTGATTAAGCCACTTTTAACCACCTACCATACCTATAATGAGAGCGGCCATCATATCCTCAAGCCCTCCCACTGGTTCCTGATGCGTACCCAAAACCAGGATAAACTAACCCCACAAACAGAGGAAGACATCATGGAAACGCAGTGGGCCCCCCTTGCCGACCTGGACAAATATATGGAAAATACCTTCCCCAGTATCCGCGATGTGGTGGAAAAACTGCTCCCCGAACTGCGCGGATTTTACTAAAACTCGATCCGCTGAACGCCTTCGTATTGAAGGGGCACATTCATAAAAACACCGGAACGTCCTACTTTTACATTTCCGTTCACGCGAACTTTCACCTCCTTTTTCAGCAGGGCAAGTCCGGCTCCCAGCAATTTCCCAGTCTCGGTTTGTAACCGAACCGGTATCATAAAAGTGTCCCTGGCCGGCATCCGGAGCAGTGTGTCCAGTTCAAAATGCCCCAGGAATTTATCCTCCACAAATACATCACAATCCGCCTTTTTGAGCTGGAGCGCAAAGCCATTTGGATTGAAATAGCGCACCTCGGCATTGATGGTGGTTTGCTTTGATCCTACCTGTTCTACTCCCCAATTAGTAGTTGAAACATACTGAAGATCTTTTGGCTTCCCGCAAGCTGCAAATAAGGAGGCTGCCATTATTACACCTGTAATTTTATTTGAAGTATTCATTTTTTGTTACGCTTTCTTCGAAATATTTCTTGTTCTATAGCATGAATTAAATGTAGTAGAAAAACTGTTCCATGTTTTAAAACAGCAGAAAAAATTAGGAAAACCTTTGCTAAAAGTATTAGCTTTACCGGGTGGCATTATGACAGAGAGTGAATGCAATTAACATCTAATATTTTTAGTATTAAAAAATTTATATAAATTATTAATTTACAATTATTTGCATTATTTATATACAATTTAAATTGTCAATATTATAGCCGATTTATGTATTTTTTTTCACGCTTATCAACATAATTTCAATTCAAATTAAATTCAAGATTATATAATGACTTTAATAGCTGAATTTCAATATTTTGGATGTATTAATTACTATAAAACTTTGTTTGAAGCAACAAATATTGAATTTGATGTATGTAATCCTTACAGAAAAATGAGTTTTCGTAACCGTGCTCTCCTATTAGGAGGAAACGGCATTATAGAATTGTCTGTCCCGCTTATTCACGGGAGGAATCAGCGTATTCCTATGAAGGATGTTTTAATTGACAATCAGCAAAAATGGCAGGTGCAACATTGGCGATCCATCGTATCTGCTTATAACAGGTCACCCTGGTTTGAATACTATAAACACTCACTTGAAGTTTTATATGAAGCAGATCTTAATTACCTCTGGGAGTGGGATGAAGCATGTTGGAAATGGAGCCTCGAAAACCTGAAATGGAGACCCGACTGGAAGGTGCTAAAGCAGCTTGAGGACAATAATAATAATGGCGCAACCCATCAAGATGTAACAGACAAATGGTTGCCCAAAAACTATCAGGCCGGTGATGCCCCCGTATATCCCCAGGTGTTTGAAGAGCGACATGGGTTCAGGCCCAACTTATCCATTCTGGACCTGCTCTTTTGTACCGGACCATCGGCAAGGGATTTTCTGGCAGGATCATAAAGCTGCGGGATATTCAATATATTACAGGTTCAACCATTGCTATATGAAGCTGAAGCGCTTTGTTTTCAGAGCCTGTTCACTGGCAGGCCTGGTCTGCTTATTATTTAAATTCCAGGTGGCATCCGCTCAGCAACGCCCACATTATACCCAATACATTTTTAATAACTATGTCCTGAATCCGGCGCTCAGCGGCATTGAAAATTATACGGACGTCAAACTCAGTCACCGCCACCAGTGGGCGGGTATCGATGGGGCGCCGGTTACTACCTATCTTACCATCCATGGCCCTTTGGGGAAAAAAGACTACAGAACGAACGCGACCTCCTTCGCTGTTCCGGGAGAAAATCCCAGAGGAAAAGCTTATTGGGAAGCTTATACAGTTCCGGAGCCACACCATGGGGTAGGATTACAGGTGGTGAACGACAGAACAGGGCCACTCAACCGGTTTTCGGCCCAGGCAACTTATGCGTATCACCTGGGACTTACTCCTTCACTTGCGCTATCGGCCGGGTTTGGCGCGGGGATATCGAATACTTCGCTGAACAGGAGCAAACTCGATTTCGTGAATACGGTTGTTGATCCTGCTGTTTACGGAAACGGTGCGCTCAATAACCTTCGCCCTGACCTTTCCGCCGGTGTATGGCTTTATGGTGCTGATTTTTTCGCAGGTATATCGGCCCAGCAGGTGATTCCACAAACGCTTCGTTTTTCCGAATCCAGCAATACTGTGGCAGAAGAAAAAGGCAAGTTGGTACCACACCTCTTTTTTACCACCGGTTACCGCTTCTTTTTGAGTGACGATGTCTCGGCCCTGCCTTCTGTAATGGCCAAATATGTGCAGCCTGCATCCGTTCAGGCCGACCTTAACATTAAACTTCAATACCGCGACCTGCTTTGGGCAGGAGGCGGTTTCCGCACCGAAAACGGGTGGCAGGCCATGGTTGGCGTGAATATTTCTAATACGTTCAATATCGGGTACGCGTACGACCATACCAATACCCTTTTGAATACGGTAAGCAGGGGCACCCACGAATTCATGCTCGGGTTCCTGATCGGTAACAGGTATGGCGACTGGTGCCCAAGGAATGTTTGGTAAACCCCATAATGCCTATGCTTTCGCGTAAATGGATCTGGATAGGACTTTTTATCGGTCTGGCCGTTATTACCGGCTGGTTCGTTTTCCGCTGGTTGGCCTCTTCCAATGTGGCCGCCAGGAAGATGGAAAAAGAATTGGAAAGGCTTGTAGAACAGGGGAGCAATGGCTTGTACAACCTCGAGATTGGTTCCATTAAAGTGGTGCCTGAAAAATTACAGATCCACCTGTATGAAATCAAACTTGTACCCAATGAACAGGTGTACCGGGAACAGGAGGAAAACGGAACGGCCGCCCCGGATCTTTTTTCTTTCAGCGCCGATAAGCTTACCATCAACAACATTACACCGGCCGATTTCATTGCCGACAAATCCATTTTACTTCAATCCATTCAATTGCATGAGGTATTGGTGGAAGTGATCCATACAGATGCATTGGTGAACAGGGACAAAAAACAAAGAAAGGATACCGCCACCTTCGATGCAAACGGACTTTACGAACGTATTAAAAAGGATGTGCGCAAAATAGCTGTGGATACAGTGCTCTTCTCCTCGTTGAACCTTCGGTACATCAATTCAGAAAAAAAGCGCGATACTACCTTTTTAAAGAACCTGAACATTTTTGCAGAGGACTTTCTGCTCGATGATTCTTCGGCACTGGACAGCAGCAGGTTTCTTTTTACAAAATCACTGGTGGTGCAATCCTGGCAATTCGAGGCGCCACTTAAAAATGAAAACTATAAACTGAAATTTGATACACTGCGCATGGTGATTGCCGGGAATACCCATACCACGATCCGCAATTTTAAATTGCAACCGCTTTATTCGGAAAAAGAATACAGCAAGCGGATTTCTACCCAACTGGAACGTTTTAATGTATCGGTACCCACGATAAAACTGGTGAATTTCCAGTATGATCAGTTGCTCCGGAAAGGCGTAATTGTGGCCGATTCGCTTCATTTAAGAAACGCATTCATCGGGGTTTATAAGGATCGTACCAAAAAATTTGATGGGAAGACCAGGTTGGGAAAATACCCACACCAGTTGCTGCAACATTCCGGATTACCGATAGATGTGGATGTATGTGTACTCACCGGTTCAGATATTGTTTACCGGGAAAGATCGGACAAGACAGAAGAAACGGGAGAAGTAAAATTCACAGGTACCGATGCTGTGGTAAAACCCATCAGAAGTGTTGGTTCAGGTGCTGAACCGGTAATGGTGGATGCCGATACCCGCTTTATGGGAACTACACCTGTAAGAACCACATTCATGTTGTACCCTGCTTCTCCTGACGGAGATTTTACCGTAAAGGCTGATTTCGCGCCCCTCGATATGAAGGTGCTAAACAAAGCTACCATTCACCTTGGCGAAGTGCGCATTGATTCTGGGAATGTGGAAACACTGAAGTTCGTGGTAAGAGGAAATGATCATTTTTCCACTACCGACCTTCAATTCAAATATTCAGGGCTAAAAGCAAGTATCCTGAAACAGGAGGAGGAAGGAGGGTATAAAAAAAGAGGCTTGCTGAGCCTGGTGGCCAATGCTTTTGTACTTAAATCAGACAACAGGAAACGGGAGAAACATATCGTGGTCAGGTACCGGCGCGACACGGATAAATCAATGTTCAACCTGATATGGAAAGGCGTATTCTCTGGAATGAAGGAAATAGCGGGCGCAGGCGCTTTAGGTAAGGACAAAGACCGTGTAGAGATTATCCGCAAAGATTAAAGCCTGATGATGGGTTTTGCTTTCTTCTTCGCAATGATCCGCAAAGAATCAGCGGTTTTGGCGTTCAGCTTAGCGGCTTCAACTTCAAGGGCTACCTGGGCGGCGCTGGCTTTCAATTGCTCCCACTGCACATCTTTCATTGCTTTAGCAATCTCCTGTTGCATCAGGTGGATCGATTCCATTCCTTTTGCCTGCTCGTGGGCGATCTTTTCCCAGTCCAGTTTATCGAGGAAGGTCGATAGTTTACCCAGGTCAAGGGCTTTCATGTATTCTCCCTGCACAAGGTTATAGAGCAGTAATGCCGTGGAGTCTCTGGTGAGTGTGATCGTGAACGGTTTTACATCAGCCGTTACAGTTGCTGTTGCATTGGCGGTTACCTTACCTGTATATTTTTCACCGTCCACGACGATGGTATATTCTTTATCTGCCACAGGAATGAACTGATCAACAGGGGCAGACTCTTGCCAGGTAATTGCTTCGGGAGAGAAGATGTCTGTCTGGGCTTCTTCAGATTCGTTGGTAGCGGTGGTTTCCGTAATCTCCGTGGTGGTTGTTATAGCATCTGATACGATCACCGAAGGTGTTCTTTCCTGGAAAAGTGATGCTACCGCCATGGGATAGTCGCCAAAGTTACGTTCACCAGTAGTTGTATTGTTTTCGTTTTGTGTAACCGGAACTTTAAAGGGAAGCAGGCCCAGGAGCAGCAATAATGCTGCGGCAGCAATGGGGCGGAACGATATTTTTCTGCGGCGTACAGGCATTCCTGTGATGCGTTGCACCCTTTCCATCAGTGCGTCTTTCTCACCAATGGCGGCCAGTTGAAAGCGGTTCTGCTTCAGCAAAAGCCTGTTTTTTTCGGCCTGCAAAAGTGCCGCGGCGTACAATGCAGGCTTATACCGGAATTGAAGCACCAGGTCGTCACAAAGAAATTCACGGTCCTTACGGATTTCTTTGCCCAGCAGGTGAACGAACGGGTGGAAGAAAAGCAGTCCTTCCATTACCGCGAGCAGTATATTCAACAAGTAATCGTTCCGTTTGATGTGCGCGAGTTCATGGAGTATTACCGCCTCCATTTGTTCGGCAGAAAGCTGGTTTACCATGGAAACGGGAATCAGGATCATGGGTTTAAAGAACCCTACGGTAACGGGACTGTCGGCAAGTTCAGAGAGCCAGATGTGCACCTGCTTTTTTATACCCAGGATCGCTGCATTTTCACGGGTGAAAAGCCGCCATTCAAAAGGCATTTTGGCATGTTCTTCCTGTTGAAGTGTGCGCACATGACCAAAAGAACGTGCAAACTTTACTGAACCGGCTACCAATAACAGCAGGTAGATTGAAGAGAGATAGGGGAGCGCCATATCCATCCATCGGGCCAGGGTTCCAGTGAACAGGTGACCGGCAAACCCTACCGTTTGCGCTTTATTATAATGAAGAACAGCAGTTACAATGAAAGCGCATAATCCCGCCAGCAGGGAAAACATGGCCAGTGTGATGCGTGCACCATGGTGGCGGCGGAAGAATAAATGTGCTGTAAACTTATAAACCAGCCACAGGGCAGTAATTTGCCAGGTGCTTTGAACGATGGCCCATCCCAGGGATTGTAAGAAAGCAGACTGTACCAGTGTTTGCATACAAGCGGTTTATTGGCGTTTCAACTGATCTATCAGACGCTCCAGTTCCTCCAGTTCCTCTTTGGTGGTTTGGTGGTTGCCCAACGCCTGGATTACCAGTTGCGCGGGAGAACCACCGAAAAGATTATCAATCATTTTACCCAACAGGTGTTTCTGGGTCCTTTCCCTGGTAACGGCCGGCTGGTAAATATGGGTTTTAATGGAATCATCGCGCAGCACGAGTCCTTTTTCGTGCATAATCTGCATCAGTTTGAGGGTGGTGGTGTAACCTGCTTCCTTGGTTTTCAGCAACTCCTCGTGTACCTCCCGCACGGTGGCGGTCTTCTTCGCCCACAGCACCTGCAGTATCTCCAGTTCACTCTCCGTGGGCTTGATGGTCTTTGTCTGCGACATACATTTACTTTTCTGCAGCCAATTTACGATTAGTTTCGTAATAACAAAAAATACGAACGCCCGTTCATAAAATTTAACATTTCAGGCGTGACGTAAAATGCTACTGAACAGTGGTGGTGTACTTGGTAACCGTGTAGTATTTGCTGGTTTTCACAGATATCCGATCATCTGTGGCGGTGATGGTCTTGTATTCCCTGAACTCCCCCTTTTTGTCTTTAAAGCCCAGGAGAATTACATTTTTTCCTTCCCCTTTCTTCAGTACAGGCTCGGGCATAATGCCGAAATCCGGTAAATTAACGGTGTCTTCTGCAGTAAATTCCTGGTATTTGAGTTTCAGGAAATAGGAGAATGTTTTTGGGGTTTCATACAATTCAGCCTTGTATTGAAAGCCACCTGGAAGTTCTTCCGCGTACTGCGCTACGGGTTCTTTGCGCACATTGGCGCGGTCGGGAGAAATGGCGGGGGCGGGTTGTTCTTCCGCTGGCCGGAAAGTTTCTTCTTTCTTTTCAGTTGAATTGGACGCACAATGAAAGCCGGAGATGGCCAGTAAAGCAAACAAAGGTAGAAAGCGCATAAGGTTCTTTTAAAGGTTTATAAATAAAAAGCCCCAGTATAGACATACCGGGACTTCATGTTTAAGGTTTTGATTAGTACCTCTTTTATTCCCCGAAGGGGATGGTATTTTTAACGTGTCCCTCGTGGTGAACGGCAGCCGTTTTTTCCACCGGGGTCACCTTTTGTTGATTTGTTTTCGCTGTTTCCCTGGTGCCGTGCAGGCTTGCCAGTGTAGGAGCGAGCACCAAAGATACGATCGACATCAATTTGATCAAAATATTCATCGATGGCCCGGAAGTATCTTTGAAGGGATCACCCACGGTATCGCCTGTAACGGAGGCTTTGTGCGGATCAGATTTTTTGTAAAAAAGTTCCCCGTTGATGTTCACGCCTTTTTCGAAACTCTTCTTGGCATTGTCCCATGCACCGCCCGCATTGTTCTGGAACATCCCCATCAATACGCCGCTCACGGTGGCGCCTGCGAGGAAACCACCCAGCGCTTCGGGCCCCATGAGGAAACCGATAATGATGGGGGAAAGAATAGCGATGGCGCCCGGCATCATCATCTTCTGGATGGAAGCCTGGGTAGAGATGGCCACGCATTTATCGTATTCCGGTTTAGCGGTTCCTTCCATAATACCCGGAATATTTTTGAATTGCCTTCTCACTTCTTCCACCATACTCATGGCCGCTTCACCTACGGCACGGATGGCGAGGGAAGAGAAGATGAAGGGAATCATACCACCAACGAACAGGCAGGCCAGCACATCGGCTTTGTAAATGTCGATACCACTGATACCAGCCACACCCACAAACGCAGCGAACAGCGCAAGTGCGGTAAGCGCGGCGGAAGCGATGGCGAATCCTTTACCGGTTGCGGCGGTGGTATTCCCAACGGCATCCAGCACATCGGTTTTTTCGCGCACTTCTTTGGGCAGTTCGCTCATTTCAGCGATACCACCGGCATTATCGGCGATAGGACCAAATGCGTCTATGGCGAGCTGCATGGCGGTAGTGGCCATCATGCCCGCGGCAGCTATGGCAACACCGTAAAGCCCGGCGAATGCGTAAGAGCCATAAATACCGCCTGCCAACACTAAAATGGGAAGGAAAGTGGATTCCATTCCAACCGCCAATCCACCGATAACGTTGGTGGCGTGCCCCGTGGCCGATTGCCTGATGATGGACTTCACCGGGCGTTTGCCCATGGCGGTATAATATTCAGTGATGATACTCATGAGGGTGCCTACCACGAGGCCCACAACGATGGCACCAAATACGTCCATCCTGGAGAACTCGAAACCGCGTAGTAACATCGTGGATTCCGGAAGAATATACATGACCAGGAAATAAGAAGCGATCGCTGTAAGTACGATAGAACCCCAGTTGCCCATATTAAGCGCCTTCTGAACTGCGTCGGTGCTAATGCCGGCACTATCGGAAATGCGTACGAACCAGGTTCCGACAATAGAGAACAATATCCCAACGCCAGCAATAATCATGGGCAGAAGGATAGGGGCGTATCCGTTAAAGGCATCCTGGGAAATTGTTTCCTGCCCAAGTACCATTGTCGCCAATACCGTTGCCACGTAAGAACCGAACAGGTCGGCACCCATTCCGGCCACATCGCCCACGTTGTCGCCCACGTTATCGGCGATGGTGGCGGGGTTGCGCGGATCATCTTCAGGAATACCGGCTTCTACCTTGCCCACGAGGTCGGCGCCAACATCGGCGGCCTTGGTGTAGATTCCACCACCCACCCGTGCAAAGAGTGCGATGGATTCTGCGCCCAGCGAAAAGCCTGTCAGAACCTCGATGGCCTTCGCCACCAGTTGATCATTGGCGGCAAGACCAGGTGCGAACAATTGTACCAGGATGATGAACAGGCCGCCCAATCCCAATACGGCGAGCCCGGCTACACCAAGCCCCATAACAGAGCCGCCGGTGAAAGAAACAGCCAGCGCTTTGCTGAGACTGGTTCTTGCGGCCTGTGCTGTGCGCACATTACTCTTTGTGGCAATGCGCATGCCGATGAAACCGGCCAGGGCACTGAAAATAGCCCCGATGACAAAGGCCACAGCGATGGTCCAGTGTGAATGTTCGTTCCTGCTGGCCATAAAACCCAGCAGCAGCGCCACCACAATTACGAAATAAGAGAGAATTTTGTACTCCGCTTTCAGGAAGGCCATCGCGCCTTCGGCAATGTAAGTGCTGATTTCCTTCATGCGGTCGTTTCCGGCATCCTGTTTAGATACCCAATTAAATTTGACAAGCGTGTAGAGCAGTCCAATGGCGCCCATAACCGGCACCAGGTAGATGAGTTTGTCCATAAGCGTAGGTCCAGTTTTTTTTAGTCATTCAAAATATTCTTTTTTCGTTTGATAAAAAAAAGAAATACCTCCGAATGTTAATAACCGGTAGAAACTGTTGAAAAGGCAGTTGGGATGGATTGAATGATATCCCCGGCTTTCATCGCGATTGGATGGTTGTTTGCAGCGGCAATATCTCCTGCCGTTCCATGCAGCCATACGCCGGCGAGACAGGCGTTCAGTGGTGTAAGTTTTTGCGCCAGCAATCCGGTGAGCAATCCGGTTAACACATCCCCGCTGCCACCTGTAGCCATGCCGGGATTGCCGGTTAAATTAAAGTAGCCTCTTCCTTCCGGCGTTGCAATAAAAGTGAACCTGCCTTTCAACACCACATATATATTGTGCAGTGCTGAAAGATGAAGCGCTTGTTCAACAGATGAGAACCCATCAGCGGATTTTCCACTTAACCGTGCAAACTCTCCGGGATGTGGGGTCAGTATTGATCCAGCGGGAATATGGTACCAAAGGTATTTGTTCTGGGATAGAATATTGAGTGCATCTGCATCAATTACAATCGGTTGTGAAAAGTGCTTAAATATTTTTTCAAGATATCCCACCTGCTCGGAAGCCGTTCCCCAACCTGGTCCTATACCAATTGACTGAATATTTTTATCGGATATCCAACCGGAAATATTTTCCTGAGATAGTTCCAGTACCATAGCTTCGGGAACCGCTGTTTGTAAGATGGCACGCTCCTCCCAAGCAGTCATTACGGTTAATTTACCCGCTCCGCTGCGTGTACACGAACCCGCGGCCAATACTGCCGCACCCATCATACCGGGTTTTCCGGCCACTAATAAAGCATGACCATAAGTGCCTTTGTGCGAAAATGAGGAACGGTTGGGAATTAGGGCGCTGATCAGTGAAGGCTCAATCGTTTCAAACCTGGCATCTGCCAACCCCGGGAAATCGGAACTGAGACCAATATCTAAAACATGAATTTCACCTGAATGAACGCCGTATTCCGGGAGGAGGAAAGGCAATTTGGTGACCTGAAAACTTAAGGTGAAATCCGCTTTTACGCAAGGCGCATCTTCATCGTACCTGTTCATGAACATACCTGAAGGAATATCAATAGCAATGACGGTCGCTTTCGAAATGTTGATGCGACTTACAATAGCTGCATATATGCCTTCCAATGCGCGGTTCAGTCCGCTGCCGAAAAGGGCATCTATCACTATAACTTCATCTGGTAGCGAAGGTATGACTACTTCCTGTTGAATAGTGGTTACCGGAATGCCAGACTTTTCAAGCCTTTCCAGGTTTATAATGAAGTCCGCGCTTTTTTTGCTTTTATCCGGGGCAATTACATACACGGAAACAGTGTAGTGCTGCTCTGCTAACAACCTTGCGATCGCGAGACCATCGCCACCGTTGTTGCCAGTTCCGGCCAGTATTACAAATGAATGCGCAGCGCTGAATTTTTCGGAAATCCAATGGGTACAGGCATTAGCAGCCCTTTCCATCAGGTCGGTGGAAGAGATGGATTCTTGTTGAATGGTCCATTCATCCCATGCTTTTGTTGCTTCCGCTGTAAGCAGTTTCATGCCCTGAAGTTCGGTGAAATACCGCAAACCGGTGGTTATTCTTCCAGTTCTTCCTGGCTTCCGCCATAATGCGGGAAGTGCCTGAACAGTGGCTTCACCCTGTATATCGCTCCATTGCGTTTGTTGCCCAGTACAATAATCGTGGCGGTATCAGCTATCAGTCGTGTAAATACAGTATTGTTGCCGTGCCACCATCCGTTGTGGTAAATTACTTTGGGCCCTGAAGCGGGTACCTGCATACGCCATCCCAGTCCATAGTTGCGCACGCCGGGTCTTTCAAAGCTATAGGGCGCGAATGCGGAATCAAGGGTTGCCTTAGAGAAAAATTCACCGCTATATAGGGCCTGGTCCCATTTCAGGAGATCGCGTGGGGTGCTGTAAATGTTTTTATCACCATATACCAGGTCCAGGAAATCGAAAGGGTAGAGGCGGGTATTGTATTCGTAGGAAGGGGTTACACGTGCGGAATCGGCCCATTGGAACACGAAGCTGTCGTTCATTTTCAATGGACGGAAAAAGGTTTCCGCCAGGTATTCACCGTACCATTTGCCACTTACCTGTTCTATAATCAGCGCCAGCAGCGCATAATTCGTGTTACAATAGCTGAAGTGCTTTCCTGTGGCGAATTGCAGCGGTGGTCTGTAGGTATAGAGTGATTGAAGCACATCTTTATTGGTGGCCCTGATCTTTTTGTCCCACTTGTAATGGTCCAGGTAATGAGTGTAGTTTGCCAGCCCGCTGCGGTGGTTCAGCAACATCCTGATGTCGATACCCGGATAGGGGAAAGCGGGAAAATATTTGCCAAGCGAATCACTCAGGGAGAGTTTATTTTCTTCCCATAATTTCAGGATCGCCATAGCGGTAAAAGTCTTTGACACGGAAGCGAGGTGGAACGAGGTATTCGCATCAATAGTATCCGTTCCTTTGAGGTGACGGGTACCCGAATATTGTTCGAAGACGATTTCCCCATTTTTGGCAACCAGCATTGCGCCGTTGAAGCCGATGGGCGCAAGCGCGGAATCGTAAAAATGCCTGGCCGCGTTGGCATACCTGGCATGTTCCGAAGCGGAAAGGCGCCTCGTTGCGCTGTCCGCTGTTACTTCGGCCACCCGTCCGGGTTCTGTTTGGAAACAACCTGTCGCTAATAAGATACTCAAGCAGAAAATAACGAAAGTGAATTTCAACGGATATTCTTTTCGGAGTGATACAAACTGGAGCAAAGGTAAGGACAGTTTTTTCTTTTTTATCCTGTAACTTAGCCCACCTCAAAACAAACATAGCACTCAACATGGCAGAAAAGAAAACAACGAGCTACCCCAAGGAGAAGATCAATATTCTTTTCCTCGAGAACATCAGTGATAAAGCCGTTAATCATTTCAAAGAATCCGGCTACAGCAATGTGAAGAAACTCGGGGGCGCACTTTCGGAAGAAGAACTCATAAAGGCGGTAAAAGATGTGCACCTGCTGGGTATCCGTTCCAAAACACAGATCACGGAAAACGTATTAAAAGCGGCCACCAAATTACAGGCCATAGGTTGTTTCTGCATCGGTGTGAACCAGGTTGACCTGAAAAGCGCCCGTAAACACGGGGTGGCTGTATTCAACGCGCCTTACTCCAACACCCGTTCCGTGGCGGAACTCGTAATGGGCGCTTCCGTAATGCTGATCCGTAAAATCGTTGATAAGAATAAAGCCGCCCACGAAGGCACCTGGATGAAGGATGCCAAAGGAAGTTATGAGCTGAGGGGCAAAACACTGGGCATCATCGGCTACGGAAATATCGGTTCGCAGGTGAGCGTGCTGGCGGAAGCTTTCGGTATGAAAGTGATCTTCTATGATGTGGTGACAAAGTTGCCCCTGGGTAACGCTGTGGCTAAAAAGACGCTGAAAGATGTGGTGTCGCAAGCCGATGTGATCACGCTGCATGTTCCTGAAACCGGACAAACAAAGAACCTCATCAATAAATCTGTTTTAAAGCATTTCAAGAAAGGAGCCATCCTGCTGAACTATGCCCGCGGGGAAGTAGTGGACCTGGACGCGTTGGCGAAAGCCCTTGAAGACGGTACTGTAGGTGGCGCCGGTATTGACGTATATCCATGGGAACCCGAAAAGAATGGCGATACATTCACCACACCGCTGCAGAACCTTTCCAACGTGATCCTGACCCCGCACATCGGGGGTTCAACGGAAGAAGCCCAGCAGAACATTGGTGAAGATGTGAGCAATAAGTTGTTCCAGTACCTGGAAATGGGCGGCACCACCGGCTCGCATACTGTACCATCGCTCAGTTTGCCACCACAGGAAGGTACGCACCGGATTCTGCACATTCACAACAACGTACCCGGTGTACTTTCTGAAATAAACACCCAGCTTTCCAACCATAAGATCAACATCCTGAGTCAGTACCTCAAAACAAATGATGAGATCGGCTATGTGGTACTGGATGTGGACAAGAAACTTTCCGCCCAGGCATTTCAGTTGCTGAAAGAAGTGAAAGAAACCATTAAGGTGAGGATGTTATATTGATTCCTCTATATAGAAAATGTTGAAGCCCGGTTGAAACAGTTCAGCCGGGCTTCTTTCATAAAAGATGAAGCAGATGGTTTTAGTAATTGATTTTCATTTATTTATGTAGTTGTCTGCATTTATGTTTTCACGTTCTACTGCCAGGCTGAAATACAAAATACCTTCATACCTCAACAATCCCTTATATTTACACGTCAGCATATTTAACAGAGCAAGAAGAAAGCATTTTGCTTTTTCGAAAAATAAAACAGAACAGAAAGGTGACTTTTGCAGATTTTAATTTAGATGAACAGTTGATGGATGGCCTGGACGCGATGAACTTTAACACACCCACCCCCATTCAACAACAAGCGATCCCCATAATTTTACAAGATAAGGACCTCGTTGCCTGCGCACAAACAGGAACTGGGAAAACCGCAGCCTACCTGCTGCCGGTGATCCACAAACTGATGCAGAAAGAAGATCGGAAACTGAATACCCTGGTCCTCGCTCCAACAAGGGAACTTGCGCAGCAGATCGACCAACAGGTGGAAGGTATCGGCTATTTTACAGGCGTTAGTTCCATGGCCATTTATGGCGGCGGCGACGGCGCACTGTGGACGCAACAGAAGAAAGCCATCCTGGAAGGTGCCGATATTATTATCGCCACACCCGGCAGGTTGATCGGCCATCTTGCTTCCGGCGCCATCAATTTTCACCACCTGGAACACCTTATCCTGGATGAGGCTGACCGGATGCTGGATATGGGCTTTTATGATGACATCGTCCGCATCATCCAGTTCCTGCCGCAGAAAAGGCAGACGCTGTTGTTCTCGGCCACCATGCCACCAAAGATCAGGACACTGGCCAATAAGATTCTGCACGAACCCGAACAGATCAACATCTCCGTTTCTAAACCAGCCGAAGGCATATTGCAACAGGCTTACATGGTTTTTGATGAGCAGAAAACACCACTCATCAGTTCCCTCTTAAAAGATACGCCTCACCAAAGCATCATCATTTTCGCCTCTACGAAGGAAACAGTTAAAAAACTGCACACTACGCTGAAGCGGAAAGGTTTTGGTATTGAAGCTTTCCACTCCGACCTGGAACAGGCAGAAAGAGAAGCGATCCTGCAGCAATTTAAAAGCCGACGGCTGCCGATACTGATTGGTACCGATGTGCTTTCCCGCGGTATTGATGTGGAAGGAATAGGATTGGTGGTGAACTATGATGTGCCACCAGATCCCGAAGATTATATCCACCGTATTGGCCGTACCGCCCGTGCAGCCACCACCGGAACCGCCATCACTTTCATTACCCCGCGCGACCAGCGCCGGTTCCACCAGGTAGAACAACTGATGGAAAGAGAAGTAAGCAAACTGCCTGTTCCCGAAGAACTGGGGCCCGTGCCGGAATACAATCCCGGCGCAGGACGTGGCAGCGGAGGCGGACGGAATTTTGGGGGCAACAAAAAAGGCGGGGGCAACAACTTTAACCGCAGGCAGCCACCCAGGCACCAACACAATAAAGAACAACACAAGGGACAACGATCCGGTGGCGGACATAGAGGTGGCGGGAACGCTTCACCCAAGCAGGGAGAGTAATCTCCTGGCCCTTACTTTGAAAGAAGGAAGGGCATCTTCCATTAATGTTGTCAGTACTGTACGCAGTTCATCTCCGATCTCAGGGTATTCATGCCATAGGTTTTCCAGGATTGATATGGAAAAAGCTTTAACGGCTGCAGCTTCTTTCGGGTCCTCCAGGAAACGGAAGCAGGTATCCATTACCGATCCGTGTAAGTCTTCCGGCAGGTGAACATATTGAAGGGATCGTGTGATGTTCCTTCGGATGGCCGGATGCCGGTTGGGTTCCGTCATTAGCACAAGTAATAGTTTAAGGTGGGGAGTAAGGTGGTAATGACTTCTTTCTCCAACATAACCCAGGACCCATGCGGCCCTTTGTGCTAGTTTCTTATCCTCGCTTCCAACTATTTTCACCAGCGCATCTACCTTCTTTTTATCATCACCGATGTAAGCAAGTACTTCCTCACAAATTTCTTTGTTGTGCCCTTCCTGCAATTTGTTCTTCAAAATCAAATCCAGGGTATCTTTTTTTTCGTTCATAGCGAAAATTAATGATATGAAACCAAGCTTAACACTTTCAAAAGCAGGCATCCTGGCTTTAACCGGGTTGCTTATCAGCTTTTCATCCTGCAAAAAAGACAAGAAAGACGATATGGGTCGGTCAATAGAAGCAGTTGAATTTTATTTGCTCACCACTTCTAATGCCCTGATCAAATATAACGGAGAAAATCCATCGATGCCACTTGCCACAACCCCCATTTCCGGCACCGCTTCCGGGGAGAATATTGTAAGCATTGACTTCAGACCGGCAACTGGTCAGCTTTACGGGATCAGCAATATGAGCAAGCTTTTCGTGATCAATCCTGATAACGGGATGGCAAAGCAGATAGGGGCTGAACCGTTTACGCCTGCTTTAAACAGTACAAAAGTTTCCATTGAT
>CAMLRX010000106.1 GCA_946482545.1 uncultured Flavihumibacter sp. | reverse complement strand
GCGCGAAGTTCAGCTTCGACGGCAAAACCGTTAAATTCAGTTTCCCGGAAACTAAAAAAGCGCCTTCAGCCATTCGTTTCAGCGGCGTAAGCAACGGAGAAACCTGGCAGGGCACAGGCGCCGATACCAGCGGACAGGCATTCACCTGGACGGCGGCTAAAATAAAAGACGCCGTGGCAAAAGAAGACCGCAAACGTGCCGAAAAATCCATCGATATGGGCAAGGTTACCTTCCCTTTCAATGGCTATGGCTGGGAAGAAATGCCGAAGCAGGAAACCATCCTTATTAAAAACGCCACCGTTTGGACCAATGAAAAGGAGGGCAAACTGGAAGGTGCGGATGTGCTGGTGCGGGATGGAAAGATCGTTCAGGTGGGCAAAAATATTTCCGCCTCCGGCGCGAAACTGATCGATGGAACCGGTAAACACCTTACCGCGGGTATTATCGATGAGCACTCCCATATCGCCGCGGCCTCCATTAACGAAGGCGCGCAATCTGTAACTTCGGAAGTGCGCATCGCCGATAACCTTGATCCCGATGATATCAATATCTACCGCCAGCTCAGCGGAGGCGTTACTTCTTCGCATATTCTTCACGGCTCGGCAAACACCATCGGTGGACAAACCCAGTTGCTGAAACTGCGCTGGGGCGCGAACGATGACGGATTAAAGTTTAAAAACTGGGATGGCTTCATTAAGTTCGCATTGGGCGAGAACGTGAAACGTTCCAGCAGCCAGAACAATAACCGCTTCCCGGATACACGGATGGGCGTTGAACAGGTGCTCACGGACGCTTTCCAACGTGCAACAGATTATAAGAATGCGATGAAAGCCGCTTCCGATGCGGCGAAGGCAAAGAAGGGAACAGTGAGTTTCCGCCGTGACCTGGAACTGGATGCCCTGGTGGAGATCATGGAAAAGAAACGGTTCATCACCTGCCATTCTTATGTACAGAGCGAAATCGTTGCCGCTATGCGGGTAGCCGAAAAATTCGGTTTCCGCTTCAACACTTTTACGCATATACTGGAAGGGTATAAAGTGGCCGATAAAATGAAAACCCACGGGGCAGCGGCTTCCACTTTCTCCGATTGGTGGCAGTATAAAATGGAAGTGGTGGATGCCATTCCTTACAACGCGACCATCATGCACAATGTGGGTCTGAATGTGGCCATCAATTCAGATGATGCTGAGATGGCGCGCCGCCTGAACCAGGAAGCTGCCAAAAGCGTGAAGTATGGTGGTATGAGCGAAGAAGACGCGCTGAAAATGGTGACCCTCAATCCCGCGAAAATGTTGCACGTGGACGATCGTGTAGGTAGCATCAAACCTGGTAAGGACGCGGACCTGGTGTTGTGGAGCGATCACCCGCTCAGCATCTACGCCAAATCTGAAAAAACCATCGTGGACGGCATTGTTTATTTTGACCGTGAGAAAGATGCGCAAATGCGTAAGAACATCGTTGCGGAAAGAAACCGCCTCGTTCAGAAAATGCTGGGTGAAAAGAAAGCCGGAATGCCTACGCGTCCCGCAGAAGCCAGTATGCTGATCATGCACAGTTGCAGCGAGCACGCGCACGACCATGGCTTGTTGGTGATTGACGCGGAACAGGAATAATATTAGCATTCAAATCTGAAAAAAAAAGAGCAATGTTTAAACTGAAATATATACTGGCCCTTTTCAGCAGTTGTATGCTGAACCTGGCCATGGCGCAGGCCGATGTTTATCCCGCGCCCGCTTACAAGGGGCTGCTGTTCCTGAAAAATGCCACGGTACATGTGGGGAACGGCAAAGTGCTGGAGAACGTAACCATTAAAGTAAGCAATGGAAAAATCGAAGCCATCGCTGCCAATATGCCCATCCCGGCGGATGATGTAAAAGTGTTCGACGCTGCGGGAAAACATGTATATCCCGGGCTCATTCTGCCCAACTCCACCCTCGGACTGGTAGAGGTGAGCAGTGTACGTGCCTCCGCCGATGCGCGTGAACTGGGCGAACTGAATACAAATATCCGTTCCATCGTGGCGTACAATACCGATTCAAAGGTGATCAATACACTGAAATCGAACGGGATACTTTTTGCGAACGTAGTACCGGAAGGCGGACTTATCAGCGGAACATCTTCCGTAGTGCAACTCGATGCCTGGCATTGGGAAGATGCCGTGGTGAAAATGGATGGTGGCGTACATTTCCGGATGCCCAGTTTGCTGAACAGGGGCGGAAGAGGTGGTCGTTTCCGCCAGGCCGCACCCGCAGCGGATCCTATGGAAAGGATAGAAGCCGTAAAACAATTTTTCCGCGAAGCGAAAGCCTGGTACCAGGCGTCGCAGCATGAAAATACCAACCTCAAATTCGACGCGGTGAAGGGCCTGTTTGAAAAGAAGCAGAAGTTGTTCATCCATTGCAGTATCGTGAAAGAGATGCTGGTGGCTGCCGATTTCAAAAAGGAATTCGGTTTCGATGTGGTGATTGTGGGTGGAAGTGAAAGTTTCCTGATTGCCGATATGCTGAAGCAACTGGGTATGCCTGTAATCCTGGCCCAATCACATGCGCTGCCAACAATGGAAGATGATGATGTGGACCAGCCCTATAAAACAGCGGTGGCTTTACAGAAAGCAGGTGTACTGTACGCCATCGGCGATGAAGATGGCCAGACGCGCGGCCGTAACCTGCCCTTTAATGCCGGTACAGCCGTGGCTTATGGGCTTTCAAAAGAGGAAGCACTGCAGGCCATCACGCTCAATCCAGCTAAGATATTGGGCGTGGATGCCGCCACCGGTTCCATAGAAGTCGGTAAGGATGCAAACTTCGTGGTGAGCGAAGGTGATATCCTGGATATGCGTTCCAGCAAAATAACCATGGCGTTTATCCAGGGACGCTACCTTGATCTCACGGATAAGCACAAACAACTGGATGAACGTTACCGCAAGAAATACGGGTTAAAATAGTGCGTATTTATAGCTGATTGGTTTTACGGAAGCCCGGTCGTTTTGGCCGGGCTTTTTGTTTGGGCGAACATTTCAATAGCATGTTCTGAAGGAAAATCGGGCAAACGTTTGCGCGTGGTTTATTGCATTGAATAGCCCATTTTTGAAAAGGAACCAACTTGGCGTTCCTCCTTTAAAAGGCTTCTGTAAGTAAAAACAACAGTAATGTTTAATCGACCTTCTAACGTATTGTATTCAGCGAAAAGACTGCTCGTCTTTCTCCCTTGTTTGTTTGCGCTCCCCATTTTGGCCCAGGATGCAGACCGGATCGTTCCTTCCAGAACGGAAATTATTCAACCTTCGCGCAAAACAAGTTTCAACAACAACGGCGCATGTCCTGAACGGAAACAGGGTGGTAACGCACGGGATGTGAACGGCTATCCCGTTTTTGACGCGTCGATGGATGGCAACAGGCAGGTGGATCCGCAAATCGCCGTTGGCGGCGGTTATGTGCTGCATGGCACCAACAGCGGCCTGATTATCTACAATACGAAAGGGGAATTTGTACAAGGTGTTTCGCAGAATTGTTTCAAGGGAGGAATTGATCCCAAATTGTTTTATGACGCACACAACAAAGTTTTCGGCTTCGACCTCTGGGTGTATTGGGATTCAGCGAAGATTAAACCCGTGAATATTTCCGTGTCGGAAACCAATGATCCACGCGGCGCCTGGAACACCTATTCCATTCCTGCTCCCAAAGGTGTTGATGGTGGCGGAATTGGTTACAGCAAAAAATGGATCGGCTACGCTTTCCCTGGTGGGGAAGAAAGAACTTTTGTTTTAAAAACTGCGGATGCGAAAAGCGGCAAACCGACCAAAGTGTACCATTTCCCCGGAAGTCTGGGACACCCGGTTTACGGGCAGGATGCCGTGGATGACCTGTATTTCTTCGCTATTGAAAGAGATCAGTTCGTTCTCCGGAAAGTGACGGAAGCCGCGGATGGTTCTCCGGTATGCGTTACCGTTAGTAAGCAGCGCCATAATCAGCAATATATCAATCAACCACCCCAGTCTCCGCAGTTTAATACCACCCAGAAAGTATCTTCCGGCGACCGGAATCCTAAAAACCTGGTATTGCAGAACGGCAGCATCTGGTTTTCGCAGGCTGTAAATTGTGAAGGACGTTCCGCCGTTCAATGGCACCAGATCAATGCAAAGAATGGAAATATCGTTCAGACAGGACTGATCAAAAGCGACACAACTAATTATATCCAGACCACCATCGCGGTAAACAAAAGAAATGATGTGCTGGTCGGTTTCCAGGAAGTGAATGCGAATATGTTTATCAGCCCCCGCTTCGCTTACAGAAAAAGTACAGACAAACCCGGCACAGTTAGAGAGATTGTGCGGGTAGGCGAAGGACGCGGCGCTACAGATGGCGTGGCCTGGGGCGATTATAGCGGTAGTGTGGTAGATGGCGACAATCAACTGGATCTATGGACCATCCAGAGCATCGCCAACGAAAAAGGCAGGGGAGAAACAGTAGTGATTAAGCTGCCGGTTGAAAAATTGAAAAAGTAATTACCGTTAACCTTTACGAACTAAAAATCCCCCGCTGTTTGAACGGCGGGGGATTTTTTAATGTCCAGATTCAATTGTTATGCGCCATGACATTGTTTGTATTTCTTGCCGCTGCCGCAGGGACATGGATCGTTCCTGCCGATCTTAGGGCCTACTTTCACGGGCTCCTGCTTTACATTTGAACCGGAAGGATCGAAATAATCGTTCTGGTTGGCGGCGTAATCATCGCCTCTTTCATCGATTTCTTCCTTGTTCACCTGCATCTTACTCATGTCCGTTTTCTCCTCATGTCCTTCACGGATGGGCGCGCCCTGTTCAATGGGGATGCCCGCGTAGGAGAGGAAGGAAATGATGTCCTTTCCGAGTTGGTCGTCCATCTTTTTGAAGAGGTTGAACGCTTCGATTTTGTAGATCACCAAGGGGTCCTTCTGTTCGTAGCCTGCGGTTTGTACACTTTGTTTGAGATCATCCATGGAGCGGAGGTGCTCTTTCCAGGCATCATCAATCATCGCGAGGGTGATGGTGCGTTCCATGGCGTTGAGCAGTTCACGTCCTTCTGATTGGATGGTCTTATCAAGTGCGGCGAGTACGTTCAATCCTTTTCTGCCGTCGGTGAAAGGTACCCATACATTTTCGATGTGTGCACCCTGTGTTTGGCGGATGTTCTGGAATACGGGCAGCGCCTGTTCCTGGAGTACGGCTTTTTTACGGTCGTAATTGGTAACGGCCTCGTTGTACAGTTTATCGGCCAGTTGCTGCGGATTGCCCGATTTGAATTCGTCTTCCGTAATAGAAGTTTCGATGGCGTAGTTCACAATCACGGCCAGTTTGAAGCCTTCGAAATCTTCCATTTCACGGAAGGAATTCACCAGGCCTTCGGCTACGCTGTAAAACGCGTTGTCCAGGTCGAGCGCGAGCCTGTCTCCGAACAGGGCGTGGTTACGGCGGCTATAGATTACCGTACGTTGCTTGTTCATGACGTCGTCATATTCGAGCAGGCGCTTACGGATACCGAAGTTGTTTTCTTCCACTTTTTTTTGCGCGCGTTCAATGCTCTTGGTGATCATGCTGTGCTGGATCACTTCGCCTTCTTTGTAGCCGAGTTTATCCATCAGTCCGGCGATTCTTTCGCTGCCGAACATGCGCATCAGGTCGTCTTCGAGGGATACATAGAATTGGGAAGTACCGGGATCACCCTGGCGACCGGCGCGTCCGCGCAACTGGCGGTCCACCCTCCTGGATTCGTGGCGCTCCGTACCGATGATCGCGAGACCACCGGCTTCTTTTACGCCTGGCCCGAGTTTGATGTCGGTACCACGACCGGCCATGTTGGTGGCGATGGTGACTGCTCCGGCCAAACCGGCCTCAGCAACGATCTGTGCTTCGCGCGAGTGTTGTTTCGCGTTCAATACATTGTGCGGAATCTTTTTTACCTGGAGCATTTTCCCAAGCAGTTCACTCACTTCAACGGAAGTGGTACCCACGAGTACGGGGCGACCGGCATTCCGGAGTTTTTCGATTTCTTCAATAACTGCCTTGTATTTTTCGCGCTTCGTTTTGTAAACGAGGTCCTCTTCGTCTTTTCTTGAAATGGGGATGTTGGTAGGGATTTTCACCACATCCAGCTTGTAGATGTCCCAGAGTTCGGCTGCTTCTGTTTCGGCCGTACCCGTCATGCCGGCCAGCTTGTGGAACATCCTGAAATAGTTCTGAAGGGTAATGGTGGCGTAGGTTTGCGTAGCCGCTTCGATCTTCACATTTTCTTTCGCTTCAATGGCCTGGTGGAGCCCGTCGCTGTAACGGCGTCCTTCCATGATACGACCGGTCTGTTCGTCTACGATTTTAACTTGTCCATCGATCACCACGTATTCCACGTCTTTTTCGAATACGGTATATGCTTTCAGCAGTTGCTGAACGGTATGTATTCTTTCAGCTTTTACGGCGTAGTCTTTCAGCAGTTGTTCTTTCGCCAACAGTTTTTCTTCAGGTGTGGTATCCTGTTTTTCCACTTCCGCCAGTTGAATGCTGAGGTCGGGCATGATGAAGAAAGAAGGATCTTCTCCCGCTTTGGTGATCATCTGCAGACCTCGGTCCGTGAGGTCAACGGAATTTGTTTTTTCGTCGATGTGGAAATACAGTTCCTCATCTACTTTCGGCATTTCCCTTTGCTGGTCGGCCAGGTAGTAGTTTTCGGATTTCTGCAATTTCACGCGGATGCCGGGTTCGGAAAGAAACTTGATGAGCGGACCACTTTTGGGAAGGCCACGGTAGGCGCGCATCAATGCAAGACCGCCGCTTTTCGGATCATCATCGCCCTCGGTGATTTTCTTTTTCGCTTCAATCAGGAATTTGTTCACCACTTGTTTTTGCGCGTTCACCAGTTGTTCTATCCTGGGTTTCAGCAAATGGAATTCCTGCTCATCGCCGCGTGGAACGGGGCCGGAAATGATAAGTGGTGTACGGGCATCATCGATCAGCACGCTGTCCACTTCATCCACCATGCCATAATGGTGCTTGCGTTGCACCATTTCTTCCGGGGAATGGACCATGTTGTCGCGGAGGTAATCGAAACCGAATTCGTTGTTGGTGCCGTAAGTGATATCGGCCTGATAGGCTTTTCTTCTTTCAGGGCTGTTGGGGGTATGTTTATCGATGCAATCCACGGTAAGACCGAGGAATTCGAATAATGGCGCGTTCCATTCAGAGTCACGTCGTGCGAGGTAATCGTTCACGGTTACGATGTGCACACCTTCCGCCGCAAGTGCGTTCAGGTAAGCAGGCAAAGTGGAAACGAGTGTTTTACCTTCACCGGTGGCCATTTCGGCAATCTTACCTTCATGAAGTACCATACCACCAATCAACTGAACATCGTAGTGCACCATGTTCCAGGTAATGGGGGAACCGGCGGCCTTCCAACTGTTCTGGAAAGCAACCTTGTCGCCGTTGATTGCAATATGTTCGCGGGTGATGGCCAGTTCACGGTCAAGTTCAGTGGCCGTTGCTTCGAGTGTGGTATTGTTGGTGAAGCGACGCGCGGTTTCTTTTACCACGGCGAATGCTTCGGGAAGAATTTCTTTCAGCACCACTTCCAGTTGGGTGTCTTTTTCTTTTTTAAGTTTATCCACTTCCTGGTAGATGGCATCTTTTCCCGCGATGTCAGTGGTGGGGAGCGCCTCAGCCTGTTGGTTCAGGGAGATCACTTTATCGTTGATCTCTTTCAGGTGGTCCTGTATGCGGGCGCGGAACTCAACGGTCTTGTGGCGGAGTTCATCATTACTAAGAGATTGATATGAAATGAAATGTTCGTTTATTTTTCCAACCAGGGGCTGAATCGTCCTGATATCTTTTTCTGATTTGCTGCCTCCGAACAATTTCGAAAGAAAACCTAACATAAGAGCGCTTTAAATTGATAATATGATATGCCAAAAGGATGTCAAAGATGGTGCAATAATTTGAAAATAGCCATATTGACAGGGGGAAATTTGCCCGTTATGCCCGCTGTCGGCGTGCTACGGTGTATTCACGTTGGCGCAATGGGTGCTTTTCTACCGGGAAGCCACGTTTTTACACCTAATGCTTTAAGCGTTGCCGTGCAGCTTAAAAAAGGTGGGGGAGAATGAACGTGAGGAGCTTTTTAAAAAAGGATGCGCCGCTTTCCGGCACATCCTTTCGGGAGGGGAACAGGAGTAGCATCCGGGAAGGAGGGAAGGAGATGGCTCCGGATGTTGTGAGGGAGCGGTTACGGGTTGATAAGGCCGTTTTTTACCGCGAAAATGGCCAGACCAACGCGGTTTTTGATCTGTAGTTTTTCAAAAAGATGATCGCGGTAGGAGTCAACTGTCCTGTGACTGATGCCCATTTCAAAGGCGATTTCCTTGTAGGTCATCTCCGAGCAGGCGAGTTTGAGAAAGTTGAGTTCTTTCTCCGAGAGCGTGCTCACGGGGTTGATGTGTTCAAATTCCACGGCGGATTCGCTGAGTGTTTGCATCAGTTTGTCGGATACCGGGTCGGTAAGGTAATAGCCCCGGTCTTTTACACTGTGCAGGGTTTTCCGGAGTTCTTCGTGGCCGGCGGATTTGGGGAGGAATCCTCTCGCGCCCAGTCTTACGGCTTTCAGGATGGCCTCATCAGAACAGTCACCGCTTACCACCACCACCCTGATTCTGGGGCAATTCTCCCGGATCCATCGGATGGTTTCGAATCCGTTCATGATGGGCAGATCAAGGTCCAGCAGCACGATATCCGGCGGAAAACTTCTGTCAATCAGGTTGATAAACTGCTGGCCGTTCCCGGCTTCCACGGTTACCACATAGCCTGGTTCGTCCTGAATCAGCGCTTTCAGCGCCATGCGGAAAAGATGCTGCTTGTCGATAATAGCAACGGTTGTTTTTTTCATACAACAGGGTTTAAACGGTTAAGGTATAGCTGTCAAACGCGAGGGTGGGTGCGCAACAATGCCGGATGCTTAACAGAAAGTTGGGCGATAAATAACTGCGGCTCCGGCTGAGAAACAGCCAGATGGTAATGGAATGCAGGCGCCCTTCCGTTACCGGGTAAAAGTTTGTTCGATACATACAATAAAAGTGTTAGGAGTAAAAGAATCTCTTTTTGAAGTGCAGCGGTAACGGTGGGTAGTGATGTAAAAATACCGGGAAACGGTGGCCGGAACTGCGGTATGGGGAAAAAACAACGGCAAATAGGGTGCTTTAACGGACGGCTTTCGGGGTATTTACGGTGTTTTTCTACAATTTTTACCCCGTGCATGGATAATTTAGTGGGTTCGAGTACCTTTGCAGCCAAATTGAATCATTAAGTTCATATAATACAATCAGCGAACCATGAGCGGTGCATTAAAAGAAGTTCGTAACAGGATCAAATCGGTACAATCTACCCAGCAAATTACCAAGGCCATGAAAATGGTGAGCGCGGCTAAACTGCGCCGTGCACAGGATGCCATCCTCCAGATGCGTCCCTACGCAGGAAAACTCCAGGAAATGCTCAGTAATATTGTGAGCAATACCGAAGGAGAAGTTGGTATGGCACTGGCGGAAGAACGTCCGGTAAATAAAGTACTGCTCATCGTTATCACGAGCGACCGTGGCCTTTGCGGCGCTTACAACGCGAACATCATCAAGCTGGCTAAAAGCCTGCTGAAAGAAAAATATCCCGCTCAAACCGAAAAAGGCAACGCACACATCTGGGCCATCGGTAAAAAAGGGTACGAGCATTTTCAAAAGAACCGCTTCACTGTTGACGCGGCTTTCAAAGATATTTTCCTCAACCTTACCTTCGAGAATGTGCAGGCCTGTTCCGCCGCCGCCATGGATGCTTTCGTGAAGAAAGAATATGATGTGGTGGAAGTGATCTACAGCGAATTCAGGAATGCCGCCACCCAACGTTTCTCCGTGGAAAGGTTCCTACCTATTAAGAAAGTGGAGAAGGTAGAAGGTGCGAAGAAATCCGACTTCATCTTCGAACCCGCCAAAGAAGAGTTGATCGCTGAACTGATGCCTAAAATCCTGAATACCCAGTTGTACAAAGCCGTGCTGGATGCCAACGCCTCCGAACATGGTGCCCGTATGACCGCCATGGATAAGGCTTCGGATAACGCGAACGAACTGCTCAAAACACTCAAGATATCTTACAACCGCGCCCGCCAGGCCGCCATCACTACCGAACTTACCGAGATCGTGAGTGGAGCCGCCGCGCTGCAAGGATAGTCCACACGCTTTTCAACCAATACCTGCTATGGAAATCGGACACATCATTCCGCACATAGAAGCGCTTGTTTTCGCCAGCGAAAAACCGTTGACGCCGCCTGAGCTCACCGATCTCGTGAACAACGCCTTCGGTTTCATGGAAGATAAGATCACGATAGAACAGGTGGAAACCTCCCTGGAGGGAATCGTTGAAAAGTACAACGCGGAGTTCTATCCCTTCGAAGTAAGAGAGAGTGGGGGAGGATGGCAGTTCCTTACCAAAAAGGATTTCCACAAAACCGTGGCGCAACTCAATGGCGATAAGTTCATGAAGAAATTATCCGCTGCCGCCATGGAAACACTGGCCATCGTCGCTTACAAGCAACCCATCACCAAGTCGGAAATCGAAGCCATCAGGGGCGTGAGCAGTGATTATGCCATCCAGAAACTACTTGAAAAGGATCTTGTGATCATCTCTGGAAGGAACGAGGATATGCCTGGAAAACCCCTGTTGTACAGCACTTCGAAATCTTTCATGGATTATTTCGGGATCAATTCCGCAGATGAACTCCCTAAGATCAAGGAAGTACTCGCCGAACAAATGGTGGAACCAACGGTGGTAATGGGCGAAAACACGGGCTCAGATACGGTGGAACCCACAGAAGATGTTGAGGTTGAAACAACGGATGAGGCAACAGCCGATGCCGGAGCACCTTCCGATGAAAATGATACCGCAATCCTTGTTATAGAAGAAGAGATCATCGTGGATATGGCCACTTCTGATATCGCGGTGGAAGAAGATGGGGAAGTGGATGCGGATGGTATTATGGAAGAGCCTTTGGAAGAAGCCATCTATACGGAAGAACCTTCTATTGAAGATGAATCGTCTGAAGAAGACACTACTTCTGAGGAAGACGCCCCCGAAACCGATCTTACCGATCCGGATGCCGACAAATCAGCACAATAATATTTCCGAAATACAGTATATGTCAGGAGTTTCTTTACAGCCACAGGAACTGGTCGCTATCGCACGTGAATTTGGTACGCCCGTATATGTTTACCACGCCGAAAAGATCGCGGAACAGTACAACAAACTGAAGCACGCTTTCAGCGGCAGCAACGTGCATTTCTTCTATGCCTGTAAAGCGCTCACCAACCCGCACATCCTATCTTATGTGCGTGATCTGGGTTCTAACGTGGACTGCAGTTCCATCAACGAAGTGAAACTGGCCCTGCACGCGGGTTTCGAACCCGAACGTGTGTTGTACACTTCCAACGGTATCGCTTTTGAAGAGATCGCCGAAGCAAAGGAACTGGGCGTGAACATCAATATTGACAGTCTTTCCAACCTCGAAAAATTCGGTGCAGCTTACGGACATTCCTACCCGGTAGGCATCCGGCTTCGCCCGAACATCATGGCTGGTGGTAACCTTAAAATCTCCACCGGACACGATAAAAGCAAATTCGGTGTGCCGGTAGAGCAACTCGAAGATATCCTGGCATTGGTTAAAAAATACGATCTCTTTATTTCCAACCTGCACATCCATACCGGAAGCGACATTAAAGATGCCGATGTGTTTGTGAAAGGGATCGAAGTATTGTTCGATATCATTCCCCATTTCCCCGAACTCCGTTCCGTGGACCTCGGTGGCGGTTTCAAAGTGCCTTACAAAGAAGGCGACGCGGTAATCGATATCGCGCTCGTGGGGGCTAAAGTAAAAGAAGCTTTCGACAGCCATCCGCAGGCAAAAGGCTTACAGATTTGGTTTGAACCCGGCAAATTTATGGTGAGCGAATGCGGTTACCTCGTTGCTGAAGTGAATGTTTTGAAGCAAACGCCTTCCACCCATTTTGTAAGCGTGAACAGTGGGTTTAACCACCTTATCCGCCCCATGTTTTACGACGCGTACCACCGGATTGAAAACATCACGAATACTGATGCGCCCAAACATACTTATTCTATCGTGGGCAATATCTGTGAAACCGACACTTTCGCCTGGGACCGCGAATTAAACGAAGTGCGCGAGGGCGATTTACTTTGTTTTTACAATGCCGGCGCGTATGGTTTTGAAATGTCTTCCAATTTTAATTCCCGCTACAAACCCGCCGAAGTGCTGGTAAAAGACGGCAAACCCATGCTGATCAGGAAAAGAGATGTGTTTGAGGATTTGCTGCGGAATATCGTGTAACCCTGTTGCTTATGCGCTGCACAGGTTAATTATTGCGGAAAAATATTTATAAAACTGATCTTACCTTATATTCAGTAGTACAGGATACTGGAGTTTTTCCTCATTTTCAGCAGAATATTGGACCCACCCCAGGCCAGTGTTTTAACGGATGCACCAACCGGAAAACCACCTCGGTGGCACCGGGTAACCCGATCACGATAAGTATACTGCTTTCTACAGCATTTCCTTTACCCAACCTGCTATCCGTGAAAATACCCTTCCAAGAAGAAGGTTTTCACTCAATTCCTATTTATTTAACAACGCACCGTATGCTACCCTCCTCCTAAAAACTTAACACATCCATCACCCTTTAGCAACAATTCCGTAACACAGGCCTTCTACTTTCGCCGCAGATTAAAAACTACTGCGGAATGAAAAAAATCCTGCTATTTTCCGGTCTTTTCCTGTTGGTATTCCAATTTTCTGCCCTGGCGCAGAAAGGAATCGTGACCATTAAAATTACCGACGATCAGAAACTGAACCTCCCCGGCGCCACTATTGTAAGTACCACGCTTACCCGCGCCTGGAATACCGATAATGATGGAGAGGCCCAACTCGCTGGCCTTCCAGCCGGTAAACACACAATACGCATCACCTACATCGGATACGAAGATGTAAACACAGAAATCAATGTGCCCGCCTCCGGAACCGCTTCGCTCAGTTTCGTACTCAAACCCGGTATCACCGTTCAGAAAGAAGTGATCGTACTGGGCGACAGGCTCCGTGGCCAGGCCCGCGGACTGAACCAGCAAAAGAACAACTTCAACATCACCAACGTGGTTTCCGCCGATCAGATCGGTCGTTTCCCAGATGCCAACATCGGAGACGCAATGAAACGTATTCCCGGCGTAACCATGCAGAACGACCAGGGCGAAGCGCGCAACATCATCATTCGCGGACTCTCTCCCGAACTGAACTCCGTTACGCTTAATGGTGACCGTATCCCTTCCGCCGAAGGCGACAACCGCCGCGTTCAAATGGACCTAATCCCTTCCGATATGATCCAGACCATCCAGGTGAACAAAACCCTTACACCCGACCTGGACGCTGATGCCATCGGTGGTTCCGTGAACCTCGTGACCAGGGCCGCACCCAATGGATTGCGCATTTCAGGTACCAGCTCTGCTATCTACAACCCCATCCGTGGAAAAGCAGGCTATACCGGTTCTTTCATCGCAGGAAACAGGTTCGCAAAAAACAAACTGGGCATCCTGTTAAACGGTTCTATCAATTCCAATAAATATGGTTCCGATGACGTGGAAGCCACCTGGAAAGAAGATGATTTCGGAAACGTGTATACCGATGAATTCGAGATCAGAAAATACTTTGTAGACCGTACGCGCCGCAGCATTGGCGCCAGCATCGACTTCCAGCCCAATACACGCACCAACATCATGTTCCGCAGTATGTACAACTGGCGAGATGACTGGGAGAACCGTCTCCGCTACACTGCTACTGATATCGAACCAGAATACGATGCCAACGATAACATTACAGGTTACGTAGGAGAGGTGAGAAGAGAAACCAAAGGTGGGTTGAACAGCGACCGCGTAAAGAGCCGCCGCCTGGAGGACCAGCGCGCGCAGAACTACAGTTTGAAAGGTGATCATATCTTCGGAAAAGGATTGAAACTCGATTGGTCATTCGGATTCTCCCGCGCCAGCGAAGAACGTCCACATGAAAGGTACATCAGCTTCCGTTCCAAAGATGCCGCCGTATTTGCGAATGCTTCCGATAAAAGAAGTCCGATCGTAACAGATGAATTAACGGCTTCTGATTTCGAACTACGTGAAATTACCGAGCAATTCCAGGACCAGTATGAAACAGAAAAGAGTGGTCGTGTGAACCTGAGCATTCCTTTCACGGCTGTGAAGGAGAAAGATGGCTTCCTGAAATTCGGTACCAGCCTGCGCATCAAAAACAAAGTGCGCAACAACAATTTCTTTGAATACGCGCCCGTGGGCAGCAACGAAGATATCTTTGAAAACATGGGTTCGGTTCCAACGGTAATGCACAGTGGAAAAGATTTCAACCCGGGTTCTAAATACAATGCCGGTATGTTTGTGGATCCCGCGTATCTCGGTGGATTGAACCTTACCAATACCAGTCTTTTTGAATCAGAAGATATTCCCGCTGAATACCTGGCTGCAAACTACGATGCCAAAGAAACCCTGTTCGCCGGTTATGCCATGTGGCAACAACAATGGAGCCGTAAACTGGGGATGATCGCTGGTCTTCGTTTTGAAAATACCTCCAGTGAATACACCGGTAATGTGGTGGAAGACGAAGAGAACCTGCTCGGCAAACAAACCAATAAAAACGACTACCTCAACATCCTGCCGCACCTTTCCTTCAAATATGATATAACGAAGAATGCGATCGTAAGACTGGCCTGGACCAACTCCATCGCCCGCCCCAATTATTACGACCTCGTGCCTTACTTCAATGTACTGCCCGGTGACAACGAACTTTTTGTTGGAAACCCCAACCTTAAAGCTTCCCGCGCCAACAACTTCGACCTGATGTTCGAAAATTATTATAAATCTATCGGACTTATCTCCGGAGGCGTATTCTACAAAACAGTGGATCAGTTCATGTACGTTTACCGCGACGAGAATTTCACGAACACCAAATTCGCCGCCGCCTTCCCCGATATTACACCGAACCCCATTCCTGCCGCAACCGATTGGACCTTCTTCCAACCCCGCAACGGCGACAACGTGCAGGTGTACGGTTTTGAAGTAGCCCTTCAACGCCAGTTCGACTTCCTCCCCGGCTTCTGGAAAGGCTTCGGCATCTACGCCAACTATACTTATACCAAATCCAAAGCAAAGGGCATCTACAATGCCGATGGCGATTTGAGGACCGGTCTTACCCTGCCCGGAACCGCGCCACACATGGTGAACGCGTCACTTTCTTATGAAAACAGCCGTTTCCTGGCCCGCATTTCCGCCAATTACACCGCCGCTTACATCGATGAACTTGGGGGAGATGCCTTTGAAGACCGTTACTACGACAAACAGTTCTTCCTTGACCTGAACGCTTCTTACGCTGTAACGCCACGTATGCGCGTATTTGGTGAAGCCACGAACCTCACCAACCAATCTTTGCGTTACTACCAGGGCGCCAAAGACAGAACCATGCAGAACGAATTCTACCAACCCCGCTACAACTTCGGCGTAAAATTCGATCTCGTTAAATAACTTTTGCCCAACCGATGCTGTCGCTCCTAGCGACGGCATCGGTAACCCCAAGCCCCTCCGGAAGCGGAGGGGCTTTACGTTTCCACGATCCCCGATTCCGCCGCTATCGGTACCGTCGCTCCAAGCGACAGTACCTATAAAAATAAATTTCTTCATTTCCGAAACTTTCGTAAATTTACGAAAACTTCGGAAATGGAAAAGTTAGAGCGCCTCACCAAGCAGGAAGAAGAAGCGATGCTGGCCATCTGGAAAACGGGCAACGGCTTCGTGAAAGACTTCCTCGATAAGATACCTGAACCGCAGCCGCATTACAATACATTTACTTCCACCATCAAGAACCTGGAGAAGAAGGGCTATGTGAAAGGGACCAAACGCGGATTGATGTACGAGTATGAACCCCTGGTGAGTGAGGAACTGTATAAAAAACAATTCCTTACCGGCGTGGTGCGCAACTACTTTGACAATTCTTACAAGGAACTGGTCGCTTTCTTCGCGAAGGAGCAGCAGATCAGCGAAGCGGAGTTGAAGGAAATCCTGGAAATGATCCATCAATCGAACAGATAAACTTATTGCTATGCTGTTGTACCTGATCAAACTATCGATATCGCTTGCCGTAGTCACCACATTTTACTGGGTGTTCCTGCGGAAACTCACCTTTTACAAATGGAACCGATGGTATTTGCTGGGGTATTCTTTATTGTCTTTTTTACTACCATTCCTGAATGTGTACGATTTCCTGGAACCGGGCGCTACAGGACCGGTTGTGATGGAGGCTGTACCGTTGCTGGACCTGGAGCAGCTCCGTATGTTGATGGGCCGTGGAGAAGAGGTCTCATTTTTCAGTGACCCGTTGCGGATCGCCGGAATATTGTTGCTGGCGGGGATGGTCTTTTTTGTAGGAAGATTGTTGTTGAACGTCAGTTCTTTCCTCATGCTGAAAAGAAAGGCCGTGTTGTTGCAGGATGGTCCGGTTAAGGTATTCGCGTTGCCCGATGGCTCCAGTCATTTTTCTTTCGGCAACAATATATTCATTAACCCGGCATCGCATACCGATGGAGAGTTGCAGCGCATACTCCTCCACGAATACGTCCATGTGCGCCAGAAACATACTGTTGATTTATTACTTGCGGAGTTCCTCTGCCTGGTGATGTGGTTCAATCCATTCGCCTGGTTGTTGCGGAGCGCCATCCGGCAGAACCTGGAGTTCCTGGCCGATGAAGAAGTTTTAAAACAGGGCATTGCCCCGAAAGAATACCAGTTACTCTTGCTAAAAGTAATGAGTGGATTGCCACATCGGTTTGTGGCGCCATTCGGTTTTTCATTCCTTAAAAAACGTATAGCCATGATGAACAAAAACAAAACCGCCCGCGTACATGCGGTGCGCTTCCTCTTTGTGCTGCCACTGATGGCCGCCACAGTACTTTCTTTTCGCAGTATGGCAGGCATGCAGCCTCCGCCACCACCTGCTCCTCCCGTAATGGATGTGCCGGCGCCCCCGCCACCCCCGATTGAGTTTTCAGAAGAAAAGCCTTCTTTTGATTTCTTTAAGAGAAACCCGGATGTGAAGTACGTTTCTATGAAATCACCAGATGGAGAAGTTATCGTTACCTTAAAAAGTGGAAAGAAAGAGGTATATGATTTTGCAAGTGCTGCGCAAAAGCAAGCGTTCACTAAAAAGTATGGAAAGTATGTTCCACCACCGCCGCCACCTGCTCCGCCTAAAGTAAGCGGCGATACCGGCGCACCAAAGGTGAAAGGCGAAGTAAGAAGCATCAAAGTAAGCAACAGGGCGCTGAACGAAACATTCAGTTACGACAATAAAGTGGATGCCAGTCTTGATCAGCACAAAGTGTTGGAGAACCAGGGGAAAACCAATCACTTAGGCACTACCAAAATAATGGTGCGCGGCTCAAATGATACCACCAAAAAACCATTGTTTGTAATTGATGGTGTTCCGGCAAAAGAAGATTTCGATACAGAAGACATTGTGCCGGATGACATCAAATCGATCAGCATTCTGAAAGGTGCTTCCGCTACAGCGATCTATGGTGAAAGGGGGAAGAACGGTGTCATCCTCATCACCACTAAGAAAAATGCAGGAGCCGTTGAGGAAGTGGTTGTGGTAGGCTACGGTACCACCCCCTCGAAAGGTGTTGTAGTGGCGGATGCCAAAAACAAGGCAAAAGAAGAAGTGGTAGTGGAAGGACACAAGAAATCTACCCAACAAGGACCTGAGACTATATTAATCAACCGCAGAGCAGATGGTAAACAATTTGAAGGGTTGGTAATCTATAACGGAAAAGAATACAGTTGGAAAGAATACGAGGCACTGAAGGTGGAACCTGCTACCATCGAATCCATTGATGTGCTGAAAAATGAATCTGCCACTGCCAAATACGGCGACAAAGGCAAAAACGGCGTCATCATCATCAAATCAAAATAAACA
>CAMLRX010000105.1 GCA_946482545.1 uncultured Flavihumibacter sp. | reverse complement strand
TCACGGTAATGCCATCTACTACAAAGCTGTAGGGATAGATATCTGGCTTTACCGAGTTGGTAGTTACGCTCCAAATGCCGATGGAATCTTTGGTCATGGAAAGCGGGGCTTTCTCGAACTGGGCGCTCAGCTTTACTTCTTTTGCCAGTGGGGCCAGGTATCGGAAAGTGACTTTCTTATCAGGATGGACCTGTGGTGAAATCACCATCGGCCCTCTGGGTGGCTGGGCCAGGAGTGAACCGGAAATAAGGATTACTACGCATACAAGAAAATGGTGTGGGCGCATGGCGGATCGTTTTTGAGGGAATAGTTGGTTTATTTGAAGAGCAGTGGCGCGAACTCGTGGAGGCATCTTCTCCAGGTGTGCCATTCGTGGGCGGTACCTTTGGATTCGTAATACACATTGTTGATGCCCGCGGTCTTCAGTCCTTCACTCAGCGCTTTCATGCGTTGTCCTTCTTCGGTGCCGATGCCGAGGAACAGTACTTTTACTTTTTTGTTGAAGGCGTCCGGGTCGCTGAAAGCGCCGTTGTAGGCGGTCTTTAATTCAGTTTGTACGTTGAACATGCCCGCTCCGCTGAATCCGCCGATGTAAGCGAATTTGTCCAGGTTGTTCAAGGTAATCTGGAAGGTTTGGAAGCCACCCCAGGATAATCCGGCCATGGCCCTGTTGTTGCGGTCGGTAAGTGTGCGGAAGTTTTTATCGACCATAGGAATCAGGTCATTCAGGAGCATGGGCGTGAAAGAGGCGCCGAACCTGCTTCTGGCTTCATTTACATCTTCTCCCGGCTTTGGACGGAAAGCTTCTTCTATGTTGCCGCTTTCCATTACCACGATCATAGGTTTGGCTTTTCCTTCGGCAATCAGGTTGTCGAGGATGAAGTTCATATAGCCCTGGTTCGACCAGCCTGTTTCATCTTCCGCCATGCCGTGTTGGAGATATAGCACGGGATATCTTTTTTTCAGATCGGCATCGTATCCCGGTGGGGTATATACGAAGCAGCGACGGGTTTCCTTCATGGTGTTCGAGTAATAGTAAACACCACGCACTTCGCCATGCGGCACTTGTTTGGCGGTGAAAAAGTCTTCGCCGGTAGGCACTTCAATGCCGCTGGTCCACCTGCCCGTTCCGAAGTAGGATACGCTGGCCGGATCGGCTACGCGAACGCCGTCGATCCACAGGAAATAATAGTGGAAACCCGGTGCGAGCGGCGCTGTGGTTACGGTCCAGAAGCTGTCTGCACCCATCACCATATCGTATTTCTTTCCGAGGTCAAGTTGGATCTTTTTGGCTTCGGGCGCTTTAAAACGGAAGATGCCGCGCAACTGGTTGTCGATTCTCGGGTAAACAAACCCCGGCGCATTGGTGACGGCCCTTTGAGATTGTGTGGTGTCCTCGTTTTGGGCAAAGCAATGACTGCCCGTAAGGAAGAGCAGGAGCAATGCGATCGTTAGTAATTTCATGATGGCTGTTTTGAATTTGAAGGTTAACCGGAAATGGTAAATGAAACGTTGGTATTATGGTTAAATAAAGTGGTGGATTCATTGGCGTAACTGGCAAGGCAGGTCCTGAACTATTCCTGGAGAAATTCCCGTACTCCTAAAATGCAATCGGTTTCAAAACTATTGTTTTGATTGGTTCCTGCAAATTTTTTTTCGGAAAGCAGGGGTTACTGCTGATGAACGTTATGGTGTTTTATGCCATAAGTTAATTCTCTTGTGAAGGTGTGCTGTGCGCTTTGTGGTTAAGGGGAAGGGTCTCTTTTGTATAATAGAAAGTCTGTTTAGGATAAAGATAGCTAATGAGATGGCGATAAATTTGTTGTGGTCTCAAGGTTGCTTTTGCAGCATTTATGTGTGTTTTGTGATTGGTGTAGTTCCTTTTCTTTTTTATGGAATCGTGGGGTGAATACACGTTAAGACGGATATGTATAAACGAATGCTACACTGGTTGCCGCTATGTTCATAATAAACGATTTGCCAATGCTATATCTCCAGCCATTTTCTGTGGCGTTTTTCCCGCTTCTTCTTTATAAAAACAGCCGCATGTTCAGGATGATACATTGCAATGTTTACTTGCAACATGTCCGCATTCTTTTACCATTTAAATCCTGGCAGCAATTAAGCGTTATTGCTTGTGCCTTGATCTGGAAGATAATCCGGGTCTGACTGCTGCGTACAAGGAGTGATATAAGTTAGAAAACGGATGGCAGGAAGTGAACTCAAAATTTTAAGTGATGGATCAGAAACATTTTACGAATATCCCTCAGGACCTGATGTGGTCAATGCCCATACAGGAAGCGACACTTGCGGTACGTGAGCAGTTGGAGGAAGATCTTGCCAACAACTGGCACTGCCATCCCGAGCTGGAAATCGTGTATGTGAAAAAGGGAGAAGGTGTTTGTTTGATCGGCGACCATGCGGGGCGTTTCAGTAAAGGAGATGTATTCTTGCTGGGTCCTTATCTGCCGCATTGTTTCCACCACGAACCGGTGGTGCTGGATGAAACGGGTATGAATAACGGTGGCAGCGTATGTGTGAAGTTTTTACCCGGCATCATGGGGGGTACTTTTCTGAACAGTGCTGAAACGGCTTCTATCCGGAAATTGTTCCAGGCCGCCTGCAATGGCATCCGGCTTACAGGCGCGTTGGCGGAAGAGGTTGCGGGACTGATGGAGGAAATGGTGGCTGCAACACCAGTGAAACGGCTTATTCTGCTGTTTACTTTGCTGGAGCGGATGGCAGAAGAAAATAGCGGTACGTTATTGTCTGCCAACGGGTATTCCAACCATGTAAGTATTCCCGATCAATCCAGGATATCGAAAGTGTTCGATTATACGATGAGCAATTACGGCGATAAGATTTCTCTCGAATCAGTGGCTGCGTTGGTGCACATGTCGCCACATTCTTTTTGCCGTTTTTTCAAGAGCCGCACGCGCAAAAGTTATTTCCAGTTCCTTACGGAGGTTCGGGTCTGGAACGCATGCAGGTTATTGCTGGAAGATGACCTTACGGTGTCTGAAATCAGTTTTATGTGCGGGTACAATAATATTTCGCATTTCAACCACCAGTTCAAACAGGTGATGTTTAAGTCGCCGCGTGAATATAAAAAAGCTTTTCACCACGAAGCGGCATCGTAAATACAAGGTCTTCCCATTTTTATAACAGGGCGTCCCGCAATGGGACGCCCTGCTTTTTTAACTGAGTTTGAAAACGTAAGCTACCTGGTCCGGTGCCGATGCGGGTATTTCGAGGGTAAGCGCTTCGCTGCCATTGGTCATTTTCACGTTGCCTGTACCCAGCAGGGTGGCTGAAGTAATGTTTTTCCCATATTGATTGCCCTGCTTTAAACTTTTGATCCGGAAAATATTGTTGGCGGGTCTGCCCATTACGATCGCGTAAAGTGTATCGCCTTTGCTGGTGAAGCGCACATCTTCATGCGTGGAAGGTCCGGCTTTTCCTTCGTTGAAGCCCTGGGCCGTGAGTGGTGCTGCTTTTGCGAGGGAGGGGCCTTCGCCGAAAGTTTTCCATGGGCGGGTGCCAACAATTGCTTCGCTGTTCACCTGCATCCAGGTGGCAATGCCTTCTACTGTTTTCCTCGCCTTATCGTCAAGAGAGCCGTCGCCGCGAAGCGGCACGCTGAGCAGCAGATTCCCGTTTTTGCTTACGATATCCACCAGCATGTGGATCACAGTCTGGGCAGACTTATAATGATTGTTGTCGTAGATTCTTCTGTCGTAATGCCAACTACCGATGCATGTGCAGGTTTGCCAGGGTAGGGGTTCGATCTTGTCGCTTTGTCCGCGTTCAATGTCCCATACCATGGTTTTGCGCTGTTCTTCGTCCAGAATTTTTCCGTTGATTACTGCTTCCAGTTTACCGTGCTTTTTAATACTGCGGTTGTACATGTGCGCGGCGATGCGCAATCCGGCATCACTTACGGGCCATAGCGGAAGTGCGGTATCATCAAAGTACACAAGTTTGGGGTCGTATTTGTTGATGAGTTCGATGGTTCGTTTGTAGAACTTTTCGCAATATTCCTTGCTGGGTGGCGTAACGCCGTTGCCCCAGTTCCATTGGCTGTGAATGGTGCCGGTGTTTTCACTGTTCTTAGACAGTGGGTGGTTTTGCGCATACAGTTCCTGCGGGTCCATACCATCCCACCATTTTCCTTTGCCATCGGCTTTTGTAACGTTGCCATCATAAGGAATGCCTGCTTTCGGTCCTTTTTTGTCGGAGCGTTGTGCTGTTTCCATCCAGCTCCAGGCGTGGGCCGCGTGCACACTTACACCGAAGTGCAGGCCATGTTTGCGGGCTGCTTTTGCCCATCCGCCCACCAGGTCTTTTTTCGGACCCACTTTAACGGAGTTCCAGGGCTGATGCTTTGAATCGTATAAGTCCATGTTGTCGTGGTGGTTGGCGAGGGCCACAAAATACTGGGCACCTGCTTTTTTATAGAGCGCCAGCAGCTCGTCGGGGTTCCACTTTTCGGCTTTCCATTCATGGATTACATCTTTAAAGCCGAATTCGGAAGGATGGCCATATTTTTCTACGTGGTACCTGTATTGGTCCGATCCTTCGTCGTACATGTGCCGCGCATACCAGTCGCCGCGTTCCGGTTGACACTGCGGGCCCCAATGCGCCCAGATGCCGAACTTGGCATTGATGAACCAGTCTGGTGTTTTATATTGTTTCAGTGATTCCCAATCTGGTTTGAATGGGCCTTTGGCAAAGGCTTCTTCACCTGAGGGCAGAAAACTGATCAGTTCATCCTGGAGGAATCTGGAAAGAAAGGCTGCGGGCGCCGCGCCGGCAATCGTTTTGATAACAGTCCGTCTTTTCATGCTGTATGTTTATGAAGGATTATTGTTGAATGAATGGGCTGGATGTAGCGGGATATTTATCAGTAAGCCCTATTGCTCCACCTAAGTTTAAGGCAATTTATTAAAGTATTTCCGCTTGGTGATTGCTACGTTAATATAGTGCAAGTTTTAGTGACTATGCCACATGCCGCTCTGGAAAATTAACAGGATTTTTGTGCGCTGTATATACTGATGTGAAGAACATACAGTGAAATGGAAATTCCCCTGGTTAATTAAATCATGTTTGCCATGGAAGTGAGGAACGGCGATGAATTATTGTGGACAGGTTTTAGAAACGGAGACCAGTCGTGCCTGGAGCAGCTTGTAAAAAAGCATTACGCGCTGCTGTACGATTACGGTAAAAAATTCACCAGCGATCCCGAACTTGTGAAAGACGCCATCCAGGAATTGTTCCTGGTATTGTGGAAGAACAGGGCCAACATCGGCGAAACGGCGTCCGTTAGGAACTACCTGTTTAAAGCGTTGCGGCGGAAAATCGAACGTTTGCTGAACGCAAAAAAAGGCACCCTGGCCGTGCCCCTGGAATTTGAACACTTTCTGCCTGCCGATATTGAATCTCCTGAGTTGTTGCGGACTTTACAGGAAGAAAGTACCGCGAGAAGCGCACTTGTGTTTCGCATCCTCGGCACGCTTTCGCGCCGCCAGCAGGAAATTATTTACCTCCGTTTTTACCTGGAGGCCGACCATGACGAGATCGCCAGGATCATGGGATTAAGCAGGCAAGCGGTGTATAACCTGCTTCACCTTTCCATCACCAGACTGAAACGTCTTTCTTTCCGCGCAAATGGGCATGAGTTGATGCTGCTTGCGTTTGGAATACTTTTTTTCTAAAAAAATCAAATTGAATGGTTAGATATTCCGGTTGCCGGTGTATTGAATAGAGACCATTGTAGTTTTTTCAGATGCCACAACCCATCATCAGGAATATCGACGACATTATAGCCAGCGCTTCTTTCAGAAGATGGATCCTTGATAACAGCGAGGAAGATGCCCTGCTATGGCAACAATGGCTCGCTGAAAATCCCGATAAGATTGAATGGGTGGCCACGGCCAACCTCGTGGTACGAACACTTGTTTCCGCGCAGGAAGAATTGTCTCCTGCTGAAGTGGAAGTTGAGGTGGAAAAACTGATGGCGCGCATTGCGGATGAGGAGGCACACGAAGTGCCGGTTGCCGCAGCATTGCCAGAACTCCGTAATACCGGGCGTTCTAAAGTCATGCTTTCGTTTAGGAAATACTGGTGGGCCGCTGCAAGTATTT
Source organism: uncultured Flavihumibacter sp. (assembly GCA_946482545.1). Next base: position 12,216 of record CAMLRX010000105.1, on the reverse strand, counting down.
TATTGTTGGCCGGTTGGCTGGCGTTGCGTGGTTATCAGGATAATTCAGTTGCGCGGGAACTTTCACTCGAATCTTTCCGTGCCGCTACAACCAGCGGAAATGTGGAATATGTAAACAATACGGATACGGTAATGGCTGTGGTATTGAAAGATGGCTCCAAGGTGGAACTGATGAAGGGCGGAAGACTTGTTTGCAACAGGAATGGCGCCAATGGGGAAAGAGCGGTTTTCCTGGAAGGCGCGGCTTTCTTCAATGTCATCAAAGACCAGGACCATCCTTTTGTGGTATACACCGGGAAAATAGTAACCAGGGTTTTGGGCACAAGCTTTTGGGTAAATGCCGGTGCAGGCTCGAATGAAGTGGGGGTAAAGGTGAAAACCGGAAAGGTTTCTGTTTTTAAGGCCGAAGCATTTGTTGCGGCGAAGAAGAAAGGAACACAGCCCGGCGGAATATTACTGATGCCAAACCAGCAAGTGAAATTGAACGCAAAAACCTTGTTGCTGGAGAAAGATGTGGTGGGAAGTCCCGTTGTTTTAGGTGGCAGCCCTATTGTGACCAGGTTTGAGGCCAGGCCCGCGGCAGAAGTGTTTCAACAACTGGAACATGCTTATGGTATCCCGGTTCTTTTTGATGAAAACATCATGGCACAATGTTCGGTAACGGCTGTGCTGGAAGATGAACCTTTCTATGAAAAACTGGATGTGGTATGCCGTATTATCAACGCCCGCTACGAGGTGGTGGACGGCAATGTGGTGGTGTATTCGAAAGGTTGTAGGTAAGTGTATTTTATTCCTTCACCATAAAACCAGGACAACTGTTGTAAAAGAGAATTCCCTTTATGAAAGGGCCCGCAATGTTGGAAGCATTACAGGCCCGGTGCTGTACTAAAGCGTGGTTGCGCCGTACGGCTTGTTCAGTAAATCTTCAACAATCAACTAAACGATTGCAATTTATGAGAAATTCAATTATTTCCATTGGTATCGCCATTATGAAAATTTCTGCTATTCCACTCATCGTGTTGCTCACTTTCCTCAATTCGTTTGCGAGCGAAACCCTGGGCCAGTCGCCACTCAGCAAAAAAGTGACGCTCTCCGTAAAAGAAGCGGCTTTGAAAAAAGTATTAAGAGAGGTGGAAACGAAAACGGGTGTACGCTTGTATTACAGTCCTGAATTAATCATGACAGACAGGCGGATCACCGTAGAAGCAAAGGATGAACGCCTTGAAACATTATTCGCAAGGATGCTCACGCCCCTGAACATAAGGGTGGATGTAGATGAGCGGGCGCGGGTATTTCTCACCAGGATAACTGATGCAGCGGCTTCGAAGGAGAAGCCGGACGCGGGTACCATGAATGCAAGAACGCTCACAGGTAAAGTGCTGGCTGCGGATGGTGCGCCGGTGGAAGGTGCTACCGTGCAGGAGAAGGAAAGCGGTATTGGTACAGCGACTTCGGCCGACGGATCTTTTGAACTGAATATTCCCGGCGATAAAGGTGTGCTGGTGGTAAGTGCCGTTGGTTACGAAACCAAAGAAGTACCCTTGGGCAGCGCGGCAACCGTTACGGTGGTGCTCACACCTGTTGCCAATAGTTTGAACGATGTAGTAGTGGTGGGCTTCGGCACACAGAAAAAAGTAAACCTTACCGGAGCAGTGTCGAGTGTGTCCGCGAAAGATATTGAAAACAGGCCTATTACCCAGGCTTCACAAGCCCTTGCGGGACTTGCCAGTGGGGTAACAATAGCACAGGGTTCAGGAAGGCCGGGAAACGATGGCGCCGGCATTACCATCAGGGGATTGGGCACCTTTTCCGGTGCAGGCAACAGTCCATTGATACTGGTGGACGGACTCGCTTCCTCCATCAATGATGTGGATCCGAACAACATCAAAAGTATTTCCGTGCTGAAGGATGCCGCTTCCGCTTCCATATACGGAACACGTGCCGCCAACGGCGTTATCCTCATCGAAACTAAACGGGGGCAACGGGGCAAACTTCAACTCAGTTACAACAGTTACGTGGGTTGGCAGAAAGTGACCGAACTCCCCGATTTTGTGCCATCATGGGAATTCGCCACGCTCACCAACGAAGCCAACGTGAATGCCGGACAATCACCAACCTATAGCACCAGCGATATTGAGAAGTTCCGCGATGGTTCAGATCCTGATAATTTTCCCAATGTGCCGCACCTTAAAAACCTGCTCAACTCAGGTTCCGGATTTCAGACCAACCACAACCTGAGTTTTACGGGTGGCGACGCGAAGAATACTTATTTGTTCTCTGTGGGATACCTGTCGCAGGATGGTCTGGTAAGAAAGAATACGTACAATAAATACAATATTCTCCTCAACTTCGACAGCAAGCTGAAAGATAACCTTACGCTGCGCGTGAACTTGAGTGGGAACGCCGCGAATACCGATGAACCCCGGCAATACGATGGCGAAATGACCAGCATGATTGGTTTCGCCGTAAGGCAGGGACCGATTTTCGCGGGAAAAAAATCAGACGGCACTTACGGTTACCAGGACAACTACAGTCCTGAAGCCTGGCTCGACAGTAAATCATTCGTGAACCGTAAAAACAAATTCTTCCTCGGCGGTGCCGAACTGGCCTGGGAAGCATTCAAAGGGTTCACGCTTACCGGAAAAGCGGGCTACAACTATACGAATTATGCCGACAACAGTTTCGCTTCCACCTTCGTGTTCGATCAGTTCAAAACCGTAGGGCCAAGTAATCTTTCCGTTCAGTCCGGAGACAACTCTTTACTCACCCTGCAGGCGCTCGCCAACTATACCAAAACTTTTGGTGACCATACCATCAGTGCGCTCGCGGGTTTTTCGCAGGAAGAATTCCGGGAAGACTGGACACGCGCTTTCAGGGATAATTTCCCCAATAATGAATTGTACGAAATAAATGCCGGAGCGGCCAGCAACATGCAGGCCTTCGGTTCCGGCTCCGAGTGGGCGCTCCGGTCGTACTTCGGACGCATCAATTATAATTTCAACGGCAAATATTTATTGGAAGCAAATGCCCGGTATGACGGTACTTCCAGGTTTCCATCAGAAGGAAGATGGGGTGTGTTCCCTTCCTTCTCCGCAGGCTGGAGAATTTCTGAAGAAAACTTTCTGCGCGATAACGTATCTTGGATCAACAACCTGAAACTCCGCGCTTCCTGGGGTAAACTGGGTAATCAGAATGTAGGAAACTATCCCTACCAGAACCTGTTAAGCCTGGGGCAGAACTATACTTTCGGCGGCGCTCTGGCTTCCGGTGCAAGGGTGACAACACTCGCGAACGGCAACATTACCTGGGAAAAAACACAGGTGACAGACATTGGACTGGATGCAGATTTCTTCAACGGAAAACTGGGACTGGTATTCGATTATTTCAATAAAACCACCTCTGATATTCTTTACAACATCACGGTATCCAGTGTGCTGGGACTCGGAACTTCTGAAGTGAACGCGGGAGAAGTGAAGAATACCGGTTTTGAATTGTTGCTGAATTACCGGGACAGGATCGGTGATTTCAATTTTGGCATCTCACCCAACTTCTCTTATGTAAAGAACAGCATCACGAAACTCGGCGGGGGATTAGAGGAAGATATCAGTAAGGGATTGTTCGTTGGCAGCCCGATGAACGCGATCTATGGATATGTGGCGGATGGCCTATTTGTTGATGCCGCAGATATTGCGAGGTCACCGGCACAACCTTACGCGGCCGAACCCGGTTTCGTAAAATACAAAGACATCAGTGGTCCCGATGGTATTCCCGACGGAAAAGTAGATGCTACTTACGACCGTACCATCATCGGCTCCACCTTTCCCAAATATTCCTTTGGCGCCACACTCACCGCGGATTACAAAGGGTTCGACCTGATGGTATTGCTGCACGGACTGGGTGGCTTCGAAAAACAAATGGGTTCCTACCAGGCTTTCGCGTTCTACAACAGCGGCCAGGTACAACGTTGGCAGGCGGATAACCGCTGGACTACGGATAATCCTGATCCCAATGCGCAGTATATTAAAATGAGTAAACTGAACATGGGGAGCGGAACCATTCTTACTTCCACTTTCTGGAACAGGAACGCGTCTTTCCTCCGGGTGAAAAATATCCAGTTGGGCTATACACTTCCCGCCTCGGTGGTTGGAAAAGCCGGTATTGAAAGGTGCCGCATATTCTTCAGCGGTCAGAACCTTTTCTCTATCAACAATTTCTACCAGGGATGGGATCCGGAAATGAGCCAGTCAACAGGTGATAATAGTCCGTTCTATCCCATCACCAGCGTGTACACTTTTGGCGTGAATGTGAAATTCTAAGGATTAAAAAGAAAAATCATGAAACAATTACTTGTCATAAAGCAATATACTTTCGGTGCCCTTTTGTTAACCATGACCATGTGGATGGCCGGATGTAAAAAAGATTTTTTCGACAAACAACCGCTGGACGCTGTTTCCGACGCCACGTTCTGGAAAACAGAAAACGATGCGCAACTGGCGTTGGTAGGGTGTTACAATACAGGCGGCGGCTGGAAAGGAGAGGACTTCTGGATGCCCAGAGGTTTGTTGTATCTTGACCTCATGGCCGGCAACGGATCGGAGAAAGAACTGATCCCCGACCACGTAACAGACGGAACACTCACTTCCGATTACTGGGTGACCCGTGGTTACTGGCAGAGTTCCTACGCAAAGATCGCCACCTGCAACAACTTCCTGTCGCACATTGATGCCATCACGATGGACGCCAATAAAAAAGCCATTTTTACGGCTGAAGTGCGAACACTCCGGGCATACGAATACTTCAACCTGGCTTTATATTTCGGCGATGTGCCACTGGTTACAAAAGTGCTCACGGTGGATGAAGCGAACAGTGTGTCCAGAACTGCTAAGAATGAAGTATGGGCCTTCGCGGAAAAAGAACTCAAAGAAAGCGCTCCGGTATTGCCCCCTTCCAGACCGGCCGCTGAAAATGGCCGTATTACAGCCGGCGCGGCGCTCGCCATTCTCGGGAGGTTGCAGATGGCCGCAAAAAAATGGGAAGATGCGGTAACCACTTACAAAACTATTATCGACAACAATGTTTACAGCATTCAACCTTATTACAAGGGCCTTTTCTGGCAGGCCAATGAACTGAACAATGAAGTGGTGCTCAGTTCGCAGTTCCAGCAGGATGTGTACAGCCATGTAATGCTGCAATACCTCTACCCCGAAGCATGGGGCGGATGGCACCAGTTTTCTCCTTACAACGAACTCGCGAAGGAATTTGAATGCACCGATGGTAAACCGGTTACTGAATCGCCGTTGTATAATCCGGATAAGCCTTACGAGAACCGTGATCCCCGCCTTGATTATACCCTGCTCATTTCCGATAGATCAGTATTCAAAGGACAGGTGTACAAAGCGCACCCTGATTCCACTTCCTCCCCCGACAGGATGAACAAATATGCCGTGTGGAGCGGGTATTGCATCAGCAAATTCATGGACGAAGGCTTCTCGGGTAACCTCATGAACTATGGCGGGAATTTCTCCATCATCCGTTATGCTGAAGTGTTGCTGAGTTATCTTGAAAGTATGGTGGAGTCCGGAAAAACAATAGACCAGTCTTTGCTGAACAATACGATCAACCTGGTTAGGGGACGCGCCACGGTTAACATGCCGGCTGTTGCCACCACGAATACCACCGAACTTATGAAAATCATCCGCAGGGAAAGAAGGGTGGAGTTCGCTTTTGAAGGACTGCGGTACTATGATATCCTGCGCTGGGGCATCGCGGCTCAGGAACTCAACAGGCAGTTCACCGGCATGAAACTGACCACCAATCCCGGTAATTATACGAAGTTTCCCGTGGATGCGGAAGGGTACTTCCTGTTGCACAAACGGAATTTTATAGCAGGAACCAACGAGTTGTGGCCCATCCCGCAATCGGAAAGGGACATCAATAAAAATCTTTCCCAGAATACGGGCTACTGATTTTCTTTTATAGCAATTTTCAATCGTACCGGCGGAGTTCTCTCCGCTGGTTTTGTTTTATAAACTTCCTTGCTTCAGATAAAAAATCTTAAATAAATGTACTTTCTACATTTATTTTTTATATTGCGTTCCGGTAGAAATGTAACCGATTTCATTTTGGATTAAAATCCGTATAAATCGGTCGTTTCTATGTCAATAACCCTTTCATAAACCATCTAACGATACTCAACAAACGCAATATGAAAAGAAATGCTTTAATGGCGCTGGCCATTTCGTTGACGGGGCTGCATGCCAATGCGCAAAATCCCGTTGTTCAGACTTCCTATACGCCCGATCCGGCTCCCATGGTGTACAACAACAAAGTGTACATGTACACCGGTGATGATATTCCCGGGTTTGATTTTTATTACATGACCCGCTGGCGCGTATTTTCTTCATCCGATATGGTGAACTGGACGGACCACGGTATTCCGCTGGCGCTGGAATCTTTCAGTTGGGCGCGCGACCGGGCCTGGGCTGCGCAATGTATTGAACGCAATGGAAAATTTTATTGGTACATCTGTGTGCAAACGGAACAGAACAATATGTCTATTGGTGTGGCTGTTGGGGATAGTCCCACCGGGCCTTTTAAGGATGCCCTCGGCAAGCCGCTGATCACCACAGGAACCTGGTACAATATCGACCCCACGGTTTTTGTGGATGACGATGGGCAGGCATATCTCTATTGGGGGAATCCGAACCTGTATTACGTGAAGTTGAACAAGGACATGATTTCCTATTCCGGAGCGATCAATGAAATCCCTCAAACTGTTGAAACTTTTGGCGGCGTGCGGCCGCCGCGCGGTAATGGCAATGCGCCCAACGCGAACGAGAAGCGGCCGGAAATCAAGGATATGTATGTAGAAGGTCCCTGGTTTTATAAGCGGAACGGCAACTATTATATGATGTATGCCGGTATGGAGAAAGGGAAGGAGTGTTTGTCTTATGCCATGAGCAAGAGCCCCACCGGTCCCTGGGTGTACAAAGGCAAAATCATGACCGAGCAGCCGACGAACAGTTTTACCAACCATGGTGGTATCATTGATTATAAAGGGAAGTCATATTTGTTTTACCACACAGCATTGTTGAAAGGTGGCGGTAGTTACGGGCGCTCCAGTTCGATAGAGTCGTTTAGTTATAATCCGGATGGTACTATTCCGCAGGTTAACATCTCGAAGGAAGGGCCGGCACCGGTAGGCGTGTTGAATCCTTACCAGAAAACAGAGGCTGAAACTATCGCGTGGGCGGTAAACTGTAAAACGGACCAGCATCCGAAGACAGGTGTTTTTGTATCGGATGTCAGGAATGGCGGGTACATCAAAGTGCGCAATGTTGATTTTGGAAAAGAAGCGCCTAAAACGTTCACGGCATCTATTGCCGCGGGATTGGGTGGCGGTGTGCTGGAAGTATATGCCGATAGCGTGGGTGGAACGAAAATCGTTGCTATTAATGTGTCGCGCACGGGAGGTTGGGATGCCTGGAAGACTTTTACGGAAACGGTGGCTAATTCGGTTACGGGGGTGCACGATGTGTATTTTTCATTCAAGGGACAAAATGTTACTGCGGGAAGGGAGCTGTTCAATTTTGATTACTGGTTGTTTAAAAAGTAGGTTGAAAGTGCGCGTTTCGGAGCAATGAGTTTTGTGGGTAATTGACTATCAGGCTATTGGTTGAAAATGAGCCCTAAAAAAAAGTTAGGAAAGGATATGGAGTTTTAAGGTAAATACTTTTATCTTTGCACTCCTTTTGGCGAGGTAGCTCAGCTGGTTAGAGCATCGGATTCATAACCCGAAGGTCGGCAGTTCAAGTCTGCTCCTCGCTACAATAGAGAGAAAAAGCCTGTAGAAGTTAGTTCTACGGGCTTTTTTTATTGGTGTATTTATTTTTTAGAGGTAGCAGAAAAGGTACCAGGGATTGAAATTTCCCTATGAATCCTGCTTCGTTGTAATCCTGTTCTGATAAGGCTTTCGGTGTTATAGATTCAAAGCTATTCTGACTATGAAGAAATGTGACCTTTTTTCTTTCTGAATTAAAATCAATTCTATTTAAAGTGATTGTGCAGTAAATAATAGCACATGCTTGATTTCTGATGATCTGCATAATTTCAATACCAAATAAATAAGCCGGATCCCACACGAATCCGGCTTATGCTTTACTAAGCAATTGGTCTTGGTTAAAACAGGTTGGTTGAAGCCCGGGTTGTCCCGGAAAAGCAGTTGGTTGGTAACAGGGAGGATAGGTTTAAAAAGGGCACCATTCGGTAAGCGAAAATGTTTTTGCTGGCTTTTAAAAAGGTCCCCCCATAGAAATGGGGGGAGTCTACGATTGCTTGCCATTATGACTGTATATCTACGCCTTGTTTGTGGTCAGCTAGAGTCTTTCTCCATGCTGACTGAGGTCCAGTCCCTCACGCTCTTCCTCGTCTGAAACGCGGAGTGGGGTGATGAGATCGGTCACTTTCAACAGCAGCAGTGTGCCGAAGAAAGCGAAGAGTGAAACGCCCACCATCGCGAGGAGATGTACACTGAACAGGTGTGTTTCTCCGTACACCAGTCCATTCTCCGCGATGTTGGCATTCACGTTTTTGCTGGCGAACACGCCGGTGAGGATCATACCGGTGATACCGCCGATGCCATGGCATGGAAATACATCCAGGGTATCATCGATATTGGTTCTGCGGGTCCTCAGTTCCACCATCAGGTTGCTTACAATGCTGCTGATGATGCCGATGGCCAGTGCATGGGAGATGGTGACGAAACCGGCTGCCGGTGTTATGGCTACCAGTCCTACTACTGCTCCGATGCAGGTGCCCATGGCTGAGGGCTTTCTGCCCCGGATGGCATCAAAGATGATCCAGGCGAAAGCGGCGGAACCCGAGGCGGCACTGGTGGTGGCGAGAGCGGTGGCGGCCAGGCCGTTTGCGCCAAAGGCGGAACCGGCATTGAAACCGAACCATCCGAACCACAGCAAACCCGTACCCAGTAATACATACGTTACGCGTGCAGGATTGTGGCTGGGCTCGTTCCTTTTTTTAAGGTACAATGCGCCTGCCAGGGCGGCCCATCCCGCACTCATGTGTACTACCGTTCCACCTGCAAAGTCGAGCACCCCAAGTTTAAAAAGGATGCCTTCCGGATGCCAGGTGGCGTGTGCCAGCGGACAATAAATAAAGAGCGAAAAAAGAACTATAAATAATATATAAGATGTAAACCTTATTCTCTCTGCGAACGCACCCGTTATTAAAGCTGGTGTGATGATGGCGAACTTCAACTGGTACATAGCGAAAAGTACCAACGGAATAGTGGGCGCCAACTCCCAGGGTTTTCCGCCCAGCACACCCTGCATCATAAAGAAGGTGCCGGGATTCCCAATCACACCGCCGTTGGAATCTCCAAAAGCCATGCTGAAACCCAGTACTACCCACAGAATCGAGATCACGGCCATGCAGATAAAACTCTGCAGCATGGTGGAAATCACGTTCTTCTTACTCACCATTCCTCCGTAGAAGAATGCCAGACCAGGCGTCATAATCAGTACCAGGGCGGTGGAAGTCAGCATCCAGGCCGTATCGGGAAAACTGATACCTTCCTGGTTGATGCCATTCACCGGGTTGCCCGGAAAAATAAAACTAAGAACTAATACGGCCAGCAGCAGCCCAAAGGGCAGCATGGCCAGTCGACGGCTCATTGACATAGTTGCGTAGATATTAAAGTCTGTTCAGCTTGATGATGATGAAGCAAAGAAAAGTAAAACTTTTATAACAGATAAATATTTTTTACGATAATGTGAGATTTTAGAAGCTATTCAACTTAAAAACGAATCATTGATTAAAAATTAATTAGATTATTTTAAATTATATGTGTTTGGTGGGGCAAAAGAAAACCGGCCACTGTGGATGGCCGGTTCAGGATATGAAATGAAATTTATTATAACGTTCTTCCCGGGTACACTTTAAGCGCCGCTTCCAGGCAATCCATTGCTTTGTGAATGGATTCCTCGTTCAAAACATAAGCGATGCGCACTTCTTTTTTACCCAGTCCTGGCGTTTGGTAGAACCCGGTTGCAGGAGCCATCATTACCGTGGCGCCGTTGTGTTCGAAAGATTCCAGCAGCCACTGGCAGAAATGATCCGAATCTGCAATGGGCAATTCCACCACCGCATAAAACGCGCCGCCCGGGTTGGGGCAGGTTACGCCCGGCATGGCGTTCAGCCTTGAGACAACAGCGTCTCTCCTGCGGAGGTATTCTTCTTTGATGGTGTCGAAATAGTTTTCGGGCAGATCAATGGCGGCTTCTCCGGCGATCTGAGCGAAGGAGGGCGGACTGAGCCTGGCCTGCGCAAATTTCATTACGGCATCCAGTACTGCCTGGTTTTTGGTCACCAACGCGCCGATTCTTCCGCCGCAGGCGCTATAGCGTTTGGAAATGGTGTCCATCAGCAAAACATGGTCTTCGATTCCTTCCAGTTGCATCGCACTGAAATGTGAACCGGTATAGCAGAACTCACGGTAAGCCTCATCGGAGAACAGGTAGAGGTTGTGTTTCTTCACAATCTCTTTCAGGGTATCAAGTTCTTCCCTGCTGTACAAATAACCTGTAGGGTTATTAGGGTTACAGATGATGATGGCTTTAGTACGTGGGGTAATCTTTTGTTCAAAATCGGCGATAGGAGGCAGGGCAAATCCTGTTTCAATAGAAGCGGTGATCGGCACCACTTTCACACCCGCTTCCACCGCGAATCCGTTGTAGTTGGCGTAAAACGGTTCGGGGATAATCACTTCATCGCCCGGATCGAGGCAGGCCATAAATCCGAAAAGGATGGCTTCGGAACCGCCTGTGGTCACAATGATCTGCTGGTGGTTCACGTCAATGCCTTTTCCGGCGTAATACTGCACCAGTTTCTTCCGGTAACTTTCGTTGCCTGCACTGTGGCTGTATTCCAGTACTTTGAAATCGGATTGCCGCACGGCATCCAGTACCGGCTTGGGCGTTTCAATGTCGGGCTGACCGATGTTCAGGTGGAACACCGTGAGCCCCTTTTTTTTGGCTTGTTCAGCATACGGAACAAGTTTTCTGATGGGGGAGGCGGGCATTTCATAGCCGCGTTGGCTGATTGTTAGCATGGCGCAAAGGTATTTGAATTTTAAATGTTGGCTGTTGAATTTTGGATGAATAGTGAAGGGCAATGGATGAATCGGGCTCAGGAATCCAGAATTTTAAGTCTGAAATTTTGGATTTTGAATGATGAATTTGGATTGGGAGGATGGGAGGTGAGCGGTTGTGTTTTCAGTAGTGTGTTTTGTTGGAGGCTATTTTGTTGTGCACCATTCTGTAAACAGATATCAACTTAATCCTCAGGTACAAATAGATTTTCCAAAAAGTAAGTTGGATATATGGTCGAAAGTTGAAGTTTTTTCACCTTTTATCTGGAGATGAAACACGATTTGGCCTGCTGTGTTTCAACGGATGCATCCTTGGGAAAACAACGTCGGTGGCACCGATTTCTGAACCAAGATAAGTATATCTTCCCCTGGGGTATTCTTCTAAACCAATTCTTCCTCCGTTTAAATACCTTTTCAATAAGAAGATTTTCACCCACTCCTTAACGCAAGAATCCCCGCCCGGCTTTAGAGGCATTAACTGATAGGTATTATTGAAACCCATACTTGCCAGCACTGGCTGCAAGCGCATGAAGCGTATTGGCTGATTAGCTATTGTTGAAACTTATTCCAGTGGTAGTGTCTGATGGTGTTTTTTCTGAAATTAACTTCTTCGATTGTTCGTGTTCAGAAATAGAAACAGCCAAAAAAAAGGGTGCAGCCTCAGCCACACCCTGTATATTCTATTCAAAAAATTCAGATGCTTCAAATCTTGGAACAATCCAACATTCATCATTCATCATCCCGAACGATAAACTACTTCCCTCCAGCTACCACTTCTCCTGAAATCCTTACTTCAACCGGAAGTTGAACCCCTTTGATTTTCACCGTGATGGTTTTGTCGAACGGACCGGGAGCCGCGGCGTTGAAGCCTGCTTTGATGGTGCCGGTTTTGCCGTTCATAATGGGTTGTTGTGGCCAGGTTGGTGTGGTGCAGCCGCAACTGGCCAACGCGTTTTCGATGATAACGGGTTTGCCGCTCACGTTGGTGAACTTAAATTCATATTCAACGGGAACACCTTGTTTGATCTTTCCGAAGTTGTGTTTTGTTTC
>CAMLRX010000104.1 GCA_946482545.1 uncultured Flavihumibacter sp. | reverse complement strand
TGGTTTGTGCAGCACCTGCGTTGGCAACCGGCGCTTTATTGGGCGCGGGATTCACGGTGATCTTCACCTGGTCGGAAGAAGTCTCCCCGTTGTCATCCGTTACAGTGAGTTCGAAAATGTATTCTCCTGCTGTTAACGCAGTAACGGTTGTTTTTGCTGTTGCAGGAGAAGTGATCGTTCCTGCGGAAGGACCGCTTAGTTTGGTCCATGCGTATTTTGAAACCGTACCATCTTCGTCGGAAGATGCGGCGCCATCCAAAGTTACCGTACTTGTTGGCAGCGTAATGGTTTGATCAGCACCTGCTTTTGCTACAGGGGCTACATTTCCGGAACCATTTACCACGATCTGCACAGTAGCGCTATCGGAGTACCAACCATTATCCGTCACTTTAAGCCTGAAGGTATAAGTACCTGTAACCAGTCCGTAAACGGTGGGTGTTGGAGATGCCGGCAGGTTGATGGTGGCCTGGTTTGGACCAGAAACCTGGCTCCATTCATAATAGGCGATGAATACATTGTCTGTACTGGCAGTTCCATTAAGTTTTGCAGTACTTGTAGTAATGTATTGCTTCTCCCCTGCATTTGCTTTCGGTGCAGTATTGGCTGGTATGGCATAAGTAGTGCAGGGTGATCCTGTTGCTGTTCCATCCACACAATCTTTTGAGGGGGAGATATAAGAAGTTGTTTGATTAAAGGGGTTTACGGGCGTGGGCCACCAGCGGTCCCATGCGCTCTGGCGCTGGGCAACAATGGTTCCATTTGGCGCGGTTGTTTGCACAGCCAGCACAGAGCCTTTGTTCCTTCCCCAGCAATACAGGTTATCATCCACATCCAGCGCGTAGGTATAGAAAGTATACACGTTAGAACCGAACACATCAGCAAACTTTACGTTGGGGGCTATCCTTACGGGAAGGGTAACCATCTCTCCCTCCACTACAGTGTAATCCCAGGCGTACATAGGAGAGAACTTCTCCCATTTTCTTTCCCAGCCGTTACCAACGTTTCCTTCGCCATTGTTTCCCCAACCATACATGCTGCCATCTTCAAGGATGACGTGTGTACTTACTGTATTGGTTACAATTTTCCTGATCGGGGATGGAAGATTGCTGGTAATTTTGGTAAGTACCACAGGCGTAGTTTTCGGCAATCCGTTTCCGATCAGGTAATAATCCCCCATCTGCGCGGAGTGTGCGCCCCAACCATACAATACACCATCTTTACGCAATGCGTAGTTAAAAGTTCCGGAGCCGGCAATTTGTGCAATATCAGACAATCCGGTCAGTTGATGCGGTGAAGCGTAATCCATGCCTATTGCTGCATAACCGAGGTTCGAGGCGGCAACCTTTCCCCATGTCCAAACGGTACCGTCAGTACAAAGTGCAATGGCGAAATTACCCGCTACAATCTGTTTTACTTTGCGGTTTCCGGGTATTTTCACCTGCACGGGGCGAAGTGTATTCATGTGCGCATCCGTATCATCGGCACCATCTCCGCGCATTCCTCCGAGTGTTCTTCCCCAAACCCAAAGCGTGCCGTCTTCTTTCACCGCGAAAAATCCATTGTGGCCACCGGTGGTTGTTTTCACGAAATACGCGCACATGCTGGCGATGTTATTGAAAGGATTGCCTGCGCTGTCAACGGTAATTTTCCTGGGCAACAGGTAGGGATGCGTAAGGTCGCCCTGGCCGTGCTGGCCCTGGTCGTTATCTCCCATCACCCAAACATAACCATCCACATCAATGGCGGCTGCGCCATGTAATCCACCCACTGCATCTTTAAATTTCAGGTCATAAGGAGAAACCTGAACGCGCTGGGGAACACCGGCCTTGCCTTTGCCACCGGTACCGATATTAGAGAGGTTCCCAAGCCCCCAGAGGTGCTGGTTCTTATCAATAAAGAGCACCTGGTATTCACCCTGCCCTACAAGGATCCGCGGCGTGGAGGTATTGGGCTTTTCTGCTGCAGGTGCGGCATTCACCACTACCGAAACATCATCCGTAGCAGTTTTTCCGTTACTATCTGTAGCAGTTATTCTGAAAATATATGTTCCTGCGGTAAGGCCTGAAACAGTGGTAGACAACGCCGCTGCATTTCCAATAACGGTCGTACCAGGACCACTTATTTGTGTCCAGGCTGTTTTGGTTATCGTAGCGCCGCTGTTGCCGGATGCTGTTGCAGCGATAGTTACCGCTGAAGTAGGCAGCGTGATGTATTTATCTGTGCCCGCATTTACGGTAGGTGCAACGGCTAAAAGCGGTGCCACATTTACGGTAACAGACGCAGAAGCCTGCAATCCTGCATCATCTTTCGCGGTGAGCGTATACACATAAGTCCCGGATGTAAGCAGGTTACTAACAGTAGTGGTGAGGCTGAGTGGTGAGGTCAGCAAAGCGGATACAGGCCCGGAGGTTTGTGCCCAGCTCACGGAAGCAATTTTTTTGGTCCCCTGTGCAGTGGCAGTGCCTGAAATTGTAGTTAAGGAAAGCGGCAATTGCAGATTCTGCGTAGCGCTAACGGTCACTACAGGAGGGCCGGCCGGAGCTGGCGTGGTGGTAGTGCTGCCTACCAGTGTGGTATCGCCCTGGCGCAGCATCCACTGAAAAATATTGGAGCCTTTTTTATAGGTCCCCATGCTATTGGCGTAGTTTTTATTGGTGCCGATCACCGGATTGGTGATGGTGCCTGTACATTGCCAGTCGGTAGCGGAGGGATTGTACATATCGTTCCAGCAGCAGTGTGCGCCGCCGCCGATGGTTTCGAAAGAAAAATAGGCAGACCCGGGCACGGTCAACTCCATAGCATCGCGCACGCGCCAAACCTGGCGGGTATCACCAGTTCCTTCCAACCCGAAGAAGCGGCCGCCATACTTTTTAGCCCAATGACCGAAAGCTGTCCAGCCTTCCATATTGTATCCGGTAAAGTTATCGTTGGCAACCCCTTGCAGGGCCACATAACTTTTCACCATGCTCATCGCTCTTTCATCGCCCGCATAAGCAGCATAGCAGATGAAGCGCCCCCAGGTGAAGCCACCCATGCTAAGGCCAGCAACGTGCACGGAATTTCTTTTGATCCGGTATGTTTTGAGGAGGTGTTCGAAAAGTGTAAGTAATGGACCAGGCCTTACATTGGTTGCACTGGTAAGAATGGTGATGAGGATGGGGTAATGCGTACCGTTTCCGAGTTTTACGCTACCGTCCCAGCCCCGGGCCAGCCAGTAATGTGGTCCGAATTTGGTGAGATTTGCGGGATTCGTGGATACTTCGCCGGCGCCCGGCATAGAAATCAGCACAGGTCGGGAAGCAGTGTCGGGATGATTGGCCGTGAACATGTGCCTGGGCCTCGTGATACGCAATGTCCATGTAACACCATTGTTGACACATACCGTGTCGTAAGTGATCATGTCATTCGTTTCGCTCTGGGCTCGCGCCCCTTCCAGGTTCAGGACGATCAGGACCAAGGCTGTAAGCCCCGCCCTAATCAGGGTGTGTAAAAGTTTGGTTTTCATAAAGTCTAGGATATTTGGATTGGGATAGAAAAAGCATCAATTCTCGGGTTCTTAAGGTATGTACTAAATTTTTTGTTTACAAAATGGTTTCAAGCAATTTCTACTTTATTCAAAATGCACGGATTTATTGCAAAACGCTGAGAAAAATCAATAATTATACCAAAGCACTAAAAAAAACCCTTATGAGCAACAATTTTCCCGAATTACCAATAATATTCTACAAAAAGCGTTGATACTCATGCTGCGGCGGAATAAAATTATTTTTTCATACTATGAATGCAGTTAAAACGATTACATTTACGACCTGTTAAGCCGAAACTGTTTTCAGTGCGGGAAGAATATAGGGTGAAGTGTGCCCAAGGTGGAAGTTTAAAAGGGATCCGAACGGGAAGGCGTAAGTTAACCCGGTTTTTTCTACGGAAAAAGGCTTCTTTTCCACATTTAAAACAAAATAATTAACATAAGCAGTTTTTAGTATATGAATCTGGCGGCATGGCTTCTTTTCATATTTGCATTTATTGTATTTTATAGTTATATCGGCTATGGTTTTCTCATCACCATACTTGTATTTCTGAAAAAAAAATTCGGCAAACCACAGCATACCCTTTCTGCAGTGCCGTTGCCGGCCGTTACGCTGGTAGTAGCCGCATTCAATGAAGAGGATTTTATCGGGGAAAAGATAGAAAACTCCCTGGCGCTCGATTATCCGGAAGGGCTTTTTAAATTATTGATTATTACTGATGGTTCATCAGACCGTACGCCTGCGATTGCCGCGTCTTACCCAGGTGTTACAGTGATGCACCAGCCTGAAAGAAGAGGAAAAGTGGCTGCTATAGAACGTGCGATGGAAAAGGTGGACACTCCAATTGTGGTATTTACGGACGCCAACACTACCCTTAATAAAGCCTGTATACTGAATATTGCACGCCATTACCAGGATGAGCGGACAGGTGGGGTAGCCGGAGAGAAGAAAGTTCGTTCCCTGAAAGAAACGCAGGTGGCCGGTGCCGGAGAAGGGCTTTACTGGAAATACGAATCTTACCTTAAAAAACTTGACGCTGAACTGTACACTGTGGTTGGCGCTGCCGGAGAATTGTTTTCCATCCGTACTCATCTGTATGAAAAAGTGCCTTCAGATGTGTTGCTGGATGATTTTATTATATCCCTGCGTATTTGTCAACGGGGTTACCGCGTGGCCTATGAACCAGCCGCCTATGCCGTTGAGGCACCTTCAGCCTCTATGGTGGAGGAACAAAAAAGGAAAATCCGCATCAGTGCCGGCGGGTTTCAGTCTATTGTTATGCTCCGGCCTTTGCTGAACATCTTTCGTTACCCGGTACTTTCTTTTCAATACATCTCCCACCGCGTGCTGCGTTGGGCCGTATGCCCATTCCTGCTTCCGCTTATCTTATTGCTGAACATTTACCTTGTATACACGAATGGTGCCTGGCCATTCCAGGCCCTGCTCGTAGTCCAAGTCCTTTTCTACGGCGCTGCACTGGTGGGTTGGTATTACTCTACCAGGAACAGGAAAGTAAAGTTGTTGTACGTGCCCTATTATTTTCTGTTCCTGAATATTTCGCTCTATCTTGGCCTTTTCAGGTACCTGCGTGGAAAACAATCTGTATTGTGGGATAAGGCGGCCCGGGAAAATTTCGCATAAGCATTCAAAACATGAACCTATTTACTACTATACTTTATTACCTTTTCCTGCTCGTACAACTTCTTGTTGCATTGTATGTGCTGGTTCCTTTGTTTTCACTGATGGGATATGGGATCGCGAAACTGTTTTCCGCAAAGCCTCCGGCAGATAGAAAGCCGGTTGTAGTGGACAGAAACATGGAATTCGCGGTCATTATTACCGCGCACCAGGAAGCGGAGTTCGTGCTTCCTTTGGTGGATTCCATTCTGAAACAAAGCTATGGCGGTTTCCAGGTGTACGTGGTAGCCGATGATTGTGATACCCGCCAACTGACTTTTTCCGACCCGCGCATTACCGTGCTGGAACCGCAACCCGCACTCCATGCGAAGATCAAATCCATACATTATGCACTGGATCACCTGGAGCGCAAACACGATGCAGTGATTATTCTCGATTCCGACAACCTGCTCCACCCCCGCTTCCTGGCTGTAATGAACGATTATTTCAGAAAGGGATATAAAGTTGTGCAATGCGACTTCAAACCGAAGAATACAGATTCTGTTTTTGCCAGAATGGATGCCATAGGAGACATGTTCAACTTTTTCATTGAAAGACAATCGAGGGCCTGGATGGGGCTTTCTTCCGCCATCTGGGGCTCCGGGGTAGCCGTGGACCTGGACCTCTACCGGGAAGTGAAGTATTCGAGCATGTTGGGCGGATTCGATAAAAAACTGCAGGCGCACCTGGTAACCAGTGTGCCACGTATCGCTTTCGCGGAAGAAGCTGTTCTTTATGATGAAAAAATAAGTTCAGGGAAATCATTGGAAACGCAACGCACGAGGTGGATCAACGCTTATTTTAAGTACTTCGCCGAAAGCTGGGCCATCTTTTTTACCGGACTGAAAAAGTTCAGCCTGAACCTGATGTATTTCGGATTCTCCGTAATGCGTCCCCCACTCTTCATCGTCCTGGGCGCAGCCTTCTTTTTTACGGCGCTCAACTTTTTTATAAATCCGCTTCATTTCAAAATATGGGCGGGTATTCTTTTGTCTTTCCTGCTTTCATTCATCACTATTGTACTTATCAAAGGGCGTAGTTCCAAATACCTGGGCGCGCTATGCATGATTCCTGTTTTCGCATTCAGGCAGGCGATGGCCTTGTTAAAACTTGGAAAGGCACGCAAATCATTTCTAAAAACACAACATACAAAGCTTATATACATAGATGAACTGCTGAAACAGGAATAAGTAAGTGCCCGTAAGTAAAAAAAGCCGGCCATGTATTGCAAACACAGTGTTTCTATTATAATTTAGGCGCCAAATCACCTTATAACTCCCAAATGGAAAATTTTAAGAAGCTCTCCATTGTAATTCCCGCTTACAACGAAGCCCGTACCATCCACCTGATACTCGACAGGGTTGCCAATGTTCAGTTACTGAATAATATTGAGAAGGAACTTATTCTGGTGAACGACTGCTCCACAGACAATACAGAAGAAGTATTGCTGGCATACAAAGCCAGTCATCCGGAGCTGAACATGCAATATTATAAGCACGAGGTAAACCAGGGAAAGGGAGCAGCCATCCATACCGGGATCGCAAAAGCTACCGGTGAATACCTGATTATCCAGGATGCCGACCTGGAATATGATCCCGAGGAATACAACCTGCTGCTGAAACCGATTCTTCGCGGAACGGCTGATGTGGTGTTCGGCTCCCGGTTCATGGGCGGCAATCCCCACCGCATCCTCTTCTTCTGGCACTCCATCGGCAATAAATACGTACTTACCATGCTCAGCAATATGTTCACCAACCTGAACCTTACCGACATGGAAACCTGTTACAAACTCTTCCGGACCGACATTATCCAGAAGATCAAACTGAAGGAAAAAAGATTCGGTTTCGAACCAGAAATCACTGCAAAAATCGCGCGGGTACCGAAAGTCAGAATTTATGAAGTGGGCATCTCCTATTATGGCCGTACCTACGAAGAAGGCAAAAAGATTGGTTGGAAAGACGGGGTAAGGGCCATCTATTGTATTCTGAAATACAATCTCTTCTCTAAGTAATGCAAAAAGAAGCGGTGATCAGTGATCCGGCCGGGAATGAAACACTCGAACTTTTCGCTGAAGCCCCCGGGTTCAACCAATGGCTGTTCAGTGAAATAGCACCATTCTGCGGAAAAGAGGTACTGGAAATCGGAAGCGGAATAGGCAATATATCCGCTATCCTGCTGGAGCAGAAAAGCCTGGTAACGCTGAGCGACCTGCGCCAGGAATATTGTACGGTGCTCCGGCATAGATTTAAAGCGCATTCCAAACTTAAAGAAGTGGTGCAGGTAGACCTGGCAGCACCCGATTTTACCACGAGGTATGCTTTTTTGCTGCATACTTTTGATACGGTGATCGCGCTGAATGTGGTGGAACACATTGAAAACGACAAACTGGCCATCGCCAACTGCCGCGCACTGCTGAAAGAAAATGGGGTATTGATTGTGCTTGTGCCTGCTTACCAGCAACTTTTCAACGGATTTGACAAGGAACTGGGCCATTTCAGAAGATATACGCGACAATCGCTCAGCACCTTACTGTCTAATTCAGGTGGCGAAGTGCTTCAAACAAAGTACTTCAACTTCGCAGGTTTGTTCGGATGGTGGTTTTCCGGCACTTTGCTGAAGAAAAAGACCATTCCGCGCGGACAACTCCACCTGTTTGAAAAACTGGTACCGGTGTTTCGCCTGGCAGATAAAATACTCCTGAAAAGCGTGGGGCTTTCGGTTATCGGAATCGCCCGTGTTCACGCATAAAAAAAGAAATATGCTACCCACAACATCTTCACCGAACGACAAATGGGTCAACCTGTTGAAATGGATCAGCTTCGCACTGGCCGCAGTTTACCTCGCCAACTGCATTTCGCCGCTCCGGTTCCATATTGACACGAACCGGTATTTCGCCATCAAAGATTGTTTCGAAGTGGGCTGTGCACCGGATTCCGTTGCTGCACAGGATTACCTGCCTTACGGCTACACCTTCCTGCTATTGGGCCTTTCGAAAGCCGGTATCCTTCACTCCTTCACCATCATTCTCATCAACGCCATTTATCTTATGGCGGCGCTGTATTTTACGGCACGCATTTTCGCGGGCATGTTCAACAAATACCTGCTTTTCGTTCTGGTGCTGCTGAACTGGACCACCATTAAGTTCATGGTACATCCGCTTTCGGAGATGCAATACCTTTTCTTCTCCATGGCTTCACTGTATTTCTTTTACCGCTATTCCCGCGAACGGAAAATAATGCCGTTAATGCTTGCCTTCGCATGCGGTGCCCTCGCTTTTTTTACCCGCACGGTTGGCGTAACGCTTATCGCAGCGCTGGTGGCAGGCATTATGTGGGAATACCGACAGCAGATCATTCAACTCGTGAAGAAGCATAAGGTGATTCTTATTGCGCTCGCGGTATTGGTGGTACTGGTAATCGTTTTTTCTAAATTCCTGGGACTGGATCATTATACCGGCGTACTGACCAAACAATTCGACGAAGGCGCCAAAGTAACCCGTGTTTTCAAATGGCACCTCACGGAATTCACCGAGATCGGGCTGAATACATCTATCGCAAGGCTGAACACCGTTTTCTCTTCCGCCACCAGCAGTATCCTTTTTATCAGCATTGGCATACTCTACCTGGCCGGGTACATTTACCTGCTCTTCATCCGCAGGAATAATATTCCGTTTGTGGTAAAAGCTTATCTCCTGTTCTACACGTTGCTCATGTTCAACTGGCCCTTTTATGATCCGCGTTTCTGGGTACCGGTTGTTCCGCTTTTTATTGCCCTGGTATGCCAGGTGAAGATCACGACAATAAAATGGAGAAGACTAAGCTTTGTATTGATTATACCTTATGTAATCAGCGGTTTGGCCGCCATAGGTTATATGACCTATACCTCCTTTAACAAAGAAGTGCTGGCTAAAAAGCACGCCAATGGCGTTTTCCGGAATGAATATGAAACGTATTTCTTTGGTAAGCCGCTCTCAGATACAGCTACAAAAACGGATGCATACCTACTGGATCTGCTGAAGCGCCACAACTAGTGGGCGCAGCCCCGGATTAACTATCGGGGTTGTAGATCAGGGCGCACTTTGTAAATGGCCTCGTAAATCGCATTCACACTCTGATCCCAGGTATGGGAGGCGGCGCAGGCAATTCTTTGCTGCCTTTTTTCAGGAGAATCCTCGCTGATGGCCAACTCAATTAACCGGATGTAATCTTCGGCTGAACTTCCAAGATAAACCACATCCCTGAAAATACTCATCGTAGCCGTATCTGTTGCCACGGTTGGTTTTCCGAGGGCGAGATACTCGTCAATCTTACGGGGATAATTGGCAATGGTATAGTCGTTGATGCTTTGTGGATTGAAGGCTACATCGAAATGTTGCAGGTAATTGGGCAGAAGTTTCTCTTCCTTCAGACCCAGGAAATGGATGTTTGGAAAACTATGCAGATCGCTGTTCTTAAAATCAGCATCCAGGTTGCCTACAAATACCAGGCTCCAATCCGGGCGCAGCCTGGCAATCTCACGGATCATGTTAATATCCAGTCTATGGCCCAATACGGCCCCTATATATCCGATGATAGGTCTTGGAAGTTGCGCAAGGTCTTCCGGAACCGCGTATTCCTTTGCCGAATCGAATACGGAGATATCACAACCCTGCCCGACATTGAATGAATTCGTATTGTATTTCGCGGCGGTTTGCGCAAGATGTTCAGAGTTGGCGACCACCAAAGCGTTCCGAGACATCAGTTTGGGTTCAAGTATATGACCGTGCTTGTACCAGTACTTGTGCACCATCAGGTTATCCCGGCTGTAATAAATACTGAGGTCAGGCTTCAGCATTTCATTCAGGAAATAGCTCCGGAACATATCACTGTCGTTGAAAAGAATGATGTCCTTAAATCCCAGGCGCTGAATGGCCGATTTGATGTCCTGCGCGAATTTCCTGTTGTTCGACTTATTAAAAATACTGAACAGCCCGGTGAAAGGCACCCAGTTGATGGAATGAATGATGTTCCTGGGATACAGGTTCCAGAGATTGTGGGCTATCTCTACCAGGTTCTCTGCCCCGTTAATGATGTCTATCCTTTTTTTGACATTGGGCTTTTCTTTATCGCGGATATACGTTTTCCTATCGATGGGCGCATTCACATACAGCACCCGGTTGTGTTTCGCGAACTCGGTCGCGATATTCTTACAATTCGATCCTATTTCAATGTCCCATGGCTGTAACCCCACGATTACGATATCTCGGTTCTTCATCATTACTGACTGCTTTTTGCCTTATTGTTGATTTCTGCGAGGGCATCCGCCAAACGCATTCCAATCAACGTTTCCAGTTGTATTTCTATTGTCCGCAGTTCCCTTACTATACCCAGTTCCTTCACCTGCTCATTGTTGTAGGCCTTAACACTGGTGGTATATACTTCCAGCGATAGTTCTCCGTTGCTGAACTTTTCTTCCTGCCTGGTCATCAGAATTTTGGCATCCTGCATTACCTCCTGCTGCATAGCAAGCAGTTGGCGGGTGTATTGGTAGTCTTCGTATTTCAGCAATACCTCTTCTCTTATATTCTGCCTTTCTATTTTCACCTGGTCCACCATCGACTGGTACCTGTGGAAATTCGCTTTGTTCTGCTTGCCCTGTGTTACAAAAGTTCCCAGGGGCAATACCACCCCAATATTATACCTGGGAAACTGCGTGCTTTGCCGGAGCGGATCGGCACTGGCAGCACTGCTTTGTTTGATGGAAAGTTCATTCAGGTTACCCGCCACGGTCACTCTGTTCAGGATGGCCATTTTTGAAGCCTTATATTCATTGTAGCTTTGTGCGGCAACGTGTTCCATAGAAGTTAACCTGGCGTTGAGGTACGCCATTTCAACCAGTTTCTCGGCCACACTATCCACTGATGGATTAAAGTTGGAAGAATTGATTCCCGCTGGATTTTGAGCGAACCCAGGAAGGGCTGCCAGCAAGCAAAAAACCGCGATTACAGGAATTGATTTCATGTTATGATTGTTTAAGTCCGGATAATTCAATTTGTCTGAGCCGTACCAATATGGCGATCAAAGGATAAACGAGGAACGCGCCCGGTATCATGCCGATGGCCACCTGCGAGTATTGAGCCACGATATAACTGAACAGGGTAACTACTGAAGCCAGCAGCAGCACCCTGTTGAAGGGATCCCTGCTTTTGTAATACGCCCGCACCCCCTGTTGCAGCACTACAATGTAAGTAATATACAGGATGAGCAATCCGACCCAGCCATATTCGATCGCGTTGCGCAGCAATCCGCTGTCTGAAGGGAAATCCGCCAGCGGATGGTTGGGCACATAAGCGCTGCTGCCTACCCCGGCCGTTCCCAGTCCTCCCCCCAATGGATGGGTATAAATAAATGGCTGTATCCTTTGCCGGTTATAATCGCGCACCTGAACCGATTCATCTTCGTTGGGTTCGAAAGCCGTTCGTAACCTGTTGATCGTGGAGTTTCCGTAAATGGGGCCATAGATCAGGAAGACGAAAAGCAATCCGAATATGGAGGTAAATACCAGGGTTTTGGGATTCGACAAAGTCATGAGCACATATAAAACAATTCCGATCACCAGCATCAGTGTAGCGGTACGCGTACCGGAATAGCCCATCGCAAGCGCGCAAAGTACAAGCGTAACTGCAGTAATGGTTCTTTTTTTCCACTTGAATTTGGCGTTCAGCAACAGCACGAGCAGGAACAATGCAGAGGCCGCCATCAGCAAGCCATAATCGGCTGGACTTGCCAGGAACGAAAACTTTCTGTATTTACCGCCACCGAGTGAAAGCAATCGTTCTCCCAGCGGATTCGACATAATGTACCGCATCTCATACGCGGGGTAACCAAACCACTCCTGGTAACAACCGTATAGCGCCGCAATAAAAATGAAGATGAAATAAATTTTGAGAAACTCCACGATGTCGTCGCGTGTTCTGAAAAGCTGAATGCTGCAATAAAGAAAAAGGATCAGGGTCAGAAACCGCCGGTAGATCAGGAAAGAAACCGAAAACGGCGCACCCATAGGGTTGAATATTTCAATCACCGAATACAGGAATACCAGGACGTACACAAATACGATAGGGTGATTACAATGTTGCCAGAACGACTCCTTCACCTGTATCTTTCTCACAATGATCCCCAGAAAGCAGATGTACACCAGCAAATCGACGAGCGTTCCCAAAGGAATATCCGAACGCAGGAAGCGCTGAATATCGAAGAGAAAAAATGAAATGATGATGGCGGAATAGAACCCTACTTTTGGAAAAAGCACAGAAGCCAGCAACAGGATGGCACCGAATGCCCCCATGATGAGCAGGATTCCAGCCACATTCCCAAACCGGTAAACACCATAAGCTACTGCCAGGCCAAGCAAGGGCAGCAGCACCCACAATAACTTTTCCCAAAGTCCGCCCGGTGCGATCGAAGAAGTCCTTCTTGTTGTTGAAAGCGCCACTTTTATTGATGGTTCGTTTTAAAAAAATACTATTTTAAGAAAAAGAAAAGTTACAATCAGCAGGATAAAAGTCATGACCATGATCTGCAGCAGCGAATCGTTGGAATAACGTTTATCGTCCAGGTCCCCGGTTTGTTTCGTTTCTTTTTTCATTTTATTCAAACTTGTTTTCCTGCGGGAAGATACCCTTTCAAAGTATGCAACAGTTCTCCCGAAAGCCGGAAAGTATTCATGAACACGCCCTGAATAGTGATACCAAACTTTTTGTGCAGGATATAATGGGTAGCCAGGAAAAGCACCAGGTAAGTGGTAGCCGTTCCTACAGCCGCGCCAATCATTCCGAAAATATAGATACCCGTGAGGTTGAATACAATGTTCAGCAGGAACCCGGCGAACATGACTTTAAAGTTCAGGTCCGGACTTCCTGTAGCATCCATCACAGTCCCGAACTGTTTCAGAAAAGGCAATATAAAGCCGAAGAAAGCCGCGATCCTGAGAATTGGAGCCGCCACCACAAACTCTTCCGAAGAGAGTATGCGCAGAATGGTTTCGGGGAACACCAGCAGGATCAGTAAAGCAGGAATGGAAAAAATGAGCGTGGCCCCAACTGATTTCTCATACAGGGAACGGATAGAATCTTTATCGGTTGCGCTGAATTTGGCCGCTTTGGGGAACATCACATCAGCCAGCACGGCGGAAGGCATATCTACCAGGTTACTGATGCGCAAACTGGCGTTGTAGTAACCTGATGCCGCGGTTCCAAAGAAACGGGAGGTCATAAAATTATCTGTACTCCGGAAAAGTTGCGAGCATACATTGTTGCCAAACACGAATTTTCCGTAATTCCATAGGCGCTTCGTCCACCCTCCCGCTCCGCTGAACACCATGGAAAGATAGGGTTTCGCGAAAACATATCCAGTTACCGTACCGGCGGCAACAGAAAGCAGGTAAACAATAGCGAGCGCTGCGGGGGTAACCGCCTCGCCCGCAGCACCTAGTATGATGATCCCAAGAATCAGTCCGCTCTGGCGCACGCAGTTCATCCAGCAGATGCCTTTAAAATCCATTTTCGCGTTCAGCACAATTTCGAACTGCGCAAAAAACACGCTCACCACCAGGCTGGTGGTGTACAGGTAAAGCATGGGCGCCAGCGAAGGTGCGTTCAGCGCATTGGCGGCCGGCCGTGCAAACAGGAGAAATACGCCGCCCAGCAAAAGACTGATGAACATGCTCAGCATAAACGCCGCGCCTTGTAAATGTCCGTGTTCCTTTTCCTCGTACTGGTGCATGAACCGGATATAGGCGTTCCTGACGAGGGCATTGCGTGCGGTTTCCGTAATGGAGGAAATAAGGATGAAAAGCCCCCACACGCCATAATCAGAAAGCCCAAGTTTAGTGGCCAGCAATTTAAAGGAGACAATCCCCATTAACAGGATGGCCAGCTTCTGAATCGTGGTGTATTTGGCGGAATCAACCCAGTACCTGTATTTTTGGAAAACGCTCAAATCAGTTGTTTTGCTTTAAAGAGAATAATTTACCGAACCCGAATGGACGGAGCCAGTTGTACAACAACACAGGCGTTACAAGGGCGATTGTCCAGCAAATTCCGGCAATCACCCAAACATTCAGCTCAGGCATTGTTTTCAGTATTACGGTACGTACCGCAGATGCCACAAAAACATGCAATATGTAAATGTAGAGCGAATGCTTGCCCAGCCATGCCAGCCAGCCGGTTCGCGGCAGCAGGGATACTTTGTAAGAGAGTATGTACATAAAATAGCAGGCAAGCAGGTTGATCAGGAAGAACAGGGGCAGGTATTTTCTTTCTTCAGCAGCATAATCTTCCATCTGCCAGATCTGGAACCAGAAATACTGCCCGGCCAAAACCAGGGGAATAAGCCATAGCAGGTTGCGGACGTTCAGTATTCTTTCTCTTTTTTCAGGAATAAGTAAGATTGCCGACAGCTTTACCCCTACGTAGAGATATAAGTAGAAATAGCACATATCGGCCATAAAACTATTGCCATGCATTACCGGCATCCTGGAAAGCACATACATGCCAACAGCCAGCAAAGCGTGCAGCCAGCCATCTTTCATCAGTTTGTTCAGCAGCAGGTAGAGCACATTGGTATTAAAAAGCGCAAGCAGGTACCATAAATGATCGATTGCCCTGGGGTCGAGCAGCAGGTTGAAAAGATCTGTCCAACTGCGTTTGGAATTGGTAAAATTGGAAAAAACAATCTGAAGGATCACTGTAATACTTCCCCAAACAATATAAGGATAAAGTATGGTGAACACCCGGTTCCTGGTGATTTCCCCCGCACTTCTCCGCGCGAGGCTGCCTGCCAGAAAAATACCAGACAGTACAAAAAAAACGGGCATTCTGAAGTTATACACCACTTCCTGCAGGTCGTACATCAACTGAGAAACAGGTAGTCCTGCTCTTTTCATTCCTACAATTACGTGGCGGTACACCACCAGCATAATCGCAAGCCCGCGCGCGTAATCCACCCATTGGAGCCTGCTAGTGGTTTGGGGTACCGGCACCGTAGCCACTTCCTGCTTTCCGGAAATATGTAAAAACTGGCTGAACATCATTTATAAAGCGAGGTTATCTTCCTGTACTTTGTTCAGTACCGCGCCAATAAATTTCTCCCTGTTCTCATTCAGGAAAGCAATCGATTCTTTGTCTGCGGCACTGAACGTAGCTTCAGCCGAGAAAACGGCAATAAGCCCGTCAGCGTATTTGATGAGTTCCTTGGTATCAGTGAAGCCGTTCAAAGGTGCGCCTTCGAGGAAAATAAAGTCGTATTCTTCCCGCAACTGGTCAAGGTAATTGAGCAGGTGATTCTTCGGAAGAATCTCAGACGGCGTATAATCCCCTCCTTCACAACCGATTACATCAACGCCCTCTGCATTCGTTTTGGAGATGAATGATTTTAGGTCTTCGAACGAGAAGGGCTTTCCGTTCAGACTAAACTTCTCAAGTACGGGATTGGCGTTTGTGGCTTTGGTGAGGTCGTTGTTGCAGAAATTGGTATCAATAATCAGTACCTTTTTCTTGCTGAGGCTCAGGCTGTAGGCCAAAGACTGTATCAGTGTCGTTTTTCCCTGCTGTGGTTCTGTGCTGGTAAACAGGTAAATGCGTTTGCCGTTGCTTTCCAGTTCATACCTTAGCTTTCGGAGTAATTCCCGGAACAGGTTGTGCCGTACTTCTTTTTCGTTGAACAAAGTGATCTTTTCCAGCACATTGGATTGCTGAAACTTCACCCAGTTCACCACCCCAAGCAAAGGCAGGCCGGTAAGGCGCTGGAAAGCGGAAGGTGTTTTTACGGAATTGTCGAAGAATTCTTTTCCGATGATAATAAGGCAGGAAATGATAAGGGCTGTGATGCCGGAGACTGCCATGATCATAAATTTCCTGGAAGGTTCCGGCAACAGAGCCGGTTCACCATACATGGTTTGTTTGAATACCCCAGGTGTGGCACCGGTCATATTCAATGCCAGGTTGTAACGTTGGGTGGCTTCTTTGTATTCAGCAGAGGCCATTTCTATTTCCTTGTCCAGTTGTTCAATATTTGCGCTTTTAGCGGCCATACCGGTAAGTCCGCCATTCAACTGGCTGATTTTCGCCTGGATGGAAGATATCTTCTGGGTGGTAGCCTTCAGTTGCCCCTCCAGCCCAACCCTACGTTGGATCAACTGGTCTATGGTAACGGGCGCTGCGCCGCCATCCTGTGTGATGCCGCCTGAATTATCGGCCAGGTCAATCTTTTGCATCTTTTGGGATATCTCATCCATTTTGCGCTTGATCTCCGCGTCTGATGAACCTGATGCAATGTACTGCGCATTCAGGCTGTTGTACTGTTTACGGAGGTTCATATACTCCGCATTGCCCACCCCGGAATTGCTTGTTGTGGGCGCAATTACAGAGGTCATCCCTTTTGCTTTAGCGGCATCAATCAGTTTGGTAAGCTGGGCCACCTGGTAAGAAAGATTGGACTGGTTCGCTTTTTCTTCGATCAGTTGGCTCTCAAAAGTTCCTACCTGACCAAGTTTATTCGAACCCTCCAAACCAACATCCAGCACACCTTCCGAAGACATAAACTGGTTCTTCTGCTGGATTTTCTGATCGAAAATGGCTTTTTTCTGTTTTACAAGCGAATCGAGCGTAACCACTGAAACATCGGATCTTTCACGCTGGTCAAGCCCATAGAAGCGCTTAAATTCCTGGCAAAGCGTGTTTACTGCATAGGCTGAAAGCTTAGGATTCTGCGAAACATAGTCGATATTAATGTAATCCGTCCGCTGGTACCTGGCTACGTTCAGGTTGTTTTTTATGGTGCCGATATCGTAGTCATACACTTCAAGAAAGGCAATGGCATCCTTTTCTTCGGGAACAGAAGGACTCAGTTGAATAGCGCCTTCAAGTTTCTGCTTCAGCAGCGCCAGTAATTTCTTCTGATCAGCTTTTTTATAACTATCGGTTTGCTTGTCCTCCTCTTTTACAGCGGTAAAGGCCTCTTTCGGATTTTCCAGGTCGTGGATCATCATCCTGTAGGAAACGAGACTCAATACTTTTGGAGAAGTGATGTTTTCGATGGCGTTGTTAAACTTTACATCGATCTGGGGAAGGCTGAAATTCTCATCAGAAAGTTTAAGGTCCTGTATTACAGTGAATCCCGTTGATAACTGGGCCACCGATTTATAGGTGTGCTTGATCTTTTTGGTGAAGAAATAAGCAGCCACCAAAGCGACCACTGTACATGCGAGAATGATCCATTTACGCCGCATCAGCACCTTAAATAGATAGGCGAATTCCATTTTCTTTTTGCTTTAATAGTCAGAAGTAGTAAGAATGGGATCGGAAATTCCGATCCCATTCACAAATCTAATGCGAAGATTCCTATAATCCTATCGTTTCACGACTTTTAAGATCTGTACACCCTGGCCAGGTAAGCCGTTCACTCTGATGAAGTACATTCCTTTCGGAAGTCTGCCATTCAGTCCGAGTTTCTGCAACCAGGTGCCTTTCTGTGCATTCACAACATCCTTGCTGTACACCACTTTTCCGTTCATATCTATTACCTGAACCGTAAACCTGCTTACGTCGCTGGTAAGTTTCATTTCCACGGTAATGTCATCCACGAATGGGTTGGGGAACGCGGTGGCTTTCACAATCCTTACCTGCTCTTCATCCTGTGCTGTTTTCAGCGTTATGGCCGAAGTAACTGCTGATTGTGAGATCGCTCCGGTAGTAACAGCCACATCAGGTTGTGTTTCCGTGGCAACCGTTGGTGCTCCTTCAATGGTCATCGCGTTAAGGTATCCGAATCCACCCTGAACAGTACCGTAGATCGTGATGGAAACAGAACCGTCAGCATCAGGTTTCACACCACTTATTTTGGCCACGTTTTGAGTGTTATTGCCTGCGTTAAGTGTTACAACCTGGTTGCCTATTTTATATGCGGTGATCACACCTACCTGCGGGTTCACCCTGCTGCCGAAGAACGCGAAGTTGTATTCGTGTGCGAGGGTAAGTCCTGTAATGCGCAGGCGTGCGGTATCAGCGAAGTTCACATAATAGAAGCTCTTCATTACATTATCAGGATAGATACCACTGTTATCACCTGTTGTTGTACCGAAGTAGTTGAATCCGCTGAAGGCAGTGGTTACACCGAAGTTGATGCCTGTTGCCTGCCCCTGATCGTTGATCATATTTGGCAGTACGAAACCATCGGCTATCAACGCATTCGTATTGTTCCAGTTGCCTGGCTGTGCAGGTGCATTGGCGGTACCGTCGTTCATATTCAGGTTAACCACATAAGCCACCGTGCTTGCCGCCGCGGTA
>CAMLRX010000103.1 GCA_946482545.1 uncultured Flavihumibacter sp. | reverse complement strand
AGTAATACTATTATTTAAGCTGGTAAATATAATTTTGTTTCCGCAAAAGAAATACCCCTATGCAGCAAAATTCGGTTTCCATGTCGGCCGCTATCCGTCAACTGAACCAGGTTCTTTTTCCTGACCGGAAAGACGTGGTGGCCATGTACATATTCGCTCTGTTCGCGGGGTTGGTTCAACTTTCGCTTCCGCTCGGCATTCAATCCATTATCAATTTTGTAATGGCAGGCACTTTTTCTACCAGTATCGCGGTACTGATCGGACTGGTGGTGTTCGGCGTATTTATCGCCGGCCTGTTGCAGGTGCGCCAGTTGCAATTGCTGGAGAAAGTGAAACAGAAGATTTTCGTGCGTTATTCCCTGGAATACAGCGACCGGATCCCAAAACTCAACATCGAAAAACTGGATGGCGAGTACCTCCCAGAGTTAACCAACCGCTATTTCGACACGGTTTCGCTGCAGAAATCAATGGACAAACTCCTGATCGATTTACCAGGGGCCATCATACAGGTAACACTCGGACTGTTGCTGCTGGCTTTCTACCACCCCATCTTCATCGGTTTCGGCCTGTTCCTGATGGTGACCGTGGCCAGCATCATCCGGTTCACTTCCCCGCAGGGGTTAAAAACGGCGCTAAAAGCGAGTTCCTACAAATACAAAATGGCGGCCTGGCTGCAAGAGATCGCGCGCTCCATTAAATCATTCAAATACACCAAGGGCACTTCGCTGCACATGAACAAAAGTGATGATGTGGCAAGCAAATACCTTGAGTCCCGCACGGGACATTTCCGCATCCTTCTCACCCAGTTCTGGAGCCTGATTTCTTTCAGAATTGTGATTACGGCGGCCATGCTTATCATCGGCGCCTACCTGCTGGTAAACCAGCAGATCAACGTGGGACAGTTCATTGCTGCCGATATCGTGATCATTGCCATCATCGCCTCCATTGAGAAAGTAATCACCAACCTTGACTCTATTTATGATGCGCTGGTATCCGTTGAAAAACTGAACGCCATCGCAGGCGCCGACCTGGAAGAATCCGGCACGGTGAAGCTCGCGCCAGAAAAAGATGGTGTGGACATCAGCTTCAAAAACGTGTCCTTCTCTTATGAAAACAGCGACCAGGTATTGCGCGGCATCAGCCTGGATATTCAAAAACAGCAGATCGTTCAACTGAAAGGTGTATCCGGCTCAGGAAAATCCACCGTACTGCGCTTACTCACGGGCGCGTTCTCCAACTATAAAGGCGATATCCTGCTGAATGGTGTACCGTTATCGAACTACAATGTGGAAAGCCTTCGTGCCCAAACAGGCATCTTACTCAGCGTGCAGGACATTTTTGAAGGTTCACTCTGGGACAACATCACCATGGGCAACAAAGCTGTAACACTGGAACAGGTGTCGAAACTGGCCGAACTTTGCGGCCTGCAGGAATTCATCCGCACCAGCCGTAATGGATATGACAGCCAGTTGCTGCCGGTGGGTAATAAATTGTCGCGCAATGTCCGCAAGAACATCCTCCTGATGCGCGCACTCCTCGGCCCCAGCCGGTTGATGCTGCTGGAAGAACCTTTTGAACACCTGCGGGAACCCTACCGGTCGAATATGATCAATTATATCCGGCAGGAAAAAAATGCGACCATCGTGATTGCTTCAGAAGATGAGCGGCTTGCGCCACATTGCGATAAAATCATTCAACTGGACAACCAACAGTAACAGCCACACGTAAAAACAACACCAATGAACAACTATCTATACCAACCGATTGAAGCAGGAACTGAAAAGTGCCCATCGGCTTTCGGAAAAATATACAGGATCGACCGGAAAAGCCGGGCCAAACGCTGGCTGTTCGGCACCCTCTTCGTGTTGCTGGTATTCATGTTCCTTCCCTGGACACAAAACATCCGCGCGAGAGGTTCTGTCACCACACTACGGCAGGAACAACGGCCACAACAGATCAATACCGTGATTGCCGGTTCCGTGTCTAAATGGTATGTGAAAGAAGGTGATTTCGTGAAAGCGGGCGATACTATATTACAACTCGGCGAAGTAAAAGCCGAGTATTTCGATCGGAATCTCCTTCAAAGAACGCAGGAACAAATAATAGCCAAACAACAAAGCATTGATGGCTACCGCAACAAAGCCAATGCCAGCGAGGCGCAGATGGAGGCCTTGCGGGAAGCGAGGAAATTCAAACTCGAAACCTTAGACAATAAGATTACCCAGCAACAATTAAAAATCAAAACGGAAGAAGCGGAACTACTTGCGGTGAAAAACGAACTGGATGCGTACCAAAGGCAGATTGATGCCGCAAAAGTACTGCTGGACAACGGCGCCATCTCCCTTACTGAATTTGAAAGAAGAAAGATCAACTTCCAGAACAGTACCGCTAAGCTGAACAGCGCCACCAACAAACTGGAACAAAGTCGCCAGGAACTTGTGAACCTCAGCATCGAAAAACAATCGGCGATACAGGAATACACAGACAAAATCGCCAAGGCACAGGGCGAAGGTTTTTCCTCTTTATCCGAAGCGGCAACAGCGGAAGCGGAAGTGGCCAAATTACAGAATGCTTACGCCAACTACGACGTAAGGAACAAATTGTATTATATCCTGGCCCCGCAAAGCGGTCAGGTATCGAAGGCCAAAAAAGCGGGCATCGGCGAGTTTCTGAAAGAAGGCGAGATGATTGCTGAAATCGTGCCCGACAAGGTACAGTTTGCGATAGAACTTTTCGTTTCCCCCATGGACCTTCCCCTCATCAGCATAGGCCAGAAAGTACGTTTCATATTCGACGGGTTTCCGGTGATCGTCTTCAGCGGATGGCCCGGTGGCAGCTACGGTACCTTTGGTGGAAGAATAATAGCCATTGAAAAATCGGTGAGTGTGAACGGAAAATTCCGGGTATTGGTAACCGAAGATCCCAGCGACCGCAAATGGCCCGAGCAACTGAGCATCGGCGGTGGGGCCGAAGGCATTGCCCTGCTCAAAGATGTGCGCATCTATTATGAGATATGGCGACGCATCAATGGCTTCCCGCCGGAATACTACCAGGCGCAGGCAGCACCCGTTCAAAAATAAAAGTATCCTTACAGATGAGAGCAAGTTCAATCTATATATTTCTACTGTCGGCGCTCTTCGTTGTGCCGGTTCTGGCCCAAGATACTGCCAGCACTTTAAGTGTGACCCGTTTTATTGAACAGGTGCGCACATACCATCCCGTGGCGCAACAGGCCAACCTGCTCACGGAAATGGCGGAAGCCAACCTGCTCGCTGCCCGTGGCGCATTCGATCCCGTGGCTGAACTGAACAATAACGCCAAATCGCTGGATGGCACCAATTATTACCGGAACACAAATCCTGAACTGCGCTTACCCACAGCGTTTGGCGTAGAACTGAAAACCGGTTTTGAAAGAAACGAAGGCGTGTACCTCAACCCCGAACGTACCAAAGGAGTAGCCACTTATATGGGCCTGGAAATCCCGGTACTGAACGGATTGCTCATCGATAAACGCAGGGCCGCGCTGCAACAGGCGAAAATCATCAGCACAAGAAGCGAACAGGAAAGGCTGGCCGCTTACAACAACCTGTTATTCGATGCCTACACCACCTACTGGCAATGGGCGGGCGCGCATCAGTTGCTGGAGGTCTACCAGGAATTCGAGCAGATAAGCGCAGAACGACTTGCCCTGGTAAAACTTTTATTCGAAAACGGCGACCGTCCGATGGCCGATACCGTGGAGGCACACAGCCAATTGCTCAATTACAGGTTGCTCGCTACCGCCGCGTTGCAGGAGCGGAACCGGCAGGCCATCGAACTTTCCGGTTACCTGTGGTCTGAAGCCGGGAATCCCATGTTGCTGCCGGAAAGCGCTGTACCCGACAGCATCAATACCAATATGGAAGCGCCCGAAGCATTGCAGGCCGAAGTAATGAACAACATCATCCTTAGCCATCCTGAACTAAGGGCCACCCGCTTCAAACTACAGGAAATGGCCGTGGAACTCCGGCTCAAAAGACAGGAACTGCTGCCGGTGCTCAAACTGAAAGCGAACATCCTGAGCAAGGAGTATTATGATTACAAGGAAATCAATCCTGCATATTTCCGCAACAACCACCAGTGGGGACTCACCTTCAAGATGCCTCTGCTGCTGAGAGAAGCACGCGGTGCTTACAGGAACGCGCAACTGAAAATAGAATCGGCCAACCTGGAAGTTGCCCGGAAATCGTTTCAGATCGAACAAAAAATACTGCAATACCTCAATGAAGCGAAACTCCTCCGCGCCCAGTTGCAAACGGCTACTTCAATGTACAACGACCTGAGTTTTCTGCTGAAGACGGAAGAACTGAAATTCTCCCAGGGCGAAAGCGCGTTGTTTCTCATCAACAGCCGCGAAAGCAAAGTGATTGAGACACAGCAAAAACTGGTTGAATTGCAGGTAAAATACCTGAAAGCGCTGTATGCTATTGAATGGGCAAGCGGCAGGATGCGGTAGTACACGGACAGGCTGGAAAAGGAATCTGAAAATTTTCTTACCTTTATTTCCCTTAGAATCTATGCATTGAAAAACCTTATCAGCGCAGCGCACTATACCCAATAATTTATTCATTCAATGCAAATGATTCTTATGAAAAGGAAGTTCAACACTCCCCTTGCTGCTATGCTCATTTTATGCTGCGCTATTTTTATTGGAAGTTGCTCCAAATCAGGAGACGATGGCGGTTCCGGCGGCGATTACTATTTCAGGTTCAAAGCCAATGGCGCTGCAGTAGATTACAGCAATACCGTAAAACAGGCTTATTACCCTGGCAGCACTTCCGTAAATACAACCACTACAGGCGTTACAGGATTTTCTTCCGTAATTTCCGCCACCGCAGATATTAATCAGGTATTGCGCAATGCAGTTTCCGTTATCATGAATGGTGACGCAGCATTCACAACAGGAATAGACTATACCACCGCCGGCAATTCACCACTTGCGCTTATGCAGTTCGGGTATTACGACAACTCAGGAAAGTTGTATGTAATGT
This sequence comes from uncultured Flavihumibacter sp., assembly GCA_946482545.1. The sequence continues at coordinate 13,759 of CAMLRX010000103.1, read as the reverse complement.
CGAAAAGCCTGAACCTTGTGAACAACCCCGGTTCCGCCACGGTGCGCTTCACCGTTATCAACGACGATATAATTCAGGGTGTTTTCTCCGCTCATTTGTATGACAATACCTTAAATGCCCATGTTCAGATTACGGAGGGGGAATTCCGGGTAAAGCGAAAACCATAGCAATATACGTGTTACAGGGTATGGTATAAATGTTCCGCAGGTGCTATCATTGCGGAACTGGACCAACCCTATTCCGTATGAAAGTAAAAAACCTCTTTTACCTGCTTGCATTCAGCCTGTTGAGCTGTTCAAAAAAAACCGAACCGGCAGCCACTACTCCGGAAAATACAATCACATCCTGGATCGCGGATGCATCCTTTGAAAAAATAAATATCGCCGGAGAACGTGCTGTAAAAGACATCGCCTTCAACGAAGGAAACGCCGCCTATCTCGATGACCTGAACCGGATTTTCTTCTCCTATACCAACGGAACCGAGTGGAAGGAAAAACTCAACATGAGCGGCAACACCATTCAGTCCATCGCCCTGCGGGCCGATGGTGAAAAGCTTTTCCTGGGCGGCATCAGTCTGGGCAACTACACCTACGGCGCGAAGTTCTGGGTGTACAATACACCTAAAAATACCAGCGCTACCCTGGATTACAACGGCGAGGCACTCATCGCCAACCTCAATGAGCCCATCCAATGCGATTTCATGCGCACCACCTGGAATGGAGACGGATCGGTGTACGCAAGTTTCGGAACATCCACTATGAAAGATGGTTTTTTCGGAAATATCCGTCCCGATGGCAGAAAAATCTTCAACCAACGCACGCCATCGCACACCTTCGTAATGGGCAAAAATCCATCGTTTCAGAAAAATCATTGTGCAGGCTTCTATATTGCCGGGAACAACGAAAGCACCACCCTTTGCGTTTACGAATACGTGCCCAGCGCCAACATGAATATCCTTACCCCTTATTATTCAGATCAAAAAGGTCATAACAACAGTTGGCTTCCACTGGCAAGCTACTGGAAAGCCGGACTGGTGTACCATATTGGCCAGGACAAAACCGGAGCACACGCTATTTACGTGTCCCAGGTGAATCGGCTTTTTTACAACGGACAGGAAGAGATCGCCTTCAAAGGAATTCAGGGCAACCTCCAATGCGCATCTATCGACAACAACAATTTCGTTTGGGTAGGAACGAGTGCGGGATTATTCAAAAGTATCAAACCATTGCTTTAATTCTAAATCTAGTTTTAGTTTATTATCAACTGATATTCAATGAATCATATCCTTAAATCTTTATTATTACTGGTAGCTATTTGTTATGCAAATGTACTGCTTGCCCAGGACCTTAAAATCAGCAGTCTGGGGTTAGGATTTTACGGCCTGACGGATCAGCAGAACAATGAAGTAGTAAAACGGAAGTACCATAAAATATATGACGCGCCAAAAGCCGGTTACTTTATCGCTGAAGATAAAAACCATAAAGTGGAACTACTTCACAGGCAAACAGGAAAGATTATTAAAAAAGGTAAGGGCTTAACAATGCTGCCACAAGGTTACGCAGGCAGCGATTTTATGGTATTGGGTAAAAATGGAAAATACGCGTTATATAATTTTGATTTTCAACAATTCAGCAAAGAATATTATCAAATAAAAATAAGCTACCATTATCCGCAGTATGTGCTTTTCTTTGAAAATACGGACTGGGGGCTGATGAATGGTAAAGCCGAAATACTTATCCCCGCACAATACATGACGATGGACTTCGGACAGTTGAAAGATGATGGCATTTTTCATCCCACCCCTTACCTGTTCCGGGTATCGCGACCCAATCAACAAACTATTTATGTGGACAGCACGAATACCATGGACATTGCCGCCACCGCTGCAAACTGCTGTTACCGTGGTGGTGGACTTGGCGCCGATTACCTCGCTCAAAGAGCCTTCCTGTTGCAAAATCTTGACAAACTAAAAGGAGTAGGCAAAACCGCCATCGCCAAAACCTACCACACCACACACGACAGCATCAACAACCTGGCAGAAGCCTACAAATGGTACAAACTGGGATGGGAGGAAGCCCCCACTTCGTTATACGCTGGTTTAAGTCTGGCCGAATTTCTTCAGGCAAAAACCCAGTTTCGCGATCTTGACGCTTCCCTCTCCTTCGCTCAATTGTTCAGGGCCGTGGCCGATATGATGCCGTATTACAATATTGAAATCGCCGCTCTTTTTATGAAGAACAATCCCGACAGCGCCCGTTTCTATTACGAGAAAGCCATTTCAAAAACAAAGTTCAATAGCTATGCGCACCTCTACGCCAATATAGGCCTGGCCAAACTACATTATGCAAATGGCGACAAAACGCTGGCGGCATCACACCTGCTGAAAGCGAAAAGCGCGGCGGCAGCCAACCACACCCAGGTATATGCGCACCAGGTAGAAGAGCTTGCCGGGATGAAACTGGCCGCGGACGTACTTCAGTACGGACAGGTGGTGCTATTCAATGGGAAAAAAGCAATGGTACTGCATACTTCGCTGAACGGCAGAAACCTCAGTAACGGTGATGTGATTCCGTCTACGGCTACCAACTTTAAAATACTGAATGAAAGCAACGCGCAGTTTTTTACCCGATGTCCCGAATGCGCCGGAACCGGCACCGTTACCAAAACCATAAAATCGCCCTACACGTATTCTTATTCAATCAGCGAAAAACATACCGGCTCTTCGGTTTCAGGCGACTATATCAAAACCACCACTTATACACCGCCAAGCACGTACAAAGGCGAGGTTACCTGTGGCAGGTGTTATGGTACAAAAAAAGTGGTGAAAAAATAATCGGAGAGCATGCAACTGCACGCGCTGAATGAAGCATTAAACAGCATTGAAGGAAGGAAAAAACAATTCCACGAAGCAGATTTGGGAAGCCACCGCAGCGCCAAAAGCACCGCAGTGGCCTGTTCCTTCTAATGCAGCAATTCCTTCAACTTCTCACGCAACGCTTCTCCCCTGAGATAAGTCGCAATGATCTTTCCATCGGGGCCTATCAAATAATTCATCGGTACGCTGCTTACGCCATACAATTTAACGGCGGCGCTGTTCCAGAACTGCAGGTCCGACACATGTGTCCAGGTGAGGCCGTCTTTGTGGATCGCATCCAGCCAGGCTTGTTTGGCCCCCGGCCTGTCGAGTGACACTGCGAGTATCGTAAAATTCTTATCCTTGAATTCGTTGTATGCCTTTACTACAGAAGGATTTTCGAAGCGGCAGGGCATACACCAGGAAGCCCAGAAATCGAGTAATACATATTTGCCTTTGAAGGACGACAGACTTACGGGATTGCCCAGCGTATCGTTCATGGTAAAATCAGGCGCCATTTTCCCTGCGGCGATCCTGCCTGTTACTTCCAGTCTTTCAGCAATTTCCTGTCCGGCCAGGCTTTGTTGCATGGCCGTTGAAAAACGCTTAAAGGAGGCTTCCACTTCGCTCCTGTTTTCGGCCAATGCTTTGGGATTGGCTCTTTCTTTGAACATATTGATCGCCACATAAGATCCAGGGTTATTTTTAATGAAAGCCAGTGCCACACTGTCTTCCTGCGCTCTAAGCCTTTCATTCAATGCCCGTGCACGCGCCATTCCTACTGAATCTTTTGCTTCTCTTGATTTTCCAATCTGCAATACTGCCTCCACCTGCTTTTCTTTAAAGGGGCGCTGAGCTTTTTTCAAAGAGATCAATTCCATGGTTGAACGGCCGCCTTTTACTTTCGCGACCGACATGCCTTTTCCTTCTAACTGAACCATTCCTTTTTCCAGGTACACATCGGTGCGGTTCACAGGTGGCGCCAGCATTTCGGCCAGCGTGGGCTTTTGGGCCGGTTTCATTTTCACCGTCAGTGTACCTTGTACCGGTTCGGCCACCACGCCTTTAAAACTGAATGTGCCATTCTTCAGAAAAGCGCTATCCGTATGGTATTTGCCACCATCCACATAGTTGAGTGTAACCTTTGCGCCTTCCAGAGATGGATCGGTGAGTTTTCCTTTTATTTCGAAGGATTGTTGTGCATGCAGTGATACTGCAGATAATAATAATGCGGAAAGAATGATTGTATTTTTCATAATTGTGGGGCCTCACCCCGCCCCCTCTCCTGCAGAGAGGGGCAATGTTTTTGGTAATCGAATTGTGTTTACTTTAAAGAAAATCAGCATAATCAAGCTGCTCTCACGTTGCGCCTGAGAGACTGCGAGGCACGAAGCAGGCGCCGTTGCGGGAAATGAGAAAAAGCCATCTAAAAAGAGTCCTGCCAACCAATTAACGCCTTGCGTCTCCGCTTCCTTGCGTTGCAAAGTGCGCAGCACAAAGCAATTGCGTGAAAAGAAGACATAGGTTCTTCCCCTACCTAAAGGCCGTGGCGCCGTTGCGGGAAATATTTACATTTGTCCCCTGCGTGCAATCAGTTCACTGCCCTCCAGTTCATGTTCTTCACCTTCACCAACCCACTCCAGGAAGCGCCGGCCGTGAGCTCCACCACATTGGGATCAGTCCCGACATTGTAGCGGCGAAGGGTTCCTTTCGTTTGTGCATTGTAGGTAGCTACGTACAGCGCATTGGTAAGGTAATCCACCTGCGTATCAAATTTCAACATCGTGATCTCGCCCGCATCAATATCCGGGAACTGGTATATTTTTTCGTTCCCGGTATTGTAGTCATAAGCGTACAGTTTGTTGTTGGCCACATAAAACACCACGGTACGCCGGGAAGAGAAAGCATAAAAAGTTGCTTTATCGAAATCGGTGGCCATGGGTTTTACGGTATAAAAACTCCGCTTTGCAGGGGCTGCACCGTTCGCATAGAACTTGTAGATGAATGTCTGACTGGAATTATCTTTCAGGATAGCGAAAGAGTTTCCGTTGGTGGAACCGCCATCGGTATTGCGTGTATTTTCAGCATATACCAGCTTGCGTCCCGTACCCGACTGGTTCCAGGGAAATATATCGGTCGGATTATCTTTGAGGGTAACAGAAGACGTATTCAGAATAAACGAGCTGTAGTTCATAAACCGGTCGTTATCTGTATCGTACCATACCATGGAGTTCATGCTTCCGATCGGGTACAGCATATATGGCGCGGCTTTGAGCCTTACGTTCATATTTTCTTTATCCCGGTTTACAGGATTGCCATAGAAATCTCCGCCGTTCAATGAAAGGTAAGCAGCGAAAATGCTTCCATCCTCACACATCATGGCTCTTACAAAATTACTGCCCACAGCTCCGCCGATATCCCTTATTTGCGGGGCCATCAGGATAGGATTCAGTTCATCTTTGTTGATGGGATCGGTGGTGTACACCAGCCGTCCGAACCTGTTAGCGGGCAGGGCTTTCATGGTGAGCCGGTCGAAGTAATAACTACCGGAACCCGTCATGGCCCAGAGTTTCATGTAACTGGCGCTGCCACCTGTGTGCACTACATTCAGGGGTGTTTTCAGTACAGGAAGTCCGCTCTGGGAAAGAATACCTTTTACGTGAACGGTATCCACCACCATGGAGAGCATTTCCACTTCAGCGTTGCCGTTTTCATCTTCCCCAATCAGCATCCAGCCTCTTGAATAAGGTGTTCCCACATTAAAGTTGGTCCTGGCATTCCATACCACACCTGTTGTCTGGTCCAGCACCCGGAAATGCAGCTGGTAATTATCCGGAGGAAGTTCAATAGCATAATCCAGCACAGCATCGGTGCCGATGGTATCGATTACGGTGGTACTTTTCATCACGATCCAGTAGTAGGTGAACTTCCCGGCGTCGCCGGGATTTATACTCATGTTGATCGTGGGTTCGATGTGCAGTTTGTCGATGCCGGTCATCCCGGCGTAAGCAGTTCCAATATCCGAAATGGTGATTTCATTGATATCCTTGTAATCGTAGTTTCCCTTATCCTTGTAACAGGCTGCAAGTCCTGTGGTGATGATGGAAAACAGTATGATAATCTTTTTCATTCTGAATTTTTTTAAACGCCTCATCCGGTTGTAAGATTGAAATGAATTTCAATGAATGAGGTGGTGAAAAGTAAATACCGGTCCGGGCCAATGGTCAGGGGCCAGGCACCCAGGGTACGCCTATGTAAGAAGTCCAGGGGACGGCGCCTATATACATCAGCCTTCCATCCTCTTCCAATACAGGGTCCTTTGCATTGTACCTTTCAATAAGGTATCGCGCAGCTTCCGCTGTAATTAAGCTGGAGAGCACACTGGGCATGGTGACCGTACTTCCAAAATCAGCATAGGTCAGGTTGAAAAGCTGGCACATCAGTTCGATTTTTTTGCGGGAGAAAGCGCCCCACGAGCCAGACTCCCTGTTACCAGCCTGGATGGAACCGATCCACACCGCAGGCTGTACCATAAAATCGTTCACGTTGATCTTGTGGAGGCTCGCATCAAATTCCGCTACAATACCCGAAGTAGAAGCCGTGTAGCCTGGCACCGCATCCCATTCGGTGAAAGAAAGTTTGAAATGCTCGTTGGGCACCAGTTTCAGGCCGATGCTTTTTGCCGAAGTCTGAAGATCGGCGGTCCGCTTCAGGGTTACGGGTACATAAGCTTCCATTTTGCCGGCTGGAATAGCAAGTGTTTTCGAAATATTTTCAAAATGTACACCTGCCTGCGCCGTGGTGGAATCAGGATCGATTTCCACGGTGAAGGGACGGTCATACGCTTTCACAGGTCCGGTAATCATCACTTTGATGTTGATGGTAGCCTCGTTGCCCGGAAGCTTTACAAACTCCACATTGGTATAAGGCTGGTAGGGCCAGGTGCGTTCTGTTCCCCAGGAAGCGCCATGCTGCACGGCGAAGTAAACACCTTCCACCCCTTCATACTGCATCATATCTTTTTTGCAGGCGGTCATCGACAGCAGGAAAAGCGATAAGAGGAGGAATATTTTATTGTTACGGTACATGATCTTTCTTTTTTGCAGGTGAATATTTATTTGCCACGCAGGCTGATCTCACTATCCGGAAGTGGTACCACATAATTTTCTAGCACCATGGTTTTCGTTCCGGTAAGCGCGGCGTTGTTGGGAACCGTTTGCATGGCGTTGCGTTTGTAGTAGAAGAACATTTGTCCTTCGCCAATCATCTCTTTTCTGAACTCCGCGGTGATGGCCGTTTTCAGCTCCGCTTCACTTCCGGGAGAAAGACTGACGCAGTTCCTGGCAGCACGCAGCGCATTGAGGTAAGCCCTGCCTTCTTCCAGGGTGCCGCTGCATTCGGCACCAATCAGCAACAATTCACTCAGGCGGATCAGCGGAATCATATAACGACCCGGCGCATCCACATAATCTTTGTATTTCTGGTTGGTGAGCAGTGTACCGTTCTCCAGTGTAACGTTCTCCCATATCCGCCGACGGTAATCATTTTCATCGTCATACATTTCATTTACCCGTGCCATATCGGCATTGCCTGCATTGAAAGAAAGCCTGGCACCGGGTTGAATACTGGCTGAAAAAACATTGTTGTACATATTCACCCGGTTGATGGTGTACAGGGAGAACATCACTTCTGTTGAAAACATACGGTCAGGCTTATCCGCACTGGTGGCGGCGGCATTCGTTACATAAGGGAACACCGGCTTTGAAGGTGATTGAACTTCTTCCAATATGGCTTTCGCTTCCTGGAAAGCGGCATTCTTTTCCTGCATCCAGAGTTGCGCACGCGCCATCAGGGCACGCACGGCATAATAGTTCAACCTGTACTGGCGGAAGAAAAGATCATTTGTGCCGGCAGGATTCGCTGCATTGCGCACCCCTTCCGTAAGCACAGGATCCGCTTCGCGCAGCAGGTCCCGCGCGGCAGTGAGATCGGCCATTACTTTTTCCATTACTTCAGCAGCACTCAGTAACGGAGTAACTTCTGTAGCAGCAGTGGTTTTATAGGGAATAGCCGGTATCGATTTTTTCTCCTCCGACCATATTGGCCCGAAAAGCCGCAACATATCAAAATGCAACAGGGCGCGCAAAGCAAGGGCCTCCCCTTTCACAATACCGAAATACGGCGCGGGCAACAACGGATTCTGGTCGCCACATTTTTCGATGATCACATTACAGTTGGCAATCAGTTCATAGCTTTTCTTCCACATATTATCGAAGCCCAGCCTGGTATTGTCGGCCGTATACGTGAACATGGTGTAATTGTAATACGGATGGGTGGACGACACCATATAATAGTACTGCGCCAGCACATCCAAAGCGGCGGCAGACATATTCTGTCCATAAACCGCCGTGTTGGCGAGATCCACATAAACGCCGTTCAGCGCTTTCAGGTAACCATCGCGGGAGGAGAAAAGCATGTCTTCCGACAAACGATCCGAAGGCTTCACATCAATCCACTTTTTACAGGAGACCGAAGTGAGCGCAAAAACCGCGCAGGTGAAAAATATTTTAATGTTCATACAAACTTGTTTGGAATGGTGTTAAAAACGAATACCCAACGACAATGATACCGAACGGGCGAAAGGATAATCCAGCCCTCTCTCGTTCACTACGGAAGCGATCCGGAAGATATCGTTCATGTAGGCACGCACATTCATGGACGAAGCGCCCAGTTTGTGCAACCATGCAGCAGTGCTGGTTTCGTAACCGAACGAAATGGATTCTCCGGCGATCAGGTTGTTGTTGGCGATGAAGCGGGACGAAATCGGCGTTACATCAGAAGAAGAAATCGCCCTGAAGACAGCATTATCACCGGGATTCTTCCACCTATCGTACAAAGCGCGTTTGTCCTGGTTCAGCGCAATATTCGCCATAGAAATATTCTCTACTTTTTCATACAGGGTTTGCATGAATACCTGTCCGCCCAAACGGTACCGCAGGTTAATGGACGCAGAGAAACCTTTGTAGCGGGCCGTTGTACCGATGATGCCTTCAAGATCGGGATCGCTGTTGCCAACCACTTTTTCATCGTTGTAATTGTGTACAAACGTTTGCTGATCGTTGTTATTCAGGAAAACCTCCCTTCCCGTAACGGGATCAATACCTACCGAACGGACGGCCCAAAGATCTGAAGGACTTCCGCCATCATAGTAACGTATAAGGTTACGGCTCTTGTTCTCCTTGTTGAACTGATCCAGTGCATTGCCGATATTGCGGTACTCCGATTTCCATTGGCGCATGTTCACGTTCACCAGCCAGTTGAAATTTTTCCTGCGCAGGAAAGTATAATCGGCGATGATGGTAAAGCCCTTTGTAAGTTGTTCGCCCATATTCTGCGCGATGCTGGTTACGCCGGAAGAAGAAGGCATGGCAACGAAAACCAGCAGCGGATCTGTGTTCTTGATGAAATAATCCGCGTTCACCCTTACGCGCCGGTCGAGGAGCAGCACATCCAGGCCAATGTTCTTATCCAGTGTTTTCTGCCATTTCAGGTTGCTGTTGCCGAAATTATTGATGACCACACTCGACCCGAAGGGATTCCTGTTCTCGTTGTTGTAGCGGTACACCCGCATGGAAATATAATCGCTGAAATTCTGGTTACCGGGGTTACCGATGGAGCCGCGGAGCCTCAACTGATCGAACAAGGCCAGCCCTGAATTGCGGATAAAGTTTTCATTGTGGAGGTTCCAGCCCGTACCGAACGACCAGATGGAAGTGAACTGTTTGCGTGCGCCGTAAACGGAGGAACCATCAGAACGCAGCGTGGCATCGAACAGGAACCTGTCGTTGTAAGCATAACCTGTGTTGAGGAAGAAACTTGCGTTCCTGCGTTGTGCTTCCTGGTAAGAGGACCTTCTTCCCTCAGGATAGCCGAAGGCGAAAGTTGGATTACTGAAATCATCGTCTACGAAACCACGCACTTCATACCCGCTCATTTCAGATTCCAACTGATTCATTCTAACCCCTGCAACGGCGTTCACCATGTGTCTTCCATTGAGTAGTTTGCCGTAGGTGAAGCTGAAATCGCCATCGTAGTTCATCTCTTCCGAATTGTTCTCGTTGTAGGCACCCTGTTGCAGCACATCCACCGCAATGAATTCGGAGTTAAACGGAGAGCGGAAAATTTTATCGCGCGTGGTGATCCTGCGCACGCTGGCGCGGGCCCTGGCCCGTAGTTCATCGAAAATGCGCCATTCAATTTCAAAATTATTGGTAAAACCCTGCGAACGCGATTCGTTCACATTGTTGTTGCGCATATCATACAGCGGGTTGTACACATTCATCGTTTGCGACGAGAACGTGGCCAGATCGAGGTACTGAAAAGATTCCATCACCTTATCGATCCCGCCCTGGGCATTGTATTTACGGTGGTAAGGATTTGCCCTGGAGAAACGGGAGAAAGGCACACTTTCGCGGCTGGCGCTGGTATAATCGATACTCAGCGAGTTGTTGAAAGAGAGTTTTCCTTTGCGGTAGATCAGCCTGATGTTGCCACTGGTTACATCGCGGGAAGAACCTTTCATTACCCCGTTGGTGTTGCCGATGGTGAGCATGGCGCTGTACCGCAGGTTGGCATCGCCACCTTCCGCCATCAGCGTGTGGCGCAGTACGGGCGCGAAGCGGAGGGGTTCGTTGGGCCAGTAAGTATCCACGCCGCGTTCCACTTCTTTTTTCCTTTCAAAATATTTCTGCTCCAGGTCGTAGTTGGTGAGGTTCCCGTTGGCATCGCGGGAGCCGAAGAAACCGGAGAGTTTTTCGAATTCGAGTTTTTCTGCGGCGTTCATCAGGTTATAGTCCGAAAGATCGGCGAAAGAAAAAGAGGAATTGAGGTTGTACGATAGCCTGAGTTGGCCGGGCACCGGTCTTTTTGTTTCCACCACCACCACGCCGTTGGCGGCCCTGGAGCCGTAAATGGCCGTGGCTGCGGCATCTTTGAGTACGGTGATGCTTTCCACCCGGTCCATGCTCAGGTCGCTGATGATGGTAAGAGTGGATTCGAATCCGTCTAATATGAACAGGGGCTGGTTGGGATTGGTACCGTATTCTTCCGTTAAACCGATCACGCTGCTTTTGCCGCGGATTTCAATATCAGGGAGTCGGTTGGGATCGGAACCGAAAATATTGTTGTCGAGCACCGCGAACGAAGGGTCCAGGGTTTTCAGACTTTGAAGAATATTCTGGTTGCCGATGTTCTTTAACTCCTTTGCGGTGTAGGTAGAAGAGGAACCCGTAAAACTTTCTTTTTTACGCTGATAAATCCCTGTTACCACGAGATCCGTCATGGCCGCAGCGGAGACGATCATCTTTATCCGTAAAGGACCGGCGCCACTCACCTTCACCAACTGATCTTCATAACCAACATAAGATACTGCCAGCGATTGGCCGCGTTCGGCTTCGATACTGAAATTCCCGCGCGCATCGGCGCTTACACCTTTGCGGGAGCCCTTCACCACAATACTCGCCCCGGCAATGGGTTCATCCTGTTCGGAAAGAATGGTTCCCGTTATACGAATCAACGTATCGGCCCGTTGTACCGGGTTTGCGGGCGACCTTTCAGAATTGGTTTCAACAGGCGCTATTTTGCGGGACAGCGTAACCGTTTTTCCATCCAGCCGGAATTGCAGGGGTTGGTCTTCCATGATCTTCCGGAGGAAAGCTTCCAGCGGCATTTCCTTTGCGGAAACGTTTACAGGCTTCGTATTTACCAGTAACCGTTGGTTGTAGAAAAACACAACACCGGTCTGCTTCTCCACGAGGGAGAACAGTTTTTTCAACTGGATACCCTTACCCGAGATGGTCACGTGCTGGGAACGGGTGCTGGCCGAAACGGTAAGGGAAGCGACGAACAGAAAAAAACTCAGCATTCTCATAGCTTTCAGAATTGGTGCCCTGCGCCATTCCCCCGATAAGGGAAAAGCGCGTGGCGACCTGCCACACGGGGTGGCAGATACAGCAGTTTTTTGCATACTTTTGTTGCAGTTTGGTTGTTAAGAAATATGCTTACAGCGCATTTTTATACCAGCCATCTTTTCGCCGGGGGTGTCGCAAGCACCTCCGGTTCTTTTTTGACCGGTTGTATCAAAGGCAGGTTTATGGTTTTATGTTGATCCTCTTTTTTTTACGGCAATACAATCAGGCGCCGGCCTTCCATCCGGAAATGCACTTCGGATTCTTGCAAAGACTTCAGCACACCGGACAAACTCACATCCTTCCGCAGTTTCCCACCGAAAATGATATCGGGCACCTCTTTTTCATATACCACTTCTATATCGTACCACCGCTCCAGTTGCCGCATCACTTCTGCTACACCCAGGCCATCAAAGTTGAAGAGCCCGTTTTTCCAGGCCATCACTTTATCCGTATCCACTTCTGTTTCAAGCGCAATGCCGGCGGCAGCGTTTCTTTGCAGTCGCGCCTGTTGCCCCGGACGTAACAGCAGTTCTCCCTTACCTTCCGCCTTCATCCTCACCTTTCCCTCCAGCAGCGTGGTATTGATCGCATTTTCATTCGCATACGCGTTCACATTAAAACTGGTACCCAGCACCTCCACCTCCGTTCCGGAGCCGATGTTTACCCGGAAAGGCTTTTGCGCATTGTGGGCCACTTCAAAATACACTTCCCCTGTAACTTCTACCCGGCGTTCGTTTCCGGGAAAAGCGGTGGGGTAACGCAAGGTGCTTTCAGCATTGAGCCATGCCCTTGAGCCATCGGGCAATAATATGCTGAACTGGCGCCCTTTAGGCGTGGCAATACTGTTGTAGGCAATAGCGGCATCCTTTTGCAGCGGCTCATAGGCCACCACCCCATCTTTCAACACCACTTTCGTACCGCTCTGGGTGGAGATCAACCCATTGCCAAGGCTATCCAATACCACTTTCGAACCATCCGCAAGCGTAAGCACAGCGCCCTCTTTTCCAGGCTGAATATCTGCCGGGGTAATGGCCACCTGCGGTGTATCGTTCGCTTTTTGTTGATTGGAAAACAGCCATACAGCACCTACCACTATGACCATAGCGGCAGCAGCCCAGCCCCAGTTGCGCAACGTCTTCAGTTTTCCGGTACCGGAATCTATTACGGCCGTGGGCGAAACAGCCATACGGGTTTGTAATTCTTTATACCATGCTTCCAGGTGTTCTTCTGCAAAATTATGCTCGGGGTTGTCCTTCAGTTTTTCTGCGATCAGTTCCTGCCAATGCTCCGCCCCTTCATTGCGGTGAAGTAATTCCCGGAAACGCGTGATCTCCGGCAAAGACATCTTTCCCGCCAGGAATTTCTCCATTAATTGTTGCTGTTCAGTCGTATCCATAAGAAGTTGTTATGGTAAAGACAGCGGTTTGTTGCAGGGTAATGCGTTGGGCTGAAAAAAAAATTAACGTAGCTTCCAGAGCGCCAGCAGCAGCACAATCAGTTGCTCACCCTGCCCTGAAAGTTGTTTGCGGATGGCGATAAGCGCACGCACAACATAACTTTTAGAGGTATTTTCCGATATACCCAGTTTAGCGGCTATTTGCGCGTGGGTGAGCCCTTCGAACCTGCTGAGCCTGAACACCGTCTGCATCTGGGCAGGCAAACCCGCGATGCTTTCCATCAGGCGTTTTTCCAGGTCCCTGGTTTCCGTTTGTTCCAGCGGTGTGGCATCTTCGTACAGCAGAAAAGACTCAAGAAATTCCCCGGAACCGTTAAGGGGGAGCTGCTTTTTCAGGTCGTTAAAAATGCAATTCCGGGCCACCACATAGAGGTAGGCTTCGAAATTTTCCACTTCGCGGAGTTTTTCCCTGTTGGTCCAGATGCGGAAGAAAATATCCTGGGTGAGGTCTTTGGCGCGTTCGTGGTGTTTGGTAAAACG
>CAMLRX010000102.1 GCA_946482545.1 uncultured Flavihumibacter sp. | reverse complement strand
AAGGTACTTGCAGGTAATTCATTGCCCAAAGTTACCGGAGGATTTGGTGGAGCGCTCGCTTACAAAGCATTTACCCTCGACTTCCAGTTCTACTTTGCACTCGGACATTATTTACAGAACCAGTATGCCGCCAGTAAGTTCGACTTCATCAACTACGATGCGTCTTCAGATATCAACGCGGTGAAAGAAATCACATTCTGGGAAAGAAAGATGGACCTCGCAGGTTACCCCATGTACAACCCATGGAGCAATACCATTCCCTATCGCCTGGATCAGGACCTGTTCCTCGACAAAGCTTTTTTCCTGAAGTTGCGTTCCCTCACGTTATCGTACAACCTGGTTTCGGGAATGGCAGGTAAGGGTGTGGCCAAAACATTTAAAGAAGCTACTGTATATGTTACGGGTGCCAACCTTTTCACCATTACTCCTTTCAAAGGAACGGATCCCGAACTGGTACAATACAATGGCATTTACAACGGTTACGGTTTGCCGATTCAGCGTTCGTTCATACTGGGCGTAAAAATCGATTTATAAAAAATTTTCAATCTACTAACACCGGCATTTTATGACAGGTAAAAGTGTACTGACTGTTTTTCTTGCGGCCACACTGGCAACGGGCCCGGTGCTGCAATCCTGCAACAAGAAGCTGGATATAGAAAGCACCCGCCAGTCGGATGAGGCCAACAGTTGGAAAACCATCGACGACGCGCGTTCCGGTTTGATGGGCATCTACGGCTTGTTCCGTGCTGCCATCGCCGAAAATAATGCGCACTGGCTGATGGGGGAACTCCGCAACGGCGATTTTACTTCCCTGAAAAGACCAGATCTGAAAGCGATCATAGAAGGAAACCTCAACGCGGGATACCCTGTTTTTGAAAGCGTGTCCAACTGGCGCAGGTTCTACGCCGCCGTGAACGCCTGTAATTTATTTATTGAACGTTCCGGAGAAGCGCTTGCAGATACACGTTATACAGAGATCAACCACAAGATTGACGTGGCCCAGGCAAGGGTGCTCCGCGCCTTTATCTATTATTATATGGTGCGCATCTGGGGAGATGTTCCCCTGCTCACCAAATCGTACGATAACGGCAAGTTTGAGCAGTTCGGACGCAGCAGTAAGGAAGAAGTACTTGGTTTCGCTGTAAAAGAAATAGAAGATGCCGCGCCGTTGCTGCCTTATGTATATGGTGGTGGTGATCCCGTTCTGCCCGGAACCCTCTACCATACGAAGAGTTACAATGACTGGCGCAACATGCTCATCAACAAAGTTTCCGCATACGCCATCCTGGCCCATATTTCGGCTTTGCAGGGCAATTACTACGCGGTGGCCGGCTATACTGATTTTGTGATGAACAATTTCAACAGGATCGGCATCAGCTACCTTACCGTAGATGAGGTGACGCGCACGAACGGGTTGTTTAACGAACGAGCCAATGGGCTTTCCGCTTCGCAGAACCAGTTCATTTCCTTCAACTTCATCAAAGGAATGGGGGAATCATCGGTAACGGGACATATTGAACAACTCACACTCGCTTACCCGCTGGTGTCCAAGCAATTGCCCGATATCTACATCACCAATGATACACTCGCTGCCATGTTCCCGACAAGAAATGGTCAGGACCAGCGTTTTGGTGCCGATACCAGCAGTGTTTCGCAGGGTACGCCTACTTTGTACCGGAACGCGTACATCACCGGTTATGGAGAAGAGATTCCGATTTTCAGCAAAATCAAAGCCATCAATGCAGGGGTAGCCGGAGAGTCTCAGTTCAATATTTTCACTTCTGCTATTCTGTTTTCCCGCCTGGAAGAGATTGCATTGCTGAGGGCAGAAGCGTTAACTGTATTGGGCCACGAATCTGATGCCATTACGCTCCTCAATAACATACGCTCCAGGAGAGGATTGGAGTCTTTTGATCCGGCAGAACAGGGCAGCGATCTCCTCAAAGAAATATTTGAAGAACGCCGCAGAGAACTGGTAGGGGAAGGCTGGCGGTGGTACGACCTGGTGCGTTACCACAAGATCAGGAGAGAAGATCCGGCCTTTAACGACCTGATAGACCGCGGCGGTATTTACTGGCCGGTAGCAAGGGATGTGATCAAGAACAATCCGAAAATAGTACAGAACAGTTACTGGCAATAGCAGGCAACAGCAAGTATATAAACCTAACAAGATGCGAATGAACAATATATTTTCAATAAAAAGGATGCTCCTGATACTGGCGGTGGCCTGCACCTTTGCGGCCTGCTCCAAAAAGGATGATACCTACTATAATTACGATAAGGAATCCAGCGTGTTTCAGGGTAACAGCTACGAATACCTGCAACGTTTTCCCGGCCTGTATGATTCCATGCTGCTGGTCATTGACCGGTTGGGTGGTTTGAAGGATTCGCTGGTTTCAGGAGAGGTAACGTTGTTTGCCATCAACAACAACAGCTTTAACCTGGCCATGAAAAATCTTAACCTACGCAGGGCCACCATGCAGCCGGCGCGTCCGCCGTTAACGCTCGCCACACTCGATTCAGCGCAGCTTGATACACTGGCCTGCCGCTACATACTCCGTGGTATTTACAATACCGACAGGGTAGTGGGGAACGCGGATGGCATCCTGGCGCCCAACATTAAATACGACTATTCCATGAACCTGCTCTACGAAAGGGTGAACGCGGGTGGATATGTTGGCGGAGGACCACAGCAATTGTTCTTCAGTGATCCAAAAGAAACGCCGTTCGAAATATTCTGGGTGACCACCAAAACACAGATTGTGAACGTAAAGACGAATAACGGTATCGTACATGTGCTTTCTTCCGGACATGATTTCGGATTCGGGAACGAGTTC
The DNA here is from genome assembly GCA_946482545.1 of uncultured Flavihumibacter sp. Next base: position 16,034 of record CAMLRX010000102.1, on the reverse strand, counting down.
GTGGAAAGAATGAACAAATAACCCTTCACCATTACCGAACAGCAAAAAAAATGATTATGAAGAACAACAAACTCCTGTTCCCCTGTTGGCTGGCCATCGCCGGTACCGTAATGGCAGGTGTTGCTTCCTGTAAAAAATATGTTCCTGAATACAGGGATGCCCTGAGTGCTGAAGCAGGGTTCGCCCAAACTGCATTCGAACCTGTAGTGGGTCGTACCACCATGTATTCCAATGTTTTTTCCAACCCCAACAACAGCAGTTCCTATCCCATCGAATTCAAAATGGTGAATGCCCGTCGTTTTAACGGGGAAGCCGCACCGGAGTTGACCGATGTTTTCCCGGTGAAAGTCTGGAAGCAGGCCTATACCGGATTGGAAAAATCGTTGGAAGAAATTGAAGCAAAGCGTGAAGTGGAATACCATAATGTATTTGAAGTAAGGAAACACTCCGGCGATTTCGTGATGTGGTCCTCTTCCAGTTCCAACTTCATCCGTTGCCAGGCCGATTCCGGTTATGTGTTTGACATAGAAATGAGCAATTCCGGTGGCAGAAGGTATTTCAGGGGCATGCGGCTGATGCCTTTCCGCGAACGTCCTTACGAGCCCTCCAACCTTAATGCCATCACCGGGCAATCGGTAGCGAACGGCATTACGCCGACATATATGGTGAACATCGTTGGTGATTCCATGAGGAGAATACTGGGCAACTTCGAAGTGGATGTATTCATCCGGGAAGCATCGCCTGAAAGTGTAACAGGAAAGAATACCCTTTCGTTCCTGTTCCTCGATAAATACTACAAGCCCATCAACCCCAATAAGTTTGCCCTTACCGACTGGAACAACCTGCTGCATGGTTTTAACATGCGCATGAGTGATACCAGGGTTACCTACGATGTGGCTTACCCGATGCCGCTTATTAACCTTCCAACAAGATACACTACTGCCGATGGCCGCCGTGCCAGTGTCCGTTTCGCTTACTCCCGCATCGGTTTCGGTGGTATGCGGGAAACCTCGGTGATAGGACTGGATTTCTCCATTTTCCAGGAAGGGAACTGGGAAATTGTATTCGCCTTCAAAACCGATAACCCCAAGTTTACCGATGACTAACGCCAATCAACACGCTATAATGAAGCAACTCAACCATAACGTTATGAGAAAATTACTGGCCGCACCGCTGGCGCTGCTGTTCTGCTGCCTCGTACCCTCGCTGTTGCAGGCGCAAACGAAGGTGACCATCCGCGGGATCGTGGTGGATAAGGTGGACAACTCCCGTAAACCCGGCGTTTCCATCACCGCAGGCAAAAAAGTACTGGGTTCCACCGACAACGAAGGTAAGTTCGATTTTACCGTAGAAGCCGGTACCACCGTTACCTTTACCTTCAGCGGATTCGGTTCTGAAAAAAGAACCATCACACAATCCCAGCTCAGCATGGAGATTGTGATGTCGCCAAAAGACGACGCGATGAAAGAAGTGGTGGTACAGGGTTTTAAACGTTCCACCCGCGAAACCACCACTGGCGCTACTACGGTCATCTCCGGGAAGCAATTACAGGATGTTCCGGTGGCCAACGTGATGGAACTGCTCCAGGGGAAAGTGGCCGGTCTCAACATCCAGAACAACACCGGTTCTCCCGGTGCGATGGGTACCATTAACCTGCGCGGTATTTCCAGCGCCGCCGTGAGCGCCGATGGATTTCTTACCCCTACTTCACCACTGTTTGTAATAGATGGTGTTCCCGTAGACATGAACACCAACTACGAATATGGTTTCCAGGGTGGAGGCCCCGGCATCAGCCCACTCTCCCTGATTCCTCCGGAAGATATTGAGCAGATGGAGTTCCTGAAAGATGCCGCCGCCACCTCACAATACGGTTCCCGTGGCGCTTATGGTGTGATCATCGTGACCACCAGGCGCGGTCGTTCCAAAGTGCCCATCATTTCCTATTCCGGTTCTTACTTTATGAACTACGCGCCCGCACAACGTAAAGTGATGGGGGGCAACGAGGAACGTAATGCCCGGATCAGCCAGATACTGAATTACGATACCACTTACGAATCCGCACTCCGTTTGATTAATTCCACGCCGTTCCTGTCGGATTCATTGAACCCTTATTATAACAATTCCACCGACTGGCAGAGCCTGTTCTTCCGCACTACATACAACCAGACCCATAACATCAATATTTCAGGTGGCGACCAGACTTTCAACTACAAAACCAACCTGAACTACTATTCCGAAGACGGGATCATGCGGAATACCGGTTTCAAAAGATATACCCTCGGCATGGACGCCCTTTACCAGCCTACCGAAAAATTCAGGATGGTGACCAACCTGCGCGGCTCCATGGGACAAAGAAACAATGGCAGCGGCCTTGGTTTACAACAGGTGGATATCAAAGCGGCTTCCAACCTTTCTTCCTTACTTTCCCCGGCATATTATGCTGACTTCAATGCGGCTGCGGATGGAAAGGAAGTGGACGATGACAACAAAAACATCAACATCTCTACAACGCTTGACCTCCAGTATGAGCCTATTAAGGGCCTTCGGATGTCGAACCTGTTTACCTATAACATCATCACGGGTACGTCCAGCCGGTTCAGCCCTTCTTTCATCAACAACAACCGTTCGGGATACTACAGCTACAACGATAAAACGTACACTGTTTACAACCGTTCCGCGCTCAGTTACATAAAAACGGTCAACAGGCACAACTTCAACGCGTTTGTGTTCAATGAACTGTCTTCTTATGGTTTCAGGGCGAATGCAATTGAGCTGAACCAAACCAGTAACGACCAGATCGAAGGTCCGGTGGGTTACAACTGGACCCTCTCCCGCGGCGGTACCCTCAACAATGCGAAAGATACCCGTATCCACGGTTATGGCGGTACCATCTCTTATAACTTCGATACCAAATACGTGATTGACCTGAGTTACCGTTGGGATGGAACTTCTACCAACGGACCCACCACCGGTTATACCCAGAACCCTTCGGTGAGTGCGCGCTGGAACTTTAACCGCGAAAACTTCTTTGCCGATAAAGCCTGGCTCAGCTACGGATCCATCAGGGCCGGATGGGGAAAGAACATTGTTCCCACCGGAAGCATCTTTGATGCCTATGGAACATACAGCATTGGCAACAACTACAATGATGATCCTACCGTTTACATCAACTGGGGTAATATTCCGAACGACAATTTCAAACCCCAAACCAAAACCAAGTTCAACCTCGGCTTCGAACTCGGTTTCCTGAACAACGCCATCAACACCACGGTGGAAACCTACTACGAGTCGATGGACAATGAAGTGATGGAAGTGCCCCTTTCCGTAGAGAATGGATTCTCCACCATCAAATCGAACGAAAGAAGTATGGTGAACTATGGCTATGAGATCACCGCCATGTTCCGGTTGCTGCCCCAGGGCCGTCCGTTGCAATGGACCGTTTCAGGCACTTACGCCCTTAACAACCCTGTACTTACAAGATTGCCGAACAACGAGCGCCAGCGGGTACAGAATTTTACAGACTCCGATAATTCGGGTGTACCCATCGTTTACCGCCTTGGTATGTCGCCCTTCTCCAACCTGGTGTACCATACCGCAGGCGTATTCGCCAGCACTGCAGATGTGCCCGTGAATCCCCAGACCGGATTGCGCTTGCAGAACGGAAGGAATACCGGTGTTTACTTCCAGGGTGGAGACCCCATGTTCACGGATATCAATGGCGATTACATCATAGACGAGCAGGACCTGGTTTCTGCCGGCAACCCTTTGCCGAGAATAACTGGCGGATTCAACTCACTGACTACTTACAAAAACTTCACCCTGAGTGTGAACCTTTCTTACACCATAAAAAGGGATTTGCTGAACAGCGCGTTGTCTGAAACTTTCCGCAACTTCTACAATCCTACTTCTGCCAATGCACTCGTGCCGATTGATGAATATGATTTCTGGAAGCCATCCGCGGATGATAAAGCCAGCGGCAGCGCAAATGCCACCTATCCGAATCCGTTCGATTTCAGAAGGGCGAACCTGATTCAGCCTTACCGCTACAATCAAACGCTTTTCATGGAAGATGGCTCTTACTGGAAGATCAACAACATCACCCTGAAATACAATTTCAACAGGAACTGGACCAGGAGCATCGGGGTTACATCTGCCAATGTTTATTTAACACTCAACAACGTGTACACCTTCTCCAATTATTCCGGACCTGATCCTGAACTGGTAAGCCAACTGGGAAGAGATGTTTCCGGCGGATACCCCAACAGAAGGAGTATGGCCGTGGGCATGAACATTCAATTCTAAACCGGGAAAGAAAGCAGGATGCTAAACAGAAAATTGACAACAATGAAACACAGACTGATCCATATATTACTGGTTTGCGCCGTGGCTGCCACAGGCTCCGGTTGCAAGAAGTTCCTGAACCTCGATCCGCTGAGCAACCTCTCCGGAAACAACTTCTGGACCACCGAAGAGGATGTGGACAATTACACCAACGGCCTGTTTGAACTGTACCGTGCCGCCACTTTCAGGAGTAACATGAAATCGCCCGGAGGATCGGATGAATTTCCTTTCTTCGCTTTTTCCGGCGACATGCGTTTCGCGCCGGTGTATGAACCTTCCAACAGCGGTTGGGGACGAACCTATGTACAGTTCCTGCGCACCAATAACCTGAACCCCATTGTGCGCGGTACGTTTGGGTGGAGCGGCAACAACTGGTCTTCCATTTTCAATACTTCCCGTTTCATGAACTGGGACCGCTTGTTCAAAGTGGTGGCGGGCGCTAATGTGCTGGTGCAGGAAGTGGATGGCGTGGCCGTGCTCTCCGATGAAATGAAAGCCAAATACAAAGCTGAAGGCGTGTTTATGCGCAATATGGCGTACTTTACCATGGTGCGTCTTTACGGCGATGTGCCTTATTACACCAATGCTTACAATTCTACGCCACTGGCCCGCACGAATATGATTGAAGTGTTGAAGAAATGTGTGGCCGATATGGAAGCGCATTATCAGAACCTGCCCTGGACCTATAACGACGCGGCAAGAAGAGCGGTGCGTGGCATGCGTGGCGGCGCCCTGGCGCTGATGATGCACATGAACATGTGGCTCGCTTCATTTGATCCCGGAAACGCCAATGATCACTATATGAAAACTGTGGCGTTTGGCGAAGAACTGATCAATGACAACGGCGGCGCTTACGAACTGCTTCCTTACGACAACGGAAATTTCCGGGTGGTGTTCCGCGGTCGTTCCAAAGAAGGATTATTTGAAATGCCGCAGAACTCAAATTACGGCGAAAGCTTTGGCTGGTCGTACTATTCCGACCACGTTACCCGTGCCTTTGTGGGCGGTACCACCACCAGGAGGAACACCTACTTGTATTATGCGCAGGCTTTCCTGGATGAAATTTATCCTGCCGGGGAGCCGGATATCCGGAGGTCGGATTGGTACGATGGCATCTATTCCACTACCGGCGAATTCTGGCTCACCAAATACAGCAATATCTTCCAGACTGAAAACAACGCCACTTATGTGGACGACAGCCAGATCGTTTTCCGCCTGGGTGAATCTTACCTGATGCTGGCCGAAGCTTATGCGGCGCTGAGCCGTAACGAAGAAGCCATCACCATGCTGAATACCATCCGCAACAGGGCACGCGCCACTGTTTATTCTGGTCCGGGTGGAGATGAACTGAAAGAGGCGATATGGTATGAGCGTTGTAAGGAACTGATAGGAGAGGGGCATTTCTCTTACGATATGATCCGCACCAGGAACGTGCTTGATCCTGACCTCAGCTTCGGTAACACGATCTCTCCCGAAGATTTCAAGAACGGCGCATGGACCTGGCCCCTCAGCAATGCAGTGCGCAACAATAACCCGAACGTTACTTTAAATAATTACTGGAATTAAGGATCCATAAACCAACGCAGATGATACCAGTTAAAAAAACAGGAGCAATCTCCCTATTCCTGCTGATCCTTTTCAGCGGCTGTAAAAAAAGCAACTACCAGGATGGCGGTGTGCTGGACCCGGTTTTCAAGGGCTCATCCATGGAATACCTGGAATCGGGAAAAGGTATGTTCGATACCTTGAACAAGGTCATTCGTTTCGCAGGAATGGAAGCAACTCTCCGCAACCAGGAGGTGACTTTCTTCGCACCGCCGGATCCCACCATCCAGCTCACGATCCGTTTAACGAATATGCTGCTCTATTCTTATGGAAAGGATACCATCAGAAGAGTGGAGCAGGTAAAACCGGAGGTCTGGAAAAAAATGCTCGGCAAATATATGTTCGCGCACAAAAAATCATTGAATGATTACCCGCAGATAGATTTCCTGAACATTCCTGTTTTTCCCGGGCAGCCTTATGTTTCACTGGAAGGATCGGTGATGAATGTTGGCGTTGATTATGAGGATGCAGGTGGCATTCAGTATGCCGGCCTCAGAACTTTATACTTGTCTTATATCAGGTCAATGTCTGCGCCGTCAAACTCGTTGTTATCGGCTGGTGTGGCCACTTCCAATATTCAAACGGACAACGGTTATATTCACGTGCTCCGTTATGCGCTGAGTGGGTTTACCCTTAATCCTTCGCTGAACGACCTTGATCTTTCCACGCATTACTTCGGCTTCGACCCTTTAATGTTCTACAACGAAGCACTCAATGCGGGCATAGACCCATAAAGCAATTCTGTTCCACCATTCTCAACTGAAAATTATGAGCAAAACGCATCGATCATACATGAAAAAATACTGGCTGCTGCCGGCAGGCATGGCGCTGTTCCTGTTTGCCTGCACGAAAGACAATCAAACCAGGGTGCAATTGTATCCCGAGGGACCAAAGGCTGAGATCAGGTTCCTGGATGGACTACCCAGTCCGTCGCAGGGAAGGGCAGGTGCGCCCATTACTTTTAAAGTACTCGGACTGAAAGGCAAGGAGAACAATTTCAAGTTCCTGATGGGACAACTGGAAACCGAAGTAATCACCGTAACAGATAGCACTGTAACGGTGCGTGTGCCGGAAGATGCCATTACAGGCGGTGCAGCAGTAGTGTACAATAACCAGTATTATTTTGGTCCTGAATTCAGGGTTAGGGGGAATATCACGATTGATCCTGCTTTCACTGCATTCAACGGCGCTGAAGGTACCATATTTGATATTGTACCTGCTACAGGGTTGGCCAATAACTATATTGTGGCCGGGTCTTTTACCAACTACCAGAACCTGGGCTCGCCCGCTGCGCCAATCATTAACCTTGCAAGGATCAGTGGAACAGGTGCTCCCATGACGGGTTCTGGCGACAGGCTGCTTACACGCACCGGTGCAGAAGGTGGGGCGGTCTATTCCATATCTCCTATGTCTACCTCGCAATACCTGATCTCCGGTCTTTTCTCCAAATACAATGAAAGAGAAGGGATCAGTTCTATTACCCGGGTGTACCAACGGGCGCAATTGGATACTTCTGTTGTCACACTTGTGAACCCTGATCCGATCAACAATCCGAATGACGACAGGGATACTGTGGCTACCTTCAATGGCGGTGTGAACGGCACCATCCGGCGCGCTTTTGAAACCGCTTCAGGACAAATCATCGCAGTAGGCGCTTTCTCCCAATACCAAAGCTACTTTTACGAGCGCTCCAGCAAGACCGCTAAAATAACCGACCGTGTACTGATGAATACCGTATTGCGCATGAACAGCAACGGTACACTGGATTCTACTTTTAACTATGACCTGGCTTTGCACCGCGGTAAACCCGGAGTGAACGGCGTTGTTTCGGAGGCCTTGCGTATTTCAGGCAACCGCATCGTGATTGTGGGTAATTTCACCAACTACAACGGCAGCGCTGCCGGCAGGATCGTTGCAGTTAATGAAAGCGACGGCTCCGTTGCCACCAACTTCAATACCGGTACTGGAGCGGACGGGCTGATTACCGCCGCCACATACAATGCTACCACAGGAAGAATACTGCTCACGGGCGAGTTCAGAAATTTTAACGGAACACCCGTGAACGGCGTGGTGATGCTGAAAACGGACGGCTCCATTGATACAGGGTTTACCCTTGCACCCGTTGAAGGCGGAATGGTCACTTTCGCTTCCCAGCTCAATTCAGGTAAAATACTCATAGCCGGTAGTTTCCAGAAATACAATGGGAAGATCCGACCCGGTTTCGGTGTTTTGGATGCCACTGGAAATGCTATTCAGGGCTATAACAACTTAGGCGCCTTCAGCGGAACGGTGCACAAGGCGTTGGAAAGAACCACTGAACAGGGGTATCCCGGCGTAATACTCGTGGGCAACTTTACCCGGTTCGATAACACAGAAGTAAGGAATATCGTGTTCCTTGAAATCAGGAACTAACCCATGCTGAACATTAAAACATTGAAGATGCGCAAGAACATTTTTCATACTTTAATAGGAGTGGCTGCTATAGCGGTTGCCACTACCACCTATACCTCCTGTAACAAACCTTTTGAACCAACTTTACAGGAAGATTACGGCACCGATGGCGGCGTTTCCAAAACGCAGAAAATGCTGGTGATAGTAGTGGACGGCGCCGTAGGCCTGGAAGTGCAGAAAATTCAGCCGCCCTATATTTCCGTGCTGACCGATAACTCTATTTACTCCTGGAACGGACTCACGGATACCCGTAAAACTCCCGTTACCAATGCACTCGGCTGGACCAGCCTGCTCACCGGCGTAAACCAGGATAAACACAATGTGACCGGAGAAGATTTCACCGGCAACCAGTTGCAGCAATATCCTTCCGTATTCTCCAGGTTAAAGCAATTGCGCCCCGAATGGCGCACAGCAGCGTATGGCGCTTCCCAGGCGTTCATCACCAACCTGGCTTCGGACGCCACTGAAAAAACTACTTTTTCCGGTAACGATGAAGCTGTTGCGGACGCAACACTAAACGATATCGCCACCAAAGATTCCAGGCTGATCGTGGCGCAGTTCCACGATGTTGACCTGGCCGGACAGGCGGGTGCCTATTCCGAAGCAGATGCGGGCTACAAAGCTGCTGTGCTGAAAACGGATACCTATATCCGTGAGCTGGTAGAAGCATTGGGCAGAAGATCAACTTACAACCTGGAAAACTGGATGATCATAGTTACTTCCAACAAAGGTTCTGTTGTGGCCGATGATCCTGTTGCTGCCGATAAGCTGGCTTATGATGACTCCAGAAGGAATACCTTTTTTGTTTGTTATGCCCCCAATCTGAAAGTGAATTACCGCCCCGGTTCACTGCCTTTTTCTGGCAATACACCTGTGTATCAGGGTGGCGCGCAACAGGCATCAAAAGCGCAAACACGGAATGCTGGAAGCACATTGGATATTGGTGCATCGGGCAGCTATACCATCGAATGCAAGGTGCGGATCCCAACAGGGAACTATTATTACCCGGCCATACTTTCCAAAAGAGCAAGCTTCTCTGGCGGTGTGGTAGGATGGGTTTTCTTCCTGGAAGCCAATTTCTGGATGGTGAATTTCGGACAAACAGGCTTGGGAAACAGGCAAATCCGCGGACACGCAATTTCTGATGGAAAATGGCACACACTCACTGTAACGATTAAGCAGGTAGATGCCACTACAAGAAGGGTGGAAACTTTTACCGATGGCGTTTATTATGATGGTGGTATTACTGATGGTACGCGGAATATTCATTCTTATGGAAACCTGAACAGTCCGGCGCCACTTACTTTCGGACAACTTAGCGGCGATGACGTTTCAGGGCTTAAGAACTATAACATTACTGACGTTAAGATATATGATACTGCTTTCAGCAGAGAATACATTGCCGCGAATTATTGCAGAACAAGCCATCCGCAGGAAGAAACCAACACTTTTGATAACCTCCTGGCATATTGGTCCTGCCGTGATATAGCGAAAGTTAATGTAAATGGTACCGATCGCGAAGCCTTGCTGGCGCAGTCTGGAAAAATTGCCGATCAGCAGGTGCTGAATAATCTCGCTATGCCACTTACAGGTTCTTACGGCAAAACAAGTTTTGTGGAGGTGGTGAACGGCATCTGTCCAACACCCGATGCCAATTCTTATAAAGTGGTACCCAACTCGGTAGACCTCGTTACCCAACTGATGGCCTGGATGGGGGTGATGCCCTCCAAAGCCTGGGGCCTGGAAGGAAGCACATGGCTTACTTCCTACATGAATCTTTAAACATATTGAACGAATTAATTGCTGGCCAAACCTTAACATAAACTAACTAGGATGAGACCAAAACATACCGGAAAGAAACTGATGGCCCTGGCGCTTTCTTCCCTGTTGCTGACGCAATGCGCGAAAAGCACGATCGATTTTGAAAGCGGGGTGGACGACGGCGGATTCGACGCGCCATCCATTACGGTAGATACCAGCCGTGCCTTCGTGGATGTGAGTAAGTACGCGCAGGCCAGGGTTTTCCCCGGACTCGTTTGCTCCTCGGAACCCCGGCTCGAAAACCACCAGCTCACCATGAGCCTGAACTATAATTATGTGGCACAGAACCTCCGTATCTCTGTTCCGCCGCAACCCCAGTTCAGTACAGGACTATACGCTCCGCCCGGAGAACTGATCGTAATTGATGTACCTGCTGATTATTCACTCTCGCTACAGATCGGCGCATGGACCGACAACCTCAGCAATGTGCAGAACGCACCACGCGATCCTGTTATTTTCACCCGTACACAACTGGCACCAGGAAGAAACTACGTGCGCAACCTGTATGGTGGACACATCTATATTTATGCCGCACGTCCGGTTACCACACCCGTTACTTTTCGTATATCCGGCGCTGTTAAATCTCCCGATTTTGAATTGGGGAAATCGAATAACGCCGAATGGACCGCTGCTATAAGGAATTCCTGTGTTCCTTACCTCGAACTGCGCAGCCGCAACATGACTTTTGTAGTGCCCCGTGAATATTGCGTGGCCAGAAATATTCAGGATCCCGAAAGTATTATGACCGAATGGGATCGTGCCATAGATGTGGATGTTTACCAATGGGAGGGACTGGAAGATGATCCCACCGAAGGCGTTGATCTGGCACCCAGGTTGCCTTATCGCGTGGTGCAGGACATCAAGCCTTCTCTAGGTTATGGCCACAGCGGCTTCCCGATTGTTACTTACAACGACTATGGCTGGTTCGATGAATACACCGACCTTACCACCATCCGCAAAGGATGGGCATGGGGCACCTTCCACGAACTCGGGCACAACAACCAGCAGGGTAACTACTGGAGCTGGGGCACATTGGGAGAAACCACCTGTAACCTGTTTTCCTTTAAAGCGGCTCGCAGGCAAAGCATCGAAAAGAATAACCCCGCAGCATGGCCACCATTTCATCCTTCGCTCAATACTTCGTTCGCCAACGCACTCGCCTTCGCGGCAGCCACCGGAACAAAAAACTTTGACGGAACCGATGCACGCATCAACGATCCTTTCTCCAGGCTCACCCCCTTTATCCAGGTATTTGAAAAAATACCCGCCGATTGGGGCTATCCCGGACAGCCGGATGGCTACGCGTTCATGACCGAATTGTATAAAAAGGCAAGACGTGCACAGCGCCCATCCAATAACGACCAGGATAAAAGAGACTTTGTTTACGAAACACTTTGCGACTTTACCCGTAAAGACTGGCGCTTCTTCTTCAATGCCTGGGGCATGACCGTGAGCAATGTTTCGCTCACAGCCATCGAGAACAAAGGCTATCAACTGGTAACGCAGGAAATCTGGAAATACAACCCGCTCACAGGAACCGGAGGAAATACTTTCATAGACCTCTACGCCAGGAGCAACTGGACCGTAACGTTTACATCTTCCAATGCAGAAGGAATAGGAAGCTCAGGAAGTGTACAGGCTGCTGTGCTGGATGGTAATCCTGCCACGTACTGGCATACCGCTTATGGGCCAACAACAATGCCACAGGTGATTACAGTGGATATGGGAAGAGTGCTGCCCATTAAAGGATTCAGCTTTGTGCAACGGCAAAGCTTGTCGAGGAACATTAAGAACCTGAAAGTGGAAATCAGCTCCGATAACACGAACTGGACAGCAGTAGACGGTAGCCCGTTGTTGCTGCAACGCATTACCGCCGAACAGTTCTTTAACCTTCCTTCACAGGTAAACGCCCGTTATTTCAGGCTTTCCATCCTTTCAGCCGCGGATACTTACAATGGGTCGGCTGCACCTGACGGCAACAATATCTGCCTGGCGGAATTAAATGTGATCAAACCTTAACAACAAGCTTTCATTCCTGAATCCGATAAAACAGTTATGATGAAGAAAATGAATGTACATATAGGAAGGCTGGCGGTTACAACGGCGCTGGTAGCTGCAATGGCGCTGCCCGCCTGTAAAAAGTATGCCGATCCACCGCCATTCTTTGAAGACGATAGTTCAGGAGCGGTACTGAACGGTAGGAAAGTAATGCTCATCGTTATAGATGGTGGTGTTGCCCCTGCGCTAAAAACCATTGCGCCCCCTGCAATTACGGCCATGATGGAAAAGGGAAAGTACACGTACACTGCCCGTACGGAAGATGTTACCACTACCGGCGCCACCTGGAAAACGCTGGCGTCAGGCGTGTCTTATTCAAGACATAATATCTCCGATAGCTCACTGGTATATTCTGCCGCTTCAGGCGGCAATCAGCACGATGCGCCGGCCAACTATCCATCCTTTATGCAGTTCATTCTTACTTCCAGCAGGGCCGATATCAAAACATCGGTGATTTCTCCGTGGGGGTATATGGTGAACAAACTTTTTCCCGAAGCAGAAGATCCGGTGGTGGCAGCCAATGACCAGGCAGTTAAAGACAGTGCGCTTGCGCGCCTCAAAGCGCCTGATACCGATCTGATGCTGGTGCATTTTAATGGCGTGAACATCGCCGGAAAAGAGCATGGTTATTCCGCTACTGCGGAAGGGTACAAGCAAGCCGTTCTGAAAGTGGATGGCTACATCGGCGAACTGATGGCCGCTATGAAAGCGCGTCCGGAATACAATAAACGGGAAGAATGGATGGTGATTGTAACTTCTTCCCATGGCGGAAACGGGAACAGTCATGGTGGTTCATCCCTGAATGAAACAAACGTATTCACGCTGTATTACAATGAAAACCTGAAAAAACAGGAACTGATCCGTGGCGGATACAGTGGTGTTCAAATGACCGGAAGAGATGCGACGGCTATCAAAGCATCGTTGAGTAACGGAAACAATTATAATCCAGGGACAGGCCAGCAAACCGTGCAGATGAAGGTGAGGGGCTCAGCAGGATACTATCCCCATTTCTTTTCAAAAATGGAAAGATGGCCGTCAACACCCGGATGGTCGATGTTTTCATCCGGCGGGAATTGGGCCATCTCAGTAAGAACTACTACCAGCGGTGAACAACGGATTCAACCTGGTTCGCCTACGGTATTCAATAACCAATGGCATACCATAACGGTCGTTTTTGCGGATAGCGCCAGCAAGAAATGGGTGAGAAGATACACCGATGGCGTAAGGCATGATCAGACTGAAATCACCTCCCTATTTAATAACGGCGGCACGTTAGCCACTGCTGCTCCCATCACTATCGGTTGGGGTGCCGATCCGGGGTATACCGGTGTTACATTTTTCCCTGCGGATGTCATGATCTTCAATACCGCGCTAACCGATACTGAGATCGCTTCCAACATTTGTCTGAAAGATGTAACAACGCATCCCAAATATACCAATCTAATCGGCTATTGGCCAGGCACAGATGGTTACGGAAGTCAGTTCGTGAACAAAGCCCCAGGACAATCCACCAACTTCGTGCTTTCCGGCCCCTACAAATGGGCGGGATTAACTGATGTGCCCTGTTCGCTGAACCCATTAGGCAGTGGAGAAATAGCCGTTCAGCCTGCGAACGTAGATATTGTTGCCCAGATGTTCTACTGGATGCGGATTTCCGTGAACTCCTCCTGGAACCTGGATGGCAGCGGCTGGATCAATTTGTTTGAGCGGGAACTGGTGCAACTGTAAAACATGTTTTAGAAAACCATTAACAAACCTTTTATACGCCCTTATGTTATAATAGTATCAATTCAAATGAATTCTTTTTCATGTTGGTTGTTTTAAGGGTTAAAGAAAAATCCCCCTGTATTTACAGGGGGATACTTTTTTTATTACCTATCTTCATTTGATGAGAAGGTGGTGTTCAATCCTGTTCTTTATGTGGGGGCTTTGCCTTTCAACAAAAGCACAAACTTTAGGTGGCGAAACCACGTTTAGTTTCCTCAAACTACCTTTTTCTCCCCAACAAAGCGCCCTCGGCGGTATCAATACAACGCAGTTTTCCAATGACGTGTCGCTTGCTTTCCATAATCCCGCGCTTTTGTCGAAGGAAATGGACAGGCAACTCGCTACTTCGTTTAACAGCTTTTACGGAGGGATCAAAAACTACGCGTTACAGTTTGCTTACCACCATCCAAAACTTGAAACGGATTTTTCGATCGGGACGCATTTTCTGAACTATGGCGACGTACTTCAGACCGATGCTTCCGGTATGGAAATGGGCACCTTCCGGCCCCGGGATTTTGTGCTTCAGGTATCGGGGGCCCGTACTTACCTTGAAAAATGGCGCTACGGCGTTTCTGTAAAATGGATCGGTTCACATTACGGTATTGCCCGGGCAAATGGTATGGCCGTTGATGTGGGCATTTTGTACAACGATACGGCAAACGGACTCAGGATCGCACTAACGGCCATCAATATGGGCACGCAGTTCCGGACCTATGCCGGCCAGCAGGAAGAACTGCCGTTCGATCTTCAACTGGGTATTTCTAAAAAACTGGCAGAGGCTCCGCTTCAATTCAGTTTAAACCTTCACCACCTTCATCGCTTCGATATCCGGTACAACGATCCGCTTTTCAACGAGGAAGTTGGCGGGGAGAATACAGGTCGCTCCGGGTTGGATGGGTTGTTCCGTCACGTGGTAGCGGGCGCACAACTTTTTTTGGGGCAGAAAGTAGAACTGAGTGCGGGCTATAATCACCTGCGTCGCCGGGAATTGAATATCGCCAATACCCCTAACGGATTGAATGGCTTCTCGCTCGGAGCGGGTGTGCTCCTTGAGAAACTTCAGGTAAGGTATGCACGTACCTGGTACCAGAACAACCGGGCCTACCAGCAATTGGGGCTTAATCTTCCCCTGAAATCTTACACAAAAATGTAGATTGCTTGGAAGATTAGCCGGATAATTATATTTTTAAAAATATTCATTTGTTCGCTGGAGAATAATAATTTACCCTTAGTGTCGTTAATAGAAAACCCTTTGAAAGCTCTTTAACTTTTAACAGAGCCAAAACTTATGATTTCAGTTTTAATCGTGGACGACCACACCCTGGTTCGCGAAACCTGGAGCTTTATCCTGAAAACCAGTCCCTACATCAGCCATGTGGAAGAATGCGCAGATGGTATTTCCGCCATAGTAAAAGCATCGGAATATAAGCCCGACGTAATTCTGATGGACATCAACATGGAACCCATCTCCGGCATTGAAGCATCCCGCCGCATACTGGAACAACATCCCGGTATTAAAATAATAGGCGTTTCCACCCATACAGACGCAGCTACCATCAAAAGAATGATCGCCGCTGGCGCAGCGGGATACGTTACCAAAACAAGTCCGGTAAGTGAGATGATCCACGCCATTCAACAGGTGATGGAAGGCGGGAATTATGTTTGTGAGGAATTGAAAGATTTCCGTTGGAATTGAGCTTCAAAAGCTTTGCGTCATAGCGCCTTTGCGAGAGATTGTTTTTTTCACGCAATTGCTTTGGGCTGCGCACCTCGCAACGACGCAAAGGAGCAAAGACGCAAGGAGCTGTTGTGGGATAAGATGCTAAAAAATAATGCTGTAACAAAAAAAGCAAGGCTTTGCGTCCTTGCTTCCTTGCGTCCTTGCTTCCTTGCGTCTTTGCGTGATTGCTTCGTGCTTCGTGATTGCTTCGTTCCTCGTGATTGCTTCGTTCCTCGTGATTGCTTCGTTCCTCGCAATTAATGCGCGCAAA
>CAMLRX010000101.1 GCA_946482545.1 uncultured Flavihumibacter sp. | reverse complement strand
AGAGCATCTGCCTTACAAGCAGAGGGTCCGCGGTTCGAGCCCGTGTGCTTCCACAGAGTAAACGCCTGGAACTTCAAACTCCAGGCGTTTTTGTTTGTATACCCTTCTAAGATTGTTTTCAAACTCTTCCTATATTTGAGAGCACTGTTCAGCTAAAACCGTTTACATGCGCAACCTGCCGGAAGGCCCTGACAAAGCCGCGATAGCACTACTTATAGCCCGGATACAAAATGATCCCCGGGTGAAAGAAGTATTGGGCACAGAGGACCTTTCTGTACTGCGACACCTGCTGAATGGACATACCACAGGATCGGAGGCCGGAACAAAAACGGAACGCGACCTGCTGCTGGAGAAATCGATGCTTTCCGCATTCGTGGAAAATACACCTGCCGCGGTAGCCATGTTCGATACACAGTTCAGGTATATTGCCTACAGCCGCAGGTGGCTGGAAGAATACAAACTTACCGGAAGGAATATCCTGGGGTTATCGCACTATGAAGTTTTTCCCAGCATTTCGGATGAATGGAAGGAAATTCACCTCCGTTGCCTGAACGGCGCGGTGGAAAGAAACGAAGAGGACCGCTGGCGCCCCGATGGCTGGGAACACGACCAGTTCCTCCGTTGGGAAGTGCGTCCCTGGTACCAATACGACGGCCAGACGGGTGGCATCATGATGCTTACTCAGGACATCACCGAAATGTGCATTCAACGCGAAGAACTGAGGGCCGCAAAGTTACAGGCTGAACAGGCGAGTCTTGCTAAATCGGAATTCCTCGCCAACATGAGCCACGAGATCCGTACCCCATTGAATGGCGTGATCGGGTTCACCGACCTGATTCTGAAAACTGAACTCTCCCCTACCCAGCAGCAATACCTTTCCATTGTGAACCAGTCGGCGAATACACTGCTTCACCTTATCTCAGATATCCTGGATTTTTCCAAGATCGAAGCGGGAAAACTGGAACTGGACATTGAACGGTGCGACCTGCATGAACTGGTGTCGGAAGCCGCAGATGTACTGGCATTCCAGGCACAAAGCAAGGGCTTGAAAATGACCGTTTCCATGACGGAACATACGCCGAAACACATCTGGACCGATCCCATCAGGCTCAAACAAATCCTCATCAACCTCCTCGGCAACGCCGTAAAATTCACGGAGAAAGGAGAGATCGAAATGAAGATAGAAGCCAAGCCCGCGGAACTCCCCCACCACCACAATTTCCGCTTCGCCATCAAGGATACAGGGATAGGCATTAAAAAAGAAAAGCAGCACAAGATATTTGATGTATTCCTGCAGGAAGATGCTTCCACCACAAAAAAATATGGTGGCACCGGTCTCGGACTCAGCATCTCCAACAAACTGCTTGGCCTGATGGGCAGTCAGTTGCAACTGAGCAGCACCCCCGGAGAAGGCAGTACGTTTTATTTCTCCCTGCTCCTGCAAACCGCGCAGGACACGCCCCCGGAACAACCCGAACAACCCGATATGAACGAAAGAACCGAATCCACTGAAAGTAACACGGAACATTTTTCAGTACTCATCGCCGAAGACAACGGCGTGAACATGCTTTTACTGAAAACCATCATCAAACGCATTGCGCCCTATGCCACTATTGAAGAGGCCGTGAACGGGGAAGAATGTTTTCAGAAATGTATTGAAAACCTGCCCGACATCATTTTTATGGACATCCTGATGCCAGAAATTAACGGCTACGAGGCCACAAAAATGATCCGCGCCACCTTCCCTGAAACACATATCCCCATCATCGCACTCACCGCCTCCAACGCGATCGGGGAAAAAGAAAGATGTCTTGCGGCCGGCATGGATGACTACCTCACCAAACCCGTTGTGATGGAGAGTATCGCTTACGTGATAGATACGTGGGTACACAAAATGAAAGTGCACCTGAATATCGATATCGTAAAAGATATCGTGGGCGACAATGAAGCAAGGTTGAAAGAATTTTTCAGCATCGCCCGCAAAGAGATCAGCAACAGTTTCACGAAGCTCCAGGAACATTTCGAGCACCAGGACATGAAAGGCATTCAGTATTCAGCGCACAAGCTCAGCGGCACAGCCGTTTCCGCAGGACTGGTCCAACTGTCACGCATAGCCGTAAAACTCGAAGAAATGCAGGCGTTCGATGCTGCAACCATCAGCAGTTACCTCAAAAAAATGAAAGAAGAAATGATCACCGGTTTTGAACTGATGGACAAGGTCTCACGCGAAGGAACTGAATAGTCCCGTGCTATTTCCACTTTTTCAGTAGTTCTCCCGCTTCCTTTTTTGCATTGGAATCATCCTCGGTTAGGTTTTTATACTGGAGCATGGTTTCCAGTGCCTGAATGGCTTTTTTCCTTTCGTTGTTTTTATCGTAAGCCTTTGCGAGCTCAAGGTAATTCAACAGGAACTTGGGTTGCAGGCTCCTGGCTTTTTCAAAATAAGCGATGGACTCCTGTAAACTCGCTTTCGGAAAACCTCCGTAGAAAAGCTTCACGGCGGTACGCTCGACGCTGTTCAGGTTCCAGACTTCAAAATGCCATTTACCCAATACATGGTATGCTTTAAAATTATCGGGATCGGTTTCCAGCGCCTGCTCCGCATGTGATTTTATTTCCTTTACAGCGGCTACTTTTTCTTTTGCGGAAGCCACCATCGCCATTCTTCCCAACGCGATCGCCATGGCCACGTGTGCCGCTGCAGCTTTAGGCTCAAGCTTCAGCGCGAGTTCCGCATATTTTTTTGCGGCGCGGTAATAATCGTTGCGGGCCTCGGTTTTTTCCTGCCTGAATCCTATCCTGGCACAGAGTTCGGAACATTTCACCAGCGCGGAAACATTGGTGGGCTGGATCCTGAGCGCCTGTTGGTAAGTTTTCAGTGCGGCCTGTTCATTCAACGCAGCCTCATATTCTTCCCCTTTACTCATGAGGGCAGGCACCTGCTGCGCGAATATAAAATTGCACGTAAGCATCAACGTTAAAAACAGAAAAATTTTCCTCATAGGTGAAATTGAATCAATTGTTTTTTTTCCAGGAGTAAGACACGCCTACCCTTCCATCCATTCCGGCGATGGGAGCGGTCAGTTTATCAAGAAACAGTTCCATTTCCGCGATCACGGGATGTGCGGCACCAATCTCTTCCGCCAGTTCCATGACAACGGTTTCCAGTAAGGGCGTTGCTTTCTCCATTCTTTTTTTCACGCGTTCGTAAATGTCGGCGTAGTTAACGGTATCTTCCAATTTGCGTACCACCTCTTTGGCGGGATGCAGTTTTACGATGATATTCAGTTCAAACTGGTTACCGGTCTGCTGTTCCTGGGGATGCCAGCCGTGGTAAGCGAAGAAACGGAGTTGTTTCAGGTGAATGGTGATGGTTTGCATAAAGAAATTTACTCGAAAGAACAGTACGGACGTCGTATCAACGCAAGTAGGGCCAAATAAAAAGGCCGTATCATGTGGATACGGCCCCTAAGATAGTATATTTCCGGAAGCGTTGTTTAAGCGAGTCCCGCTGCGCTCAGGTACCTTTCCGCGTCTAATGCGGCCATACAGCCACTTCCGGCTGCGGTAACAGCCTGGCGGTAGATTTTATCCTGCACGTCGCCTGCGGCGAATACGCCTTCCACATTCGTTTTGGAAGTACCGGGAACGGTGGTGATATAACCTGCTTCATCCATATCAAGGAATCCTTTGAAGATGTCTGAATTCGGCTGGTGGCCAATGGCTACGAAGAACGCACTCACAGGTATCGTGGTGGATACGCCGGTACTCAGGTTTTTGATCCTTACGGAATCAACTTTGTCTTTACCCAGCACTTCTTCGGTATCGGAATGCCAGTGGATCACGATATTAGAGGTCATTTTTACACGATCCTGCATCACCTTGCTGGCGCGCATACCATCTTCCCCTTTGCGCACGATCATGTGTACCGTATTACAAAGTTTTGAAAGATAAATTGCTTCTTCGCAGGCGGTATCTCCGGCGCCAACAATGGCCACGTCTTTACCCCGGAAGAAGAAGCCGTCGCAAACGGCGCAGGCGCTCACGCCGAAGCCGTTGAGGCGCTGTTCACTTTCGAGGCCCAGCCATTTGGCAGAAGCGCCGGTGGAAATGATCACCGCGTCGGCATGAATTTCTTTGTTGTCGTCGATCCAGACTTTATGCGGTTTGCTGCTGAAATCTACTTTGGTTGCGATACCGAACCGGATATCAGCGCCCATACGCTGGGCTTGTTTTTCAAAATTCACCATCATTTCCGGACCCTGAATGCCTTCGGGGTAGCCGGGGTAGTTCTCCACTTCCGTGGTGATGGTCAGTTGTCCGCCTGGCTGAATACCCTGGTACAACACGGGTTTCATGTTGGCGCGGGCAGCGTAAACAGCGGCAGTATATCCGGCAGGACCGGAACCTATAATGAGGCAGTGCACTTTTTCTATCGAATTTTCCATACCTGGTCTGAGCTTAAAAGATTTTCAATGTGGGCCAAAATTAACCGGAAAAAACCAATTCCGAACGGCCGCTTTACCAACGCCTGTATATCATGTGCATAACCTGTTCAACGGGGGATTTCCAGGGTCAGGTATTGCACGGCATACCCTCCGAAATAGCCGAGTGCCCTGCCTTTGAGGTTGGAAGTAACTTTTGTGGGGGAAGAAAACGGGTTACCGATGCTTTGGTAACTGAACTCCACGGTGCGCCAGAAATCGAAGGTAACTTTATCAATGTTGCAGAATTTAACGGTTACGGTATCCCCTCTTGAAAAGAACGCATAGTCTTCCAGATCGATGGTGGTATTCCGGTCAACACCTTTATCCACCTGGATATCGTAGGTAGTGCCGTCCACGATCTGGTCGTCGTAAACGGATGCCAGTCCGGGGAGAAAAAAACCGCTGTTTACGCGAGTGAAATAACGGATGTAATTGCCGAATCCTGGCGGATCGGTTACCCGGCTCATCAGGCTTACCAGGGTGGTATCCTTGTTTGAATCAACTTTTTTCCACCAAAGGGAGTCTATTGTTTTATTCAAAATGGGAATAGTAGTTTCAGCAGTGATCTCCGTGCCATCCGCAACAATTTTCATCCGGTAAGATTTGCCCTGCTCCCCAACAAATGCCGTTGCCAGATTGGATGAATCGATGGAATAATAATACAGACTTGCACCGGAAGGCAAGGGCTGCGCGTATTCTTTCAAAAGATGCGTCCGTGTTCCGTTTGATATTTCTATGGAAGCGCCCCGCACGAATGAATTCGTGAGTTCTTCGGGGGTTATTTTGCTGAAGTAATTCAGAGAGGTTGTAAGGATAACCCGCGGCGGCATTCCGTTTTCAATATTGCCATCCACCACTATGGAAGGCGTGGTGATTTCAGGGGTGAAGGAGATGTTTTTTTCACAGGAAATGAGGAGAAAAACACCGAGAGAAAGAACGGTGTTTCTTAGAAGGCATGTTCCTGGACGTCTTTTTATCATAGTTTCTTAAAGGAGATTTCTGGAGGAGCGTTTTGTTTTTTGTTTCTCGCAACGACGCCACGGCGCGACGTTGGTGGTTGATTATTTGATACACCCGGATTATATATTAGACTTATGGAACGTAAAGTAATTACAAGAAAATCCATAAAGCCTTTTGAAATAGTACAACTACAATTTCTCCGTCTTCGAAAAACACGAAATCCAATTCCCGTTGCGTCGTAGCGCCGTTGCGAGAAATTTATAACACCCCTGCATGAAATTCGTTCAAAAAAAAATCCCCACTGAAACTCAGCGGGGATACCATTCAATATTCTTCACCGGGAATTAACCCAGGTATGCTTTCAACGCATTAGAGTAGCGTGCTTTCTGCAAACGCTTGATCGCCCTTTCCTTGATCTGGCGGATACGCTCTTTGGTAAGATCGTATTTCTGACCGATCTGCTCAATCGTTACGCCGTTTTCACCATCCAGTCCAAAGTACGCGTTCACTATCTCCGCTTCGCGAGGACTGAGTGATTTCAACACGCGGCGGATTTCATTGCGGAGGGAATCTTTCATCACATCATCATCTGTATCATCACCACCTTCCAGCAGGTCGCCCATAGCCACATCTTCCGCTTCGTGCACGGGTGCATCGAGGGAAGTGTGACGGCTATTGCTCTGGAAAATATTGTTAATCTCTGTTTCGCTCATTTCCAGAATCTCGGCGAGTTCTTCGGTAGAAGGCTCACGCTCGTGCTCCTGTTCAAAAGCCATATAAGCTTTGTTCGCTTTGTTATAGGTTCCGATCTTATTTTGGGGAAGACGTACCAGACGCCCCTGTTCGGCCAAAGCCTGCAGGATAGACTGACGGATCCACCATACCGCGTAAGAAATGAATTTAAAGCCCTTTGTTTCATCGAAACGCTGGGCAGCTTTGATCAGACCGAGGTTTCCTTCATTGATCAGGTCACTCAAACTTAACCCCTGGTGCTGGTATTGTTTAGCCACCGATACCACAAACCTAAGGTTCGCCTGCACCAATTTGTCAAGCGCCTTCTGATCACCCATCTTGATCCGCTGCGCGAGAATCGTTTCTTCTTCGGGGGTGATCATCGGGATTTTGGAGATTTCCTGGAGATATTTCTCAACCGCCTGGGAATCCCGGTTTGTAATCTGGGTAGCAATCTTAAGTTGCCTCATAGTAATTATTAAGAATGATTATAATAGATAACAGTCAAAAGATGCGATATGTTCAGGGGAAGTTGCAAAGGGAAAGTTATAACCCAGGGGCTTACCCGAAACCGTCTGCAAAGGTAGCACACGAAGTTCGTTTCTCATAGCCCTTGTGGAAAAATATCCCATACCCGGTTCCTGCACTTTCATTTCAATCAAGCAAATTCAACTGCTTACACACTAATTAAGACGCAAAAACAGGGTTTACCACCCATACAACGTGTGGAAAACGCTGTTAAAGATTTGCTAAAACAAGGGTTGACTAAAAAAATAGTTATGAAACTAAATTTTTAGTTTTAGCTTCGGGTAACTAATTTCTTAGTGATGAAAATACTTACAAAAGCGGAAGAACAGGTGATGCAGGCCGTATGGCAATCAGGTGGCGGATTTCTGAAAGACATTCTGGATGAAATGCCAGAGCCCAAACCCCACTCCAATACCGTGGCCACGATCCTGAAAATCCTGATAGAAAAAGGGTTTGTACGTTTCGAAGCCCAGGGCAGGAACAATTATTATTCCGCCACAATCGGCAAACAGGCATACGGTAACTCCAGTTTAAGGCAGGTGGTGAACAATTATTTTGAAGGGAATCCGGCCAGTATGGTTTCTCACTTCGTGAAGAATGATTCCATTTCGGTGGAAGAACTGGAAGCTTTGCTGCAACAAATTAAATCATCCGGAAAAGCCTGATATCATGGAAGCCTTACTCTTGCACATTTCAAAAATGATACTGTGTTCCGCCATCCTGTATGCGTATTATCATTTTTTCCTGAAGAATAAATCGTTCCACCATTACAACAGGTTCTACCTGCTGGCGGTGGTACTCGTGAGTGCAGTCGTGCCGGTGCTCCGCATCCCCTTCCTGTTTCCACAGGAAGCCAATACACCGGCTTTTGTATACAGAACACTTGAAGTTATAGTGGTGAGCGGCGGTGAAACAGAAAGCGATCTTTGGGGAGAACTCATCAGGCATCCCCTCTTCTCCCTTTCAGGAATAGCGCTGTTGCTGTATGGCAGCATCGTAATGTGGAAGATGTTTTATTTCGGGACCTCGCTTCGTTCCATCTTCCACATCAAACACAAGTATCCGCAGGAAGTTGTGAGCGACATCCACCTGTACCATACCAATGAACCCGGTACACCTTTCTCTTTTTTCAGCAATATCTTCTGGAACCGGAAGTTCCCGCTTGATTCCGATAAAGGACAACAACTTTTCCGGCACGAACTCTTCCACGTGAAGCAACGCCATTCGATCGATAATGTGTTCATGGAACTCGCCACCGCCATCTGCTGGATCAACCCCGTGTTCCACCTCATCAAAAGGGAACTCCATACCATCCACGAATTCCTTGCCGATGAATATGCCAGTTCCGGCAGCGACCGCTACGCTTATGCGGAAATCCTACTGGTACACGCTATCCATGAAAAAAAACAATCACCTCTTGTTCATTATTTCTTTCGTTCACCTATTAAAAGACGTATAGCCATGATTTTACAAACCACTTCCAACACCAGTTTCAGCTACCTGAGAAGGTTGATGATCCTGCCCATTGCCACATTGTTGTTCAGCGCATTTGTATTGCGTGCGCAGAAATCCATTCATCCCGAAACGCCGGGGTCATCAGCATCCGAAAGCATTTCATCCGATCCCGGAAAATCAGTTGCGCCACTTACTGTCGTAATTGATGCAGGGCATGGAGGAAATGATGGCGGCGCACGAGGCCACGATCGACTTGAAAAAGAATTCACGCTCGCCATCGCCCAGAAAGTAAAGACGCTTTCCGCTAACTATGGCGTTAACGTGCTGCTCACGAGGAACGATGATTCTTATCCTGATCTGAAACAGAGAACCGAATTCACTAAAAAAAGTAAGGCCGATCTGTTTATTTCTTTGCATATCGGCTCCGAACAAACGGTAAAAGGCGGCCTAAAAGTCCCGGAAGATCAATTACAGTCGGGCATAGACGCTTTTATATCCTGGAAGAACCAGATTTTTGAAGAAGAGAATATTTTTCTTGGTTCCGCTCTTCTTTTAAAACTTAGTGAAGTTTACAATACTAAAAAAGTGATACAAACCAGGCAAACAGGAATATGGGTACTGGACGCCGCTCCCTGTCCCGCCATCCTGCTGGAATGCGGTTATCTTTCCAACAAAAAAGATGTTGAGTTCCTGAGCGCAGAAAAAAACCAGGAAAAGATCGCCGCGAAAATATTAGAAGGTATTGCCGCTTTCCAGAAGCTGGATATCGAAGAGATTGCGCCCGTAAAACATTTTAACGCCGTCGCAACTTCCAAAACAGACACTGTTCCCAACAAAAACATTCAGGATGACTTCTTCAAATCATTTGGCCGCCACATGAACCGTACCCTCCGCTATCCCAGCAATGTGCTGGAAAGCAACAAAGGCGGAACAGTTTATTTCCGACTCGCCAAAGATGCTGATGGCAATATTACCAATGTTGAAATTTTAAAGGCGCCACCTGCCGGTACAAACACCCTGCACGAGATTGTAGTAGTGGGCTATGGCAAGCAAAGCGCTGCTGCTCCTCCCGATGCAATCAGCATACAGGAAACATTATCGGGTGAAGTGGAGAGAGCCGCGTTAAAACATGAGAAATACGCAGCAAGCCTTACTACAAAAACAAGCATTGTTTACTATAAAGTAACTTTTAAAACAGAGGACGCAACCGCTAACCAGGAAATCGATAAGATTTTCCAGAAAGTAGAAGTGGAAGCTAAATTTGAAGGCGGCGTGAAAGAATGGGGAAAATACCTGAGCGAAAACCTGCGCTATCCTGATGCGGCCATCAAAGAAAAGGTGCAGGGATCGGCTATTATACAATTTATTGTTACAACAGATGGCACGATAAAAGATGTTTCGGTTTTACACGACCCGGGAGCCGGATTAGGAACTGAAGCCGCACGGGTTATAAAAAACAGTACCGGCAAATGGACGCCCGCTGTTCAGAATGGGAGAAAAGTAACCTCCTATAAAAAGCAACCTATTACTTTCCGTTTATAGTGATGATTCTATTCTTCGCATGATAAAGAAAAAGCCCGCTTCATTCGCGGGCTTTTTTTAATACAATATCATCTCAACACTTAAAACACAATCTCTTCTTCTCCGTGCCGGATGATCAGTTCTTTCTTATCGCTCTCTTCCACCCTCCCAATTACTTTCGCATCCACACCAAATGATAGCGAAGTTTCGATTATTTTATCGGCATCTTTTTCAGAAGTGAAAATCTCCAGCCGGTGTCCCATGTTGAAGACCTGGTACATTTCCCTGGAATCCGCGCCGGAGGCTTTTCGGATGATGTCGAATATCGGGGGTGTGGGGAACAGGTTATCTTTTACGATGCGCATGTTGCCGGGCAGGTATTTCAGTACTTTGGTTTGTCCGCCGCCGCTGCAATGGATGAGCCCGGACACTGCATCAAATTGTTCTTCCAGTATTTTCTTCAATACCGGGGCATAAGTACGGGTGGGGCTCAGCAGTAGTTTGCCTACGTTTTGCATACCGAATCCATCGATATTAATAGCATCGGTCATTTTGTGCGGGCCTATGTACACTACGTCTTCCCCCAATGCCGGTTCGTAGGTTTCTTTAAAGTGTTCCGCGTAAAACTTATTGAGCACATCATGACGGGCGCTGGTAAGGCCGTTGCTGCCCAATCCGCTGTTGTATTCTTCCTCATAATCGGCTTTTCCATAGCTGGAAAGGCCCACGATCACATTTCCTGGAGCGATGTTGTCGTTGGTGATCAGCCTGTGTTTGGGCCAGCGGGCGGTCATGGTACCGTTCACGGCGATGGTGCGCACCACATCGCCCACGTCGGCGGTTTCGCCACCGAGGAACTGAATATTCACCCCGAATGATTTGAGCTGATCGAAAAATTCCTGGCTACCGTTGATGACTTTCTCCAGTATGGAGCCCGGGATCAGGAGTTTGTTCCGGTCGATGGTGGAAGAGAAAAGGATATTGTCGTAGATGCCCACACAAAGCAGGTCGTCCAGGTTCATGGCGATGGCGTCCTGCGCGATGCCTTTCCAGATGGAATCGTCGCCGGTTTCCTTCCAGTAAAGGTAGGCCAGAATACTTTTAGTACCGGCGCCATCGGCGTGCATCACATTTATCCAGTCGGATTGGCCACAGAGGTAATCAGGATACAGTTTGCAGAACGCGTTGGCGTAAAGCCCCTTATCCAGTTTCTCAACGGCCTTGTGCACTTCCTCTTTCTGGGCCGATACGCCCCTTTTATTGTACAGACTCATAATTACCCTTTTCCGGTTAGGCGGCAAAAATAGGAAGGATTCACGTACTTTTGCAGGACTTTTCAATTATGCAGGTACACAGGCGAACAGACGGGCTCCCGGTTTTCAGGAAGGCAGTGGTCACGATCGGAACTTTCGACGGGGTGCACCGCGGACACTGCAAGATCATCGCGCAACTGAACGCCGAAGCCGCACGCATTGGCGGAGAATCCGTGATCATCACTTTTCACCCGCACCCGCGCCAGATCGTAAAAGGCGCACATCCTGTGCAACTCATCAATACACTCGAAGAGAAAATCGCTTTGCTGGAAGCCGCGGGCGTGGATCACCTGGTGATCGTTCCTTTTACCGAAGCGTTCTCTTCCCTCACCGCCACACAATATGTGGAAGATTTCCTGCTGAAGTTATTTCAACCCCATACACTGATCATTGGCTACGACCACCGTTTTGGAAACGGCCGCTCCGGCAATTTCAAGATGCTGGAAGAATACGCCTCCGCCAACAAGTTCGAACTCCTCGAAATAGCGCCTGAACTGTTGAAAGAATCCGCCGTTAGTTCTACCCGTATCCGCGAAGCGGTGCAACAGGGTGATGCGGAACTGGCCGCCGGACTCTTAGGATATCCCTTCAATTTCGAAGGACTGGTTGTGGAAGGCAACCGCATTGGCAGGACCATCGGCTACCCCACCGCTAATTTACAGGTGACCGATACGGAAAAACTTACGCCTGGAAACGGTGTTTACGCGGTAATGGTGTACATCCCCGGACAAATGGCCGATACCGCCAAAAAAGGTATGATGAACATCGGGCACCGTCCTACCGTAGATGGAACGCGCCGCACGATTGAAGTGAACATCTTCGATTTTAAAGGGGACCTGTATGGAGAAACGATAAGGGTTGAGGTAATCAAATACCTTCGGGGAGAACAGAAATTTTCGGGACTGGATGCGCTGAAAGCGCAGTTGGCAAAGGATAAGGAGGAGGCGTTGGCGGTGCTTACTGCTTAAACATCTTCTTTTTAATCTCCCAGCTTGTCTTTACTTCATTAATATTCTTTCCTGATTGTTCTTCTGCAGTATGAATCCAATCCAGGAATTCTTGCATTAAAGTGGGTTTCCCATCCAATACAAAAGAATTTGACTCGACTTCATCAGACACAGCTAACCATTTTTTGTATTCATGCATAACATCAGCATGAGGCGTTAGCCTTCCTTCCTTCTCATCGTTTAATCCTCTATTTATTGATAGGTGAACACTTTCATCCAACTCATTCCACCAATCAAGCGTTTGTTCATTTTCCAAAGCACCATATATGCCCCTGATTGTAGTTTCATCTGCGGATTCAATATACTTTATAATATCAGAACGCATCTTTTTTACGATATCCATCGTGTTTATTTTTCTCGCAATAATCATTTCTTTTTGAACTGCCTAAATCCTCACATCATCATCTTCACCACCATTTCCTTCAGCAACGAAGCATCTTCCGTTCCGGCATCATCAATACCTATACTGCGTAAATTATACCGGTGCAACAACAATAAAACTTTCTCCACGCCCTGCGATTGGTAAGCTCTTGCTGCTGCCATATAATCTTTCATGAAAAACGGATTTACACCAATTGCTGTTGCGATGGCCCTTTCGTCGCCGCTGCTCACGCCGAAGATCATATACACTTTGGAGAAAAAATTATAGATGGCGGGCAACACCATCTGGATGGGCGCGGCCTTGGGGTTGTTCCCGAAATACTGGATGATGGTCATGGCTTTGGCCATGTCCTTTCTTCCGAGTGCGGCCTGCAATTCGAATACGTTAAACTCTTTGCTTACGCCAACGTAATTTTCGATATCATCTTCTGTGATTTGTTTCCGTTGCCCGATGTTGATGAGCAATTTGCTGACTTCATTGTCAATTCTGCTCAGGTCGTTGCCGATGTGGTCCACGAGCAGGTGCAGCGCTTTCTGAGAGATGTCGAAGCCCTTTCCTTTGATGAGGTTCATCGTCCACTCGGGAAGCTGGTTGTCGTACATTTTTTTTGTGGTGAGCATCACGCCTTTTTCCTTCAGTACTTTGGCGAGTTTGCTTCTCCCATCCACTTTTTTGCCTTTGTACGCCACTACGAATACAGTAGAAGTAAGCGGTTGTTCCACATAAGCTTCCAGCTTTTCGATGTCCTTCATTTGCTGGGCCTCTTTCAGTACCACCACCTGGCGTTCCGCGAACATGGGATACCTCCTGCAGGCATTCATCACGGTGGCCCAATCTGTATCTCTTCCATACAGGATCGTCAGGTTAAAACCTGCTTCCGATTCGGGCAGGATATGGTGTTCCGCGTAATTCGTTACCACGTCAATATCATAATCCTCTTCTCCTTCCAACCAGTACACGGGTTTGAAGGAGCCTTTTTTCCAATCTGCGATTATTTTGTCGGCTGCCATGTCGGGAAGTTTTCAGCCTCAATGGTGTTTCCATCGGGCAGGGCCACAAATGTATTACCGGGCGGCAAGAGCGGCAAATTTTTAAAGCGGAGGATCACCTGCGCCACTACGGCCACATCTTTCTGGCAGTAATTCACAATGCGCAGGAGGTTCTTTTCGCTGTGATATACGTGCTGCACCTCACTTCCATCAATATCATCCTTTGAAGTAGGTATCCCCAATGTGGTGGCCAGTAAATGCAGTGAAGTATAGTTCTTGAAATCGCCAAAGCGCCACCAGTGCAGGGTATCGATCCAGTTCACCTCCCAGGGTTTCTTGTTCTGAACCTGTAAAAAATCGGGTAATTTAAGCCCGTTGATGATCATCCGCCTGCAGAGATAAGGCACGTCAAACTCCTTGATGTTGTGCCCGCCCAACTGCATCCCGGGGAAAGATTTCAGAAATTTTTCTGTGAGTTGAATAAATTCTTCCAGCAACTGCCGTTCATCGTCCCCGTACAGCGATTTCATTTTCAGGCAGATACCCTTCTCTTTATCTTCGTAAAAGAATCCGGTGGAAATACAAATAATTTTCCCAAATTCGGCCATGATTCCCGCCTTTTGAAGGTATGCTTCATCGGGCGAAAAATTTTCTGGCATGGCTTTTGAAATTTTGGTACACCAGAGATCTTTCCATAACTCCGGCATCTGTTCATACTCAGGGTATTGCGGTACCGTTTCAATATCCAGGAGCAACAAATGACGAAGTGATTGAAAGTCCATAAAACCGAATAATTCTAAACAAATAATTTAAAACAGGAAGCAATGACAAACACTAATTATCCATCCGCCAACACACCGAATCAAGCGCCTAAGAAAGATAGTCGTGGACTGATTTATGGTGTACTTATCGCAGCACTGCTTGGCACCTGGGGTTATGTGATCTGGGATAAAAATAAGAACAAAGAAGTTACAGGCCAATTACAAACCCAGGTGATCACAGCCGATTCCGCCAAACAAGCCATCCAGCTTGAATACGATGCGGCCATCGTTCGCCTCGATTCCATCAGCGGCGCTTACAACCAGCTTTCCGGCAAGATGTCTGAAAGAGAATCTGAAGTAACAAAACTGAAATCTGAGATTCGCGGCATTCTTTCCAACAGAAACGCTACAAGAGCTGAACTGAACAGGGCTAAATCTCTGATCGAAGAACTGAACGGTAAGATCATGGGCATGGAAGAAGAAATTGCCCGTCTGAGCCAGGAAAACCAGACACTAACCACTGCAAACACTACGCTGAGCACTGAAAAAGCACAGTTGCAGGAAGAATACAATACGGTAAGCACCGTTAAAACTGAACTGGAAGGTAAAGTAGATGTAGGTTCCACGCTGAATGCGTACAACTTTAATATGACCGCGCTCAACGAGAAAAGCGGTGGTAAAGAAGTGACTACCTCAAAAGCTAAAAAAGCCGACAAACTCCGTGTTTCTTTTGATGTAGACAACCGTCTCGCTACTTCAGGAACCAAAGAACTTTTCGTAATCGTTACTGCGCCTGATGGTAAAGTAGTTACTGAAAGCGGCCTCGGTTCAGGAGCTTTCACCACCCGTGAAGAAGGTGAAAAAACTTACACCAACAAAATCACCGTTGAATACGAGCAAGGTCAGCGCAAGAACGTAAGCTTCGACCTGAAACAAACTGACAAGTATGTTCCCGGTGATTACAAAGTGGAAATTTTCCAGAATGGATTTAAGATCGGTAATGGTAAAGTAAGTTTGAAGAAAGGTGGGATTTTCGGGTAGGTTTCACGCGAAGATTTTCACGCAAAGACGCAAGGGAGCAAGGACGCAAGGCATAGATTATATTTCAGCTTGTTGATTTGCGGAATTGCAGACTGATACGTTACAATAGTTATTATTAAAGAGGAGGCGCATTATTGATGATGCGCCTCCTCTTATTTATATAAATTAAGAAACATGCTTCTCACTCAAGCTGCCTTTACGGTGTACTGTTGAGAAGTATGAAGCAATGGCGAGAAAATAATCCCTCGGCCAGCAGCACCTCAACCGCCCCTTGCGTCCTTGCTCCTTTGCGCGCCTTGCGTGATTTTTTTTCTCGCCACGATGCAACGCATTCATCAGAACAGCGCCCGCAAACTTGCTCTCCCCACGTGCACCGTCCGGCTCTCTCCCGGCTTCCTTCCTTCGTATTGAAAATTCAGTTCCAGGTTGTTCGATAACCGCTTGGTGAGTTCCAGGTTCCAAAGCATATTGTTTCCCGGCAGCAACCCATCCAGCAGAATATAGCCCACAGTAGAATTGGTGCCTGCAGCAGGATCTTTGGTGGAATAACTGATGCGGTTATAGGTGAGTTTTCCCCCGATCGATCCGTTTTGAAGCACATTGTATTTCAGTTCGGAAATCACCGATTGACTGAATGCTTTTTCATTAAAACCAATCTCGTTTTCTTTCTCTTCCATTTTGTAACTGAGCGATAGCCGGAGGTTGGTTTTTCTTGTAAAACTTGCCCTGGGTTCAATGGAAGCTATGCCGATCCTGTAGTTTCTGTTCTCGAATTTTGGGGTAAAGAGAATGTTTTCCCCGGAGCGGGTTGTGACATCCAAAAGCAGTTCCCGGTTTACGCTCCACCTTGCTTTAAGGTTCCACTCTTTCAGTTCCCTGCTTTCGAAACCATACGTGAGTACCGATTTATTTTCGTTGCTCAACCGGCTGATGTCCATGCCCCAGCGCGTGGAGAAACGGTTAAAAGAAAGCGTATTCGCGAAAATGGATTGCAGCGTAATCAATGAAGTATCCTCCACCGCGCCTACAAATGGGTTGAACTGCGTGATGCCACTGGCGATCTCTTTTTTGTTGATCTGAAGGGAGGATTGCCAGTTGAACCGCGCCACAAAACCTTTTAATCCTTTTTGCTGCGATTGGTTCCAGATGGCCCGTGGCTGGATGTTGACACTATAGTTAAACGTGGTGTAGTTGGCTTTGATGAATTCGTTGGTGGGGGTATAAATCCTGATAAAACGCATCTGGTCGCGAAACTGGGCCAGTTCAAATTCGTTGAGCTGCGGGATACCGTCTCCGTTGTAATCGTTCCAGGTGTATTCACCTTGTCCGGCGGGCACTTCGAGGTAGGTGAAATCACGGCGTTGTTCCTGCCCTGAACCCAGTTCGTAAAGCACGTTTCCCGTCACCAACCCTTTCCATTCGCTGATGCTGTATTCGGCCCTGCCCAACAAACTTTTATCGGGAAGCGTACCTGTAAGCAGGGGGCGCTGTACCTGCAAGGTGCGGTAGGTAAGGTTCATGCGGAACTGGTGTCTTTCATTTCCCATTAATTCAGTGCCGATGTTGAAGTTGTGGCTCCGGTCGGTTTGAAGCAGTTCTTTGCCTACGGGAATCTTGTCTTTTCTTGTAAAGTAGCCGAGGTTCCAGCGATTGGCTTTCTGGTCATCGGAACGCAGGTAAGCCTGCACCGTTTCAAAAAGAAAACTGAGTTGCGAGAGCGTGCCGGCGGATTTATCGCGCTGCAGGTTCTCTTCTCTCGCATAATTTGCCCCCAGGGTGATATTACTGATCTTGCTGAATTTCCGGGAAACATCTATTGTTGGGCGAAGAAAATAGCCTTTTGTACGTGCTGCCTCTGCTTTTGTGTATTCCAGTTTAATATTGGTCCTGAAATTCTTCCAGTTTCCGTTCTGCAAAACCGTATGTCGCGCACCTGAAAAATTATCGGAACGGTGATAGGTATTGAGTTGGTAACGGACATGGTTACCTGCGCTATCCCTTAGTTCCAGTGCTGCGTTGGCCAGTTGTTCCGTTGCGGGTGCCTCCAGCAGGTTAAGTCCCCAGTCTCGGGTAAACTCTACGTTCCGTAACCTTTCCACTGGTTTGAAGTTCATGTCCACATATTCATATCCTGCTTCGCTTAACAAGGAATGTTTTCGTTTTCCGCCGATTTTTCTTGTGTTGTTGATGCGAAACTTTGCAGCGAAACCCTGGTCATTGCCTTTATCTTTTGCGGAGAAAGTATTTACATCGTATCGGCTCATGGCCAGATCAGTATTCAGGACAGTATTTGTGGAAATGATGTAGTCTGCACCAACCGTTATCACCTGCTGGGCCTTTGGCGTAACCAGGTAAGCTACTGGTGCGTAGGAGCCTTGTGAGACACCATTTACCGGTTGTATCCATCTATATACTTTTCCGTTCGCGCCGTTGAAATCTGGTTCATAATCACCATTCCCCGGACCCACTGCGAGGAAACTCAGACTGTACTTGGTTCCCAGCGTTGTGGTATCGTAAACATAAATAGAATCGTTTCTATTGTCGTATGTGGTATCGATTTTCGAATAGAGAATTTTTCCGGCTGAAAAAGTATCGATGGAAGATACCGGGTAGAACGCCCTTTGAATGCTATCACCCAGGTCGCTGAGGAACTGCTTTTGCTGAACGTCGAGGGTTTGGTTGATGGGTGAATTTTTCGCGTCGCTGTTATTGAAAGCACCGAGACGGAGGGTGAGCCTGTTGTTTAACTTCCATTCATCGTTGAGGTAGAGGTTTGCGTTCAGGAAGTTTCTGTCGGCATATTCGAATTCCACCTGTATCCTTTTGTCTTTAGTGATCATTCGCTTCGGGGTGAAGGATATTTCGGCGGTGTTGTAGTTGATCACATAGTCCTGGTCCTCTCCACGCTGCAACAGTTCCCCATCTATAAAAACGCGTTCGGTACCGGCGAGGATCACGAAGAAGAATTCGTTGTTGGCGCCCTGCAAACGGTAAGGTCCCTGGTTGCCTTCAAGCCCCTGGAAGATGTTCCGGGTGAATTTGCCTTTGGCGATGGAGCCGGATACGAGCACATTGTTCTGTCCGCCGTTCTTTTGGTGTTGTGTGTGTTCGAATGAGATGCCCTGAAGTCTTTTGTAGAAGTTCAGGAAATAGTTTTTGTTCTGCCTGATATCAATATCTCCCAGGTTAAGTTGCCAGTCCTTCTTGGAGAAGCGCAACCAGATGCGGTCAAACTCGTTGAGTTGCTGGGTATTCCCGTCGGGTTGAATGGGAATGTTGTTGTCTGTTATGGCCGCGGCTATTTCAACGCTATCTCCGAGATAACCACTGAGTTGGAGGTTCAGGTTGGAGTTCACCACGGCATCCTGTGCGTTCCCGAAAGATATCCCCCTTCCGAAACTACCGTTGTAGTTCAGGTTGCCAAAATTAAAGAGGTCGTTTTCTTTTCTCCCGAAATTATTGCTGTTGAAGACGAATGGCTTTCCTGCGATCCGATCACTGATACTGTCGAAGCTGTGTTGTCTTATGGGCGCATTCAGTTTAATCCCAAACGTCCTGTATTCTACCCAGACGCTATCGTATAACTGTGGCTGTTTCCATACCAGTATGGCGTTCACTTCATCCAGCAAATAAGCATCGGCCCCTACCCCACTGATTTTGAAAGTATTGGGAATAATACTGAAAGGGTCGACCTTGTAGGGTGTGGTTACGACCGGGATTTTCTTTTTCCGGAGATTGGTACCCGAAGGTGTTTGCGCTTCCAGCAACTGGACGCACAGCAAGCCTATCACAAACAGTAGTACCCGGTTTTTCAATCCTCTCAGAATAAGTTAGGTATAAATTTAAACGAAAATAACTGAGAAGGATTGTGAAGCCCATGGGTTAAACCAGGGCTTCACCGTACATTTCGGCGCGCAGGGTTTGCACGCGTTCGTCCTGCAGGTATTCATCGAAGGTCATGAGCCTGTCGATGATGCCGTTAGGCGTCAGTTCTATGATCCTGTTGGCAGTCGTTTCCATGAAAGTATGGTCATGACTCGTCAACAGCACGATTCCTTTGAATTCAATACATTGTTCGTTAAAACTCTGGATACTTTCCAGGTCGAGGTGGTTGGTGGGCTGGTCGAGGATGATGCAGTTGGGATTCTGCAGCATCATGCGACTGATCATGCAACGTACTTTTTCACCTCCACTGAGCACATTGGTTTTCTTCGCGATATCGTCTCC
>CAMLRX010000100.1 GCA_946482545.1 uncultured Flavihumibacter sp. | reverse complement strand
GGTGGCGGTTACGGAAAGTAGTTTTTTCATTTGTCCGGTTATCATTCCATCAAAATTAAGTATTTTCAATATAGGCACATACCCACAGGCACTATCCGTCCTATATTTAACAAAAACCAGTTGTTTTTATTGTTTTTTCAGGAAAAATTCGTCCTTTTACGGGCGGAATTCAGTAAAAAAAATTGATTTAGCTTTGCATCATGGAAAACTTGACGCATCAGAACGAAGTGCTTGCCGGTGAAAAATTGTCGTTCGACAGGTTCCGGGAGGCCGTACTAAGCGATTACAGGGTTGCTGTTGAAAGCAGGGAAGCCAGTTTGCTGGGGCGAAAAGAAGTGCTGACCGGAAAAGCCAAATTCGGCATTTTCGGTGATGGCAAAGAAGTGCCCCAGGTGGCCATGGCCAAGTTCTTCCAGCCTGGTGATTTTTACGCGGGCTACTACCGTGACCAGACTTTCGCTTTCGCTACCGAGATTGCTACCGTAGAACAGTTTTTCTCCCAACTGTACGCTGACCCCAATCAGGCACATGATCCCTTCAGCGCGGGAAGGCAGATGAACTCCCATTTCGCTACCAGGATGATGGATGAAAACGGGGAACTGCTGGACCTGATCAACAGAAAAAATATTACCGGGGGAATTGCGCCTACTGCATCCCAGATGCCTCGGGCATTGGGCATGGCTTATGCTTCAAGAATGTTCCGTAAGGTGAATGCGTTGAAGCAGTTTCCAAATCTTTCTTCCGATGGCAATGAAGTTTGTTTTTGCACCATTGGTGATGCCTCTACTTCTGAAGGGCATTTCTGGGAGGCCATGAACGCTGCCGGTGTATTACAGATTCCCCTCGCTGTTTTTGTATGGGACGATGGCTACGGTATTTCTGTTCCCAAAGAATACCAGACTACAAAGGGCTCTATTTCTGAAGCCATGAAGGGGATGCAGAAAAGAGAAAATACCAATGGTATAGATATTTACCGGGTGAAAGGATGGGACTATGCCGGCATGTGCGAATTGTTTGAAGAAGCCATCCAGAAAATCCGCGATACACATATTCCGGCATTGTTTCATGTGGAAGAAATCACGCAGCCGCAGGGACATTCTACTTCGGGTAGCCATGAACGCTATAAGTCTTCCGACAGGCTCGCCTGGGAACGGGAATGGGATGGCTTAAAGAAGTTTCGTGAATGGCTGCTTACCAATGCGCTGGCCTCTTCTGAAGAGCTGGAGCAGTTGGAAAGAGCCGCGCGTGAGCATGTACGTGAAAGTAAGAACCGTGCCTGGGAGAAGTACAGCACGCCTATGAAGGCCATGGTCGAAAAATCAATAGGGGTGATGGAAGAGCTGGTGGCCGCTGAACTGGACGCCAAAGGATATATTGCCAAAGCCATCCAGGAACTGCGCACCAACCGGGAGCCTCTGCGCAGAGATGTACTGAGCGGGTTGCACAAAGCCATCCGTTCCGTAGGAAAAGCAGCGCAAAACTATCCTGTCGTTTCCTGGTACGAGGAATTGAAACAAAGAGAATACACACAATACAATAGTCATCTCTACGATGAATCACCGAAGCAGGTGGGGAAAATAACGGGCATTGATCCTGTTTTTTCACCGAATGCACCCATGCTGAATGGGTACGAGGTGCTGAACCGTTACTTCGATGAACTGTTCGCCGCCAATCCGAAAGTGGTGGCCTTTGGGGAAGATGTGGGCCATATCGGCGATGTAAACCAGGGCTTTGCAGGCTTGCAGGAGAAGCATGGGAAGGAACGCATCTTCGATACCGGCATCCGTGAACAAACCATTATGGGGCAGGGGCTGGGAATGGCGTTGCGCGGGTTAAGACCCATCGCCGAGATACAATACCTCGACTACCTGTTGTACGGGCTGCAGACCCTCAGCGATGACGTAGCCACCACCCACTACCGCACGAAAGGGCTGCAGAGTGTGCCGTTGATCGTGCGCACCCGTGGTCACCGGCTGGAAGGCATCTGGCACAGCGGATCGCCTATGGGCATGATCGTGAATTCGTTGCGCGGCATGCATGTTTGTGTACCCCGGAATATGGTGCAGGCCGCAGGATTCTACAAT
This sequence comes from uncultured Flavihumibacter sp., assembly GCA_946482545.1. The sequence goes on along the minus strand of CAMLRX010000100.1, from coordinate 17,416 downwards.
ACCTTGTTACAGGGCAACGACCCGGCCATTGTGATCGAGTGCCTGAACGGATACCGTTTGAAGGAGAAAATGCCGTCGAACCTGCTGGAATTCCAGGTGCCGCTCGGTGTGCCCGAAGTACTGCGTGAAGGAACGGATATCACCATCGTTTCTTACGGATCCATGTTGCGCATCATTGCGGAAGCGGCTACTGTACTCGAAGAACATGGTATCAGTTGCGAGATTGTGGATGTACAAACCTTATTGCCCTTCGATACCGGTCATAAAATACTGGATTCGTTGAAGAAAACGAACCGCATCATTTTTATGGATGAAGATGTGCCCGGAGGCGCTGCGGCTTATATGTTCAACAAAGTGATGGAAGAGCAGGGCGGTTACCGTTGGCTGGATGTGGCCCCGCGTACCCTTACTGCGAAAGCGCACCGCCCGGCCTACGGCAGTGATGGCGACTATTTCAGTAAACCAAATATGGAAGATATAGTAGACGTGGTGATGGAGATGATGGAGGAGTAGTGGGATTTTTAATTTTGAATAATGAATTGATATGTAAAACGGCGTGTTGAATTTCAACACGCCGTTTTACATATCAGGTATTTACCAATTAGTCTTTTAATTCAAAATCCATCATTCATCATTCAAAATTCCCTATGCTAAATTGTGAAACACCTTCTGCACGTCTTCATCCTGTTCCAGTTTATCCACCAGTTTCAGCAGTTCCTGTGCTTTTTCTTCGTCGAGTTCAACGGTGGTGGTGGGGATCCATTCCAGTTCACTGCTAATGGGGGTAATGCCACGGTCTTCCAGCGCTTTTTGCAGGTTGCCAAAGTCGGTGAATGCGCAACGCAGTACCAGTACTTCTTCGCCATTCTCGCCGGTTCCTTCGCCCAGTTCTTCCAGGCCGAAATCGATGAGTTCGAGTTCGAGGTCTTCTGCGGAAATGTTATCGGTGAGGGCCAGTTTGAAAACGCCCATTTTTTTGAACTGGAAACTTACGCTGTTGCTGTTCCCCAATGCGCCGTTTCCTTTGTTGAAGATGGCTTTCACATTGGCTACGGTACGCACGTGGTTGTCGGTGGCAGTTTCCACGAGAATCGCCACGCCGTGTGGCCCGTATCCTTCATACAAAATCTCATCGTAGCTGCTGGTGTCTTTTCCCATCGCCCTTTTGATGGCAGCTTCCACGCGGTCCTTCGGCATGTTCACGGCCTTGGCGTTCAGGTAGCACCTGCGGAGGGTAGGGTTGGTGGCGGGATCGGGGCCTCCGGCTTTTACGGCGATCACGATCTCCTTTCCGATACGGGTGAATTGCTTGGCCATGCGGTCCCAGCGGGCGAACATGGTGGATTTTCTTACTTCAAATATGCGTCCCATCTATGTTTTTTTGCGGGTTTTTATTGTTGAGAGGGCAAATTTACTGTTTTCACGCAAAGACGCAAAGGAGCAAGGACGCAAGGCCTTGTTTGTGTTCGGTAGACCTCAGTTGTGAGTGTGGTTTTTATTGCTTGCGGAGGTTCAGGACCTTTGTGTTCCAGGCGTTTTGCTGGGATTAAGGGTTAGCATTATTGTATAATTTCTCGCAACGACGCGGCGGCGCAACGTTAGCTGTTGTCCTGATTTCCTGTTCAAAATATACACTATGGGTGGCCTTTGGGGATGCAACAAAGCAAGCAAAAATTGAATGCTTAAGAAGTTGGCAATAAAACGATTCGTTGCGTCGCTGCGTCGTTGCGAGAACCAAAAATATCCTCGTTCAAAGAAATCTCCCCAGCCCATCAATGCCTTGCGTCCTGCGAGGAACGAAGCAGTGCCCCCCTTGCGTTGCGAAGTGCGCAGCACAAAGCAATTGCGTGAAAAAAAAGAGCCGCTCCCATTTCCTGAAGCGGCTCTAAACAATACAATAACGGCTAAAGAGTTACCATGTTAAACTAAAACAGAAGATCTTTGCTCCTTTGTTAATCACAAAAACACAGCAAATAAGCTATGCCTTGCGTCCTTGCTCCTTTGCGTCTTTGCGTGAAAATTATTTATTCTTTTCTTTCTGCAACTTACTATGCTTCTTCCCGTACGCGAAGTAGATGATAAACCCAAGCGCCAGCCATCCCGCGAGCCTTGCCCAGTTTTCCCATCCAAGTCCGAAGATCATGGCCGTACAGGCGAGGATGCCCAGTATCGGGAACAGCGGAACGAAAGGTGTTTTGAACTGACGGGGCATATTGGGTTCCCTTTTTCTCAGGATGATTACCGCTGCACATACCAGGATGAACGCGAAGAGCGTACCGATGCTGGTCATGTGACCCACTACATCACCGGGAACGAAGGCCGCGAACAGAGCCACCAGTGCCAGGATCACGAGGTTTCCTTTGTAAGGGGTTTTGTATTTGGGGTGTACTTCACTGAACGTTTTAGGGAGCAGTCCGTCTTTACTCATGGAGAAGAATACACGGCTTTGTCCCAGCAGCATTACCAGGATTACGGAGGAGAAACCGGCGAGGATAGCTACAGTTACTGATTTGCTCAGCCATCCGTATCCGGGCATGTACTCCCTGATGGCGGCTACTACGGAAGCTTCACCACCTTTGGCCGGATCGCGGAAGAATTCTACCGGGGCCAGACCTGTGAGTACGTGGGCGAAAAGGATGTAGAGAATAGTACAAACGATGAGTGAACCCAATATTCCGAAAGGCATATCTTTCTTCGGGTTTTTCGTTTCCTGGGCGGCGGTGCTCACGGCGTCGAAGCCAATGAAGGCAAAGAATACGGTTCCTGCCGCGCCGAGAATACCCATGATACCACCGAAACTGTAGGTGATACCCTGGTGGTCGGTATATTTGGTGGCTTCAGGAATGTAGGGCGTATGGTTGTCGGCATTGATGAAACCCCATCCTAAAGCGATGATGAGTACAACGATGGTTACTTTGGTGATCACGATCAGGTTATTCACGAAAGCAGATTCCTGGGTGCCTTTGATGAGCAGCAGACTAATCGCTGTAACGATACCAAGTGCGGGCAGGTTGATGATCCCGCTTACGCCATCAACTGAAGTCTGGAAAGGAGAGTGACACCATTCATAAGGTATCGGACTCATATTAAATACTTCCACCAGCAGGTTATTCAGGTATTCGCTCCAGGCAATGCCAACGGTTGCGGCACCTACGGCGTATTCCAGCACCAGGTCCCAGCCAATGATCCAGGCCAGGAATTCGCCCATGGTGGCATAAGTATAAGTGTAAGCGCTACCGGAGATGGGAATGGAAGAAGAGAGCTCTGCGTAACAAAGTCCTGCGAAAGCGCAGCCGATAGCAGCGAGGATAAAACCGAGTGTAACGGAAGGACCGGCATTCTGGGCCGCCGCGGCCGCTGTTCTTACAAATAATCCGGCGCCAATAATGGCTCCGATGCCGAGGGCCACGAGTCCCCATCCGCCCAGCGTGCGTTTCAATGAGTGCTCACCGGTTTCACGGGCCTCATCCATCAGGCTGCTGATGGGCTTCTTTAAAAACAAACTCATACGTCGTTGTTGGTTTACGATTTAGATTAATTCAGCAAATACAAAAAGTGCGGAAAAATAGGTATTTATTCAGTTTCCCCCGCCAAAAATTTAACAAACCGCTTTTTTCACCGACCAACTCCCGTTCCCTTTCTTTCTCATTTTAGTACTATATTGCGGCACTTTGTTACCTAAAAGCTCGTGAATGGGAACACCTACATCGCCAGGATCTAACCGCCTCACCCTGTATATCATCATCGCGCTGGTGCTGGGCGTGGCCCTGGGCTTCATCCTGAACGGTAATTACCTCGCAACGGAAAACGCGGTGGTTACTTCCGCCGAAGCCAAACTGAAGGTGCTCAACCAATCGATCAAATCATCCACAGATACGAGTTCAGCCGCTTTCAAGCAACTGCTCGCCGAGAAGGCCGAACAGGCCACACTGAAAAACAGTGCCCTGGCCTCCCGCGATAAAAAAGTAGAACCTTTCTCACTTTTGGCAGATATCTTTCTCCGCCTCATTAAAATGATCGTGGCGCCGTTGGTGTTTACCACACTCGTGGTGGGGGTGGCCAAACTTGGGGACATCAAATCTGTGGGAAGAATAGGCGGGAAAACCCTGCTCTGGTTCCTCAGCGCCTCGCTGATGAGTCTGTTGCTGGGGTTGGTACTGGTGAATCTCTTTAAACCGGGTATCGCCATGAACCTTCCGCTGCCCGACCTCGGAGAAGATACAGGCATCAAGAAAACTGCTCTTACTTTAAAGGAGTTCCTCTACCATGTGTTCCCCACGAGCGTGATCGATGCCATGGCTAAAAATGAAATTCTCCAGATTGTGGTGTTCGCACTGTTCTTCGGTGTAGCCACCGCTGCCATCGGCGACATGGGGAAGATCGTGATCAAAGCTTTCGATGCCATCGCCCACGTTATCCTCAAACTCACCGGTTATGTGATGAACTTCGCTCCGGTAGCCGTTTTCGGTGCCATGACCGCCGTGATCGCCAAACAGGGGATCGGTATTCTGAAAACTTATTCCATCTTTATCGGGGAATTCTACCTGGGCCTGGGTATCCTTTGGCTCGTACTCATCCTGGCGGGCGGCATCTTTATCGGAAAACGAGTGCTCGACCTCGTTAGAAGGATCAAAGAACCTACTATTCTTGCTTTCTCCACTTCTTCCAGCGAAGCGGCCTTCCCCAAAACCATGACGGAACTGGAACGCTTCGGCTGCAAAGATAAAATTGTAAGTTTCGTGCTCCCGCTCGGCTATTCATTCAACCTCGACGGCAGTATGATGTATATGACCTTCGCCTCCCTGTTCATTGCCCAGAGCTATGGCATTCAACTCGACATGGGTACGCAGATCAGTATGCTCCTTGTGCTGATGCTCACCAGCAAAGGCATTGCAGGCGTTCCCAGGGCTTCGCTCGTGGTGATTGCCGGCACGCTGGCTACTTTTAATATTCCTGAAGCCGGCCTGGCGCTCCTGCTGGGTATCGACCCGCTGCTGGACATGGGCCGCAGCGCTACCAATGTGGTGGGGAACAGTATCGCCACCGCGGTGGTGAGCAAATGGGAAGGAGAACTTACGCAAGCCGATTCTTAATTCAAAAGCAGCATTTCATTTAACTCAAACAGTATGCAAGATTTTCTGGATTTTTTAAAGCAACTCATTGACCCGGTCTGGATACACGCGCACGGCGGATTGTACCTCGTGGCCTTTATTATTTTCGCTGAAACGGGGCTTTTTGTGGGCTTCTTCCTGCCAGGTGATTCGATTCTTTTCGTTACCGGCATGCTGATTGCGCAGCACCAGGCGCCGTTCGCCAGTGATCCCGCTAACCTGTTTTACTGGATGGCGCTGATATCTATTTGTGGTATCGTTGGAAACATGGTTGGATACTGGTTCGGTAGAAAATCCGGGCACCTGCTGTTTGAAAGAAAAGATACCTGGCTCTTTAAAAAGAAACACCTTTACCAGGCGAAAGAATTTTATGAGAAAAAAGGTGGCGCAGCCATTATCCTCGCCCGTTTCCTGCCCATTGTAAGAACGTTCGCGCCCATCGTGGCGGGCATCGTGGGAATGGAAAGAAAGAAATTCATGCTGTACAATGTGATTGGCGGCCTCGCCTGGGTGGTGAGTCTTGTGCTCATTGGCTACGCGCTCGGTGAGAATGAATGGGTGAAACACAACCTAGAAAAAATCATCATCGGACTGGTATTGGTAACCACCGCACCTGTTGCGATCAAGATGTTCTTCCCGAAGAAAAAATCTGCGCAAACCGCTGAAGGACCGCAGGAATAATTTATTCCCCCAACTGCTATATGAAAAAATCCTCTTCCCTTTTTAACATGGTGGTCCTTGTTGCCGCCCTGGGCTACTTTGTGGACATCTTTGATCTGCTGCTGTTCGGCATGATCCGCACCACCAGCCTGAAAGACATCGGCATTACCCTTCCGGAAGAGGTGGAACGCATAGGCCTTATGCTCGACAACTGGCAGATGGCCGGTATGCTGATCGGTGGGATATTCTGGGGTATACTCGGTGACAAAAAGGGGAGGTTATCGGTACTTTTCGGTTCCATTATTACGTATTCACTGGCCAATATCGCCAACGGTTTTGTACAGGATACTTCCATGTACGCGGCGCTTCGTTTTATCGCGGGCTTCGGCCTGGCGGGGGAACTCGGGGCCGGGATTACACTGGTGAATGAATCCATGGACAAAGAGAAGCGCGGCATAGGTACAGCGCTGGTGGCTTCGATAGGCATTATGGGGGCGGTTTTCGGCGGATTCATTGTAAAGTGGGTAGGCGACTGGCGCACCTGTTATTTTATTGGCGGGGGGATGGGGTTGTTGCTGCTCCTGTTGCGCATTGGCGTTTACGAATCCGGCATGTATGAAAACATTAAGCATGGCACTGCCTCCAAAGGAAATATCCTGATGTTGTTCAACAGCCGCAAACGTTTCACAAAGTACATCGCGGTTATCCTGATGGCGGTTCCCATCTGGTACGTTATTCAGTTGTATGCGAAGTATTCTCCGGAACTGGCCGCGGCCATAGGCGTGGATATTCCTGAAGAAGAAAAAAAGAACATCGCGATCAACGGCATCATGCTCGCTTACCTGGGATTGACACTCGGTGATCTGGCCTGCGGCCTCTTTTCCCAATACCTGCGCAGCAGGAAAAAGGCACTGCTTACTTTTATGATCGGCACGATGGCCGCTATCGGCTTATTCTACCTGATCGGCGCGAAAAGCAGCTTCGTATTCTATTCCTGTATTTTACTGATGGGCTTTATGGTGGGCTACTGGGCGGTTTTTATGAGCACCGCTGCCGAATCCTTCGGTACCAATATACGTTCCACCGTTACCAATACCGCACCCAATTTTGTGCGCGGATCGGTGATCGGGGTGAATAGTTTGTACGCCTACTTTAAATACAATGCCGGACTGGACACGGTTACCGCGAACCTGCTGGTGGGCGCATTGGTATTCATCCTGGCCTTCTGGGCCTGGGGGAAACTGGAAGAAACCTTTGCGAAAGACCTGGATTATGTAGAAGCATAGCGCTTCTTCCTTTAGTTCAGTGGAACGAGACTGGCCCTCATCTCCGGGGCAATTTTATTGATATCCAGGATTTTTAACTGTGGCTCATTCATAGAGGTGCCGTTGAGCGGAACCAGAGTGGTGCGCACATCTTTGTTCTTCATTCTGTACATGGCACCGCTGATGGGGTCTACCACAAGCAACCCGATAAAGCCACCAAACAAGAGGTTGCCGAAATACCAGCCATTCAAGTTCGCGTTCAGCGTGATGGTACTTTTCTGGAAACCTTCTTTCTCCACCACGATGGTGTAAATGGCACGTTTAAAGTAACCCGCTCCACATTTGAGGTGAACGGTGGCAGGTGTTCCTCCTTTGAATACTTCTTTTCCTTTTCTATCGGTGATGGTTACCTGCGCTTTAACGGGGTCGCTGTCTATCCCTACCGGATAAGATGTTTTGCTGACGATTGTGGCGCAATTGGAAAAAGTAACCGCTGCAAAAGCGGCGATGGCAATGAGTTTAAGGTGCATGATGGGGGTATGATTTGAGGGCTAATATAAAAAAAGAGGGCGTATCAAAAAAATGATACGCCCTGCATAATATAAAGCTCTGTAATTCCTATTGGCTGATCTCAGCGTCTCGCAACCTTAGCAAGGCTTTGCGTCCTTGCTCCTGCGAGGAACGAAGCAGTGCGTTCCTTGCGTGAAAAAAGCCACCCGGCATTAAAGCGTCTTCAACACATCATTCATCGTACGCACCGCATCCGCACTCTTATTGAAAGCGGCTTGTTCTTCTTCGGTCAGTTTGAAATCGATGATCTTCTCCCAACCGCCTTTTCCGAGCACTACAGGTACTACGAGAGAGATATCGTTTTGGCCATATTCACCTTCCAGGGCCACGCCACTGGAAATGAGTTTTTTCTCATCGCGGAGAATACTTTCCACCATAGCCGCGGTGCCTGCTCCTGGTGCATACCAGGCGGAAGTGCCGATCAGTTTGGTGAGTGTGGCGCCGCCAACCATAGTATCGGCAACGATTTTGTCCTGTTGTTCCTGGGTGAGGAAATTGGTAACAGGTGTGCCGTTCCAGGTGGCGTGTTTAATGAGGGGAATCATGGTAGTATCTCCATGTCCGCCGATTACTACCGCGTTCAGGTCGGCAGGGGAGCAACCCAGGGCCTGGCTCAGGTAGAATTTGAAACGGGCGGAATCCAGTGCGCCACCCATACCAATCACTTTGTTCTTCGGCAGACCGGAAGTTTTGTACGTAAGGTAGTTCATGGTATCCATGGGGTTGGATACTACTATGATGATGGTGTCGGGAGAATATTTCAGGATGTTTTCGGTTACCCCTTTAACGATGCCTGCGTTAACACCGATCAGTTCCTCGCGGGTCATACCGGGTTTGCGGGGCAAACCGGAAGTGATTACCACCACGTCGGAATCTTTGGTAGCAGCATAATCATTGGTCACACCTTTGATCTTCGTGTCAAAACCTAGCAGGGCGGCGGTTTGCATCATGTCGATGGCCTTACCTTCGGCAAAACCTTCTTTAATATCCAGTAATACCAGTTCTTCGGCCAGTTCTTTACGGGCGATATTGTCGGCACAGGTTGCACCTACGGCACCGGCTCCTACGACAGTAACTTTCATGGAAGCTTATTTATTAGAATGAAAAAATAAAGATTTGCGGGGCAAAGGTAGGGAGTTTACTTCTCTTTAAAGTTGTTAATAAGTGCGGCGGGCTTCACGTTGCCCTCGTTCACTTTGATGAGGTTCCCTTTTTTATCGTAGAAAGCGAGATAGGGGAGGGAATTCACGCCATAGAAGGAGGGTACGAAATACTTGGTGTCCCGGCCTATCATAATATTCGGGTATTGGGCGAGTTTGTATTTCTCTTTAAAGGCGCGGATGGTTTCCATGGGTTGATAAGAACACATCACGATCTGGACATCTTTCAGTTTGTCCATATTGGCGAGAATGTCTTCGGTCTGGTGCTGACAGTGGTCGCAATCCGGACTGAAATACATAATCAATACGGGCTGGTTCTTTTTCAGTTGACTCTTGCTGAGTTTGGAAACACTGTCGGTGGCGAGCAGTTCAAAAGGCGGAACCGTGGGGAAACGCTTGTAAGCAGGTTCTGTGTTCTGCGCGGAAAGTGTGGTGAGGGAGAAAAATGTTGCCAGTAAGAAGATGTATTTCATAATGTAGCTGTTTTTAGCATTGGATGACCTGATTCCGGTGGAAGCCTGGCGTTTCATTGTACATGAAGAGCACGGGCGTTTTCGGAATTATGCTTGTAAAGATAAGGAAGAAGCCGTGGGGATACGAGCGGTATTATCACCTGGCAGATATCCGTTTTTTCATCATGCTCTGTTCGGTGAAAAAACTTAAACTACGTTTTTGGAGGTTATACTATTGAATTATAGTTGGTTAGGTTGATGAGGTGTTCCCCGGTGCACCGGACCCGGTGCCACCGGGGTGGTTTTCCCCCTTCGGCTACCGTGTTTCTCTTTCTTAGAAACGATAAAAAAACTTCCCAACTTATTTGTTCATTCCAAAAATCCTCCTACATTTGTAGTGTACTAATACAATAGTACACTAAATCAGTAAGCATGATAAACATCCAACAACTCAATTTCTCTTACCGGCGCAAGCCCGTATTCCGCGAGTTGAACCTTAGCCTGCAACCCGGGTACATTTATGGTTTGCTCGGAAAAAACGGAACCGGGAAATCCACGCTCCTGCGCAACATCGCCGGGTTGCTTTTTCCCGGAAGCGGTTCCATCTCAGTAAATGGGTTTAATCCGGCGCAGCGGAAACCATCGTTCCTGGCCGACATATTCATGGTGCCCGAAGAATTCTTCCTGCCCAATATTCCCATCCAGGCGTTCGTGAAAAGCAATGCGCCTTTTTATCCGCACTTCAACAAAACCCAGTTCGAACAGTATCTCACGGAGTTCAGCATCCCCATTGAGAATACCCTGCAGCAAATGAGTTACGGCCAGAAGAAGAAAGTACTCATCAGTTTCGGCCTCGCCTGCAACACTTCGGTATTACTGATGGATGAGCCTACCAACGGACTAGACATCCTCAGCAAGAGCCAGTTCCGCAAAGTAATGGCTGGCGCCGTGAACGAGCACAAGTGCATCATCATCAGCACCCACCAGGTAAAGGACCTTGAAAACCTGATCGACCGCATCACCGTAATCGATGAAGGCAAAATCCTTTTCGACCAAACCATCGACAATATTTCCCGCAAACTGCTGTTCAGGATTTCCTTCAGCAATGATGAACTCAAACAAGCCATCTATGCGGAAGAATCCCTCAAAGGCAACGCGCTCATTCTTCCCAATTATATGGAAGAAGATACCGCTATCGACCTGGAAATGCTCTATAAGGCCATCGTGCTGAAAGGGGAAGCCGTACACGCTGTTTTTAATAACCCATCCTCCACTTCTAAAACCGTTCAACATGCATGATACACTTAACTTCAGCCGCCTGGGTATGCTGGTACGCAGGCACTGGGCCGAGAACGTAAAATTCTTTTTACTCGGTGCTATTGCGCTGTTCGGACTCATGGCCATGGTATTCGCCATCTGGATTATTGGCGCAGGACCGCAATACCACGAAGATGATACATGGGTCGTATTTCTCACCGGGCTCTTTATTACCGGTTGCATTTTCGCCAGCATCTCTTTCAATGCACTGGGAGATAAAGCGAAAGGTACCTACTGGATGAGCCTTCCTGCGAGCCATCTGGAAAAACTGATCGTTACTATTTTCTTCACTACTGTTTTCTTTTTCGCGGTGTATTGCGCCTGTTTTTTTCCCATCCGGCAAATGGCTTTCGCTTATATTGAATCAGCGGCAAAGGATAATCCCGTCAGGTACCAACTGACTTATATGAACTGGAAAGGGGATGCAGAAATAAAACTGGTGGCACGTTATTTCTTCCTCTGTTTTATGGCCGTGCAATCGCTGTTCCTCCTGGGGAGCGCGTATTTCAAAAAGTTCGCCTATGTGAAAACAGTGATCGTTGGTGCGACCTTCGTATTTCTGTTTGTATGGATGATGTCGGGGATTGACGACAAAATGTTTGTTGAATTTGGACAGGTGAACTGGAATGTATTTGAAGCAAGAAAGCAGGATTTATCTGGAGGAGGCTTACCTACCCAGGTGTATAAAGTTTCCGAATTGTCCAAAGACTTCTCACTCTTCATGCTCCAGTATATGTGGGCCCCGGTGTTCTGGGTGGTAACCTGGTTCCGCCTGAAGGAAACCGAAATTTAGCAGAGGGAAAGTATAGCCATAGCCAAACAAATTAAAACAAAAAATTATGCAGTTCCACAATAACGGTCAGGCCATTTACCTGCAGATTGTTGATTATGTGTGCGAGAAGATTCTGCGGAAACAATGGAACCCTGAAGACAAGATACCCAGCGTGCGCGAATTGGGGATACAACTCGAAGTGAACCCCAACACCATCGCCCGGGCCTACGATTTCCTGAAACAACAGGATATCATTACAGATAAAAGAGGAATCGGGTACTTTATAGCGTCGGAAGCGGAAGCCCGCGTGCAGCACTACCGCAAATCCGTGTTCATCGAAACCGAATTGCCGCCAGTGTTTCGTGTGATGCGGATGCTCGGCCTTGAAACCATCGATCTTCAACCATTGTACGATCAATTCAAAAAACAGGACGCGGTTGCCTAAGCCGTCACCATTAAAACTTTAATCATGAAAACAAGTAATAAAATTCTGCTGGCGTTGGGGGTATTCGTGTTCGCGTTGCCTTTGTTCCTCGCATTCACCCTGAAAAGTAAATTGGAAAAAGGGGAATATGTATTGGATGATAATCCACATTATGGTGGTGTTTCTTCCAGACGAACATTGCCTGAAACTGGTTATTCGGTAATCAAGTTAAAGGGGCCTACGGTGGCAGCAGATGTCTTCCAGGTAACGGTGATTCAGGATTCATCCGCTTATTTCAACTATTACAATGGATGGGAGCGCGACAGTGTACACTCCCATATTCAATCGGACACACTTTTCCTGGAATACGCCACCCGCAATGACCCCAACTCTTTTACGCATACCGCTATCCAGCTTTCTATCCCTAAAGATCATACTCTATTGATAGATGGCGCGCTGGTGAAATTGAATGAGTACACTCATTTCATCGATTCTCTGCACCTGATTACTAAAGGGTATGCTACCCTGAGCCTGGGGACAATGGAGAATCAAAATACTTCTGATTCGTTGGTGATCAACTCCTTGTTTATCGAAGCGAGCGGAGGTGGCGTTCTTTTTGCCAATAATATTAGGATTAACAACCTGAATTTAGATATGAAAGGAGATGCATCCCTGACCGTGGAGAAAGGGGCGAAAGTGAATAGAATGAATGCTGCGATTGGCGATAACGCTACCATTCATGCCCCGCTTTCGTTCCTCAAACAATTACTGAAATAATTTTGAATTTGTACATTTACCCCAAAGCCTTATCACCCATGCTAAAAAACATCTTACTCGCAAGTTGTCTTATCCTAGGAAAAATGTCTTTCGCGCAATGCGATAAACCCATCTTGCTGAAATGCTCGAAAGGGATCGAAATCAAAAATGGTAATCCGGGGCAGGAAATGCCCTTTGAATGTTCACTGGAAATCGCCAATGGTAAGGTTGTTCTTACGGCTACCATGGAAGGAAAAACGGAATCTGTTGAAGGAAATATTACGGAGACCATCCGTTGCGACTGGAAAGAGTTTCTGAAGAACGGCATCATGCAGTACAAGGCTTCCATTAGAAAAGGGGACGAACACGAGGAGAATGCCACTATTGAGATTAAGAGCGATAACAACTATACGGTGGTAACGCTTGGCTCAGATTCGGATAGCGGCTCAAAGATGCAGCTCGTCGTAAAAGAATATACCATACTAGAGGCCTCAGGAAATGAACAGGAGCAACAGCCTGTTGTTGAAAGTAAGAAGAAGAAAAAGGCTAAAAAGAAGCAGTAAAGCCAGTCTCGTAAGAACAGTCGCATATAGGAACGGGTTATGAATTTCAGCCATTCATAACCCGTATTTTTTTATAATAAGTTGAAATCAGCCAACCCACTAAGGCCTTGCGTCTCCGCTCCCTTGCGTCTTTGCGTGAAAATTTTTCAACCCTTCGCCCATGGAAATTGGTAGGCGTGAAACGTCTTACACCGAAGCACCCAGCCAGGCCATCATACCCATCCCGATCTCAATAGCCGATTCATCAATATCAAAAGTTGGCGTATGTACCCCGGATGTAATGCCTTTTTCCTTGTTCATCACGCCCAGCCGGTAAAAGCATCCGGGAATTACTTGTGAGTAGTAGCCGAAATCTTCGGCGCCCATGCGCAATTCTGTTTCTTCCACATTGTTGTCCCCCATGTACAACTTTGCCTGGTCCCAGGCTTTGGTGGTGAGTGCTTCGTTGTTGTGTACGGTGGGATAGCCCACGTCAATGTGCAGGTGCACTTCTGCTCCCATGCTTCTTGCGGTGCCTTCCACTATGTTCCGGATCAGTTCATGGGCCTTAAAACGCCATTCTTCGTTCATCGCTCTGAAGGTGCCCATCATTTTCACTTCACTGGGAATCACATTGGTGGTATGTCCGCCCTGGATGGAGCAGATGGACAACACGGAAGGGGAGAAGGGACTGTTGTTCCTGCTGATTACCTGTTGCAATGCTGTCACGATATGCGCCGCTACAAGAATGGTGTCCACGGTAAGTTGCGGTGCTGCGGCGTGTCCGCCCTTGCTTTTCACGGTAATATATATTTCATCGGCGGAGGCCATCACCATTCCGCTTCTGAAGCTCAGTTTGCCTACTTCCAACTGTGGGTTCACGTGTAATCCTATAATGCCCTGCGGTGCGGGATTTTCCAGTGCGCCGTCTTTGATCATTAAACTCGCGCCACCCGGGTTACGTTCTTCTCCCGGCTGGAAGATGAGTTTGATGGTGCCTTCCCAATCGGCCCTGGTTTCCTGTAATATTTTTGCTGCACCCAGTAAACAGGTGGTATGTACATCGTGGCCACACGCGTGCATGATGCCGGGTTTGGTAGATTTATAAGGCACATCGTTGGCCTCTTCAATCGGCAATGCGTCCATATCGCCGCGCAAAGCCATGATGCGGGAAGAAGGGTTCTTTCCTTCAATAATGCCCACCAAGCCTGTGGTAGCTTTGGTGGTGAATGGAATACCCCAGGAACGGAGTTTTTCCTGCACAAAGGCTGCTGTTTCAAACTCCTGGTAACTAAGTTCGGGGTGCGCGTGTAAATGATGTCTTACGGCGATCATTTCGTCCGCGTATTGTTTTGCGAGTGCTTTTATTTTTTGGGAGAGCAATGGAGGAAATTTTGAATTTTGAATTTTGAATGATGGATGAATTGGTAATTCAACATTCAAGCATTAGTATTCAAAATAAATGAATTATCGTGGGAAGAAAAAAATAGTTTACAGTAACGGCAGGATTTCGAATATGGGAGAAACGCTGACAGGATTTGGTTTTGGGCCTCTTCATCAAGGAAAAGTAAATGGCATTAGGTGAAAACGTTTAAAACGCTTCTGCATAAAAAAAAACAATGATTATGAATGATTAAAAGCATTCATTCAACATTCATCATCCAACATCAAAAACTATCCTCTTCCGGTTTTTCCGGCTTCACCTCAATGGTTTCAGCCACGATGAAAGAGCCGTTGGGATAGAATTTCACGATCTGCCGCATCAATTGTTCGGCTTCGGCACGGGTTTTAAAGTTGCCCAGTTTCAGTTTGAAGAATGGCGCGTTGTATTGGATATAGGAATTATGCGCGGGGAAATTCTGGAGCATCTTGGTTTTGGCGGAAATCGCTTCGTTACGGTCGCGGGTACTCACTACCTGTATGCGGAACCCTTTTGCGGTACGGCGGTTGTCGCGGGTGGTGTATTCATTGATTTCAATTTGTTTTTTCACCAATTGGTCGATCCGTGGATCTTTGTGCACCACTACGGCATTGGAGGTGGTTTGTGCAAAGCTCACCAGGGAGCCGGTAACCAATAAGAGGAGTACAACAACTTGTTTCATCCGGTAGTATTTAGTGGTGAACGGAGATCAATAACCATGCCCGTTCACCGGGGTTTCTGTTACAATGGGCACACCGGCGCTGCAGCCGATCCTTGTGGCGCCCGCGTTAATCATGGCCAGGGCAGTGGCTTTGTCACGGATACCGCCCGAAGCCTTTATGGCGATGTGTGCGGGTAAATGTTGGCGCATCAGTGCCACGGCTTCCACGGTAGCGCCTTTTTCAGCGTATCCCGTGGATGTTTTCAGGAAGTGTACCGGGAATTTACTATAAAGTTCGCAGCAGCGGATGATTTCATCGTCGGAAAGTACACCTGTTTCGAGGATCAGTTTGATGGTCCTGCCTTTCTGGCGAACGATTTCAGCGATGGGTTGAATTTCTTTTGCCAGGTAATCCCAGTCGCCGTTTTTAATTGCGGTGATGTTCACCACCATATCAATTTCATGGGCGCCATCTACGATGGCGAGTACGGTTTCAGCCAGCTTGGCTTCTATGGCGGAATAACCGAAGGGGAAGCCCACCACG
Source organism: uncultured Flavihumibacter sp. (assembly GCA_946482545.1). Next base: position 1,762 of record CAMLRX010000100.1, on the reverse strand, counting down.
GTAGCCACTTTCACTTCTGTTGGGGCGAGAATCAGCGCGGCACGTTTTACATAGGGCGGTGGCACGCAAACGGCGGCGAATGCATGTTCCACGGCCTCGCTGCACAGCTTTTCAATATCGGCGGTAACGGCTGTTGGTTTCAGTAACGTATGGTCTATATAAGAAGCGATATTCATCTCCGGTAATTCAGTGGCAAAGGTAGTCGATTGAATCTATTTCGAAGGGTTTCCGTATTTTCGGCATCATATCTTCTAAAACTTCCAAACACATGAGTTCACGTAACCAACCGGTCCGGTACGCCGGGGGCCGAAAACTGCTTTTGCACCGCTGGCGGAACCGTTTTCTCGCCGCTACACTTGTATCCTGTTCTTTTTCTGTTTATGCGCAGCCCACTTTCCCGGAGAATGGCGTGGCCGATAAACGGGAAGGGGTATATGCTTTCACCAATGCCACGCTGGTAAAAGACGCCGCCACTAAAATCGAAAAAGCCACACTTGTGGTGCGCGATGGACGCATCGTTGCCGCCGGGGCCGGGGTCGCCGTTCCGAAGGATGCAGTTGTGATCGACTGCAGCAACAAATTCATCTACCCCAGTTTCATTGATATTTACAGTGATTACGGCATACCCGTTCCACAGCGCTCTGGCGGATTCAGCTTCGGCGCGCCTGCGCAACTCACGAGCAACCAGAAAGGCGCCTTCGGCTGGAACCAGGCCATCCGCGCCGATGTGAGCGCGGCATCCATTTTTAATGCCGATCCGGCTAAAGCCAGCGCCTACCGCGAAATAGGCTTCGGTACCGTGCTTACCCACCAGAAAGATGGCATTGCACGCGGTACCGGTACCGTGGTAACCCTCGCCGATAAAAAAGAAAACCTCGTGATGCTGAAAGATAAGGCCACCGCGCATTATTCCTTCAGCAAAGGCAGTTCCACCCAAAGTTACCCCTCCAGTATGATGGGTACCATTGCCCTGCTGCGCCAGAATTTTATCGACGCTGCCTGGTATAAAGGAAATCCAAAGGCAGAAGGTGTGAACCTGTCGTTGAAAGCTTTCAACGAAGCACAAAACCTGCCGCAGGTATTCGAGGCCAACGACAAATGGAACGCCGTCCGCGCCGACAGGATCGGCGATGAATTCGGGGTACAATACATTATTAAGGCAGGTGGAAATGAATACCAGCGCATCGCGGAAATGAGCGCCACCAAAGCCGCGTTCATCCTGCCATTGGAATTTCCCCAGGCCATGGATGTGGAAGACCCCTCCGAAGCACGTTTCGTTTCCCTCCAGGATATGAAGCATTGGGAAATGGCGCCTTCCAATCCTGCTGCATTCGAAAAAGCTGGTATCACCTTCTGTATCACGCCTTCGGATATGCGCGATATGAAACAGTTCGTGGCCATGTTGCGCAAAGCTATGCAGTATGGGCTGTCTGAAAAAGCCGCGCTGGAAGCGCTTACCAAAAATCCCGCCGCATTGCTCGGGGTAACCGACCAGGTGGGAACGCTGGAGCCCGGCAAAATTGCCAACTTCCTTGTGACCTCCGGTCCGGTGTTCGAGGAGAAAACGATCCTGCTCCAAAACTGGGTACAGGGCGAAAAATACGCCATCCGGGAAAACGCATGGCACGAAACAGGTGGTACTTATCTCGTTAAAACCTCTACCGGTAAAACGTATACGCTGGACGTGAAATCTGTTTCCGCGGCTTCACTCATCGCGGCGGATACGGTAAGCGCGAAGTTCAGCTTCGACGACAAAACCGTT
>CAMLRX010000099.1 GCA_946482545.1 uncultured Flavihumibacter sp. | reverse complement strand
CTGGTTCCACCTCGATGTGATGGACGGACGATTTGTGCCGAACATCAGTTTCGGCCTGCCCGTGATTGAACAGATCAGGACCACCACCCAAAAAACCTGCGATGTGCACCTGATGATCGAAGAACCGGGTTTATATGCCGAAGCTTTCAAAAAAGCAGGAGCAGATATATTAACGGTACACATTGAAGCCTGTCCGCACCTTCACCGGAACATCCAACAGATACGGCAACTGGGTATGAAACCCGGTATCGCTGTTAACCCGCATACCCCCATTCACCTGCTTACCGATATCATCAACGATGTGGATGTGGTTTGCCTGATGAGTGTGAACCCCGGCTTCGGCGGACAACAATTCATTCCGCATACCTTGGAAAAGATCAGGCAACTTAAAAAACTGATCATGGAACGCAAAGCCTCCACGCTGATCGAAATTGACGGCGGCGTTACCGAAGATAACGCGGCACAGATACTTGGTGCAGGTGCTGATGTACTGGTAGCTGGCAGCACTGTTTTCAAATCGAAAGATCCAATAGCTACCATCGCCGCTTTAAAGAATACCCAACCCCTTAGCTGAACAACGCTGAATGCTATCCCCCACTATTTTCCGCTGCTTATTGATTTCTTTCCTCCTGCTTACATTCGGTGGAACCACTATTGCGCAAAACAAAACGGCTACCGTAAAAGGTATCGTGCTGAACGAGAATGATCTTCCACTGAGCGGGGCATCCATTTCCATGCTGGGAAAAAACGGCGGATTGAATTCCAACGATTCCGGCCGGTTTGAATGGACCGTTCCCGCCAACAAAGCCTTTGCGCTGGTATTCACTTATACAGGATACAAGCCGCTTCAGAAGAATTTCATCCTGAATACCGGGGAAGTAGAAACAGTAACGATTAAGCTGGAACGGGAAAACAATACTTTAAAAGAAGTGGTTGTTACCAACAATGCAGACCGCTATCAACCAGGTTCGGTAAGCATTAATCCTAAAAATGCGTTGATACTTCCTTCTACCACAGGCGGTATCGAAAGCCTCATCAAAATCCTGGTAGGCTCCAACAATGAATTAACCTCCCAGTATTCCGTGCGGGGCGGGAATTACGATGAGAACCTGATCTACATCAACGACTTCGAAGTGTACCGTCCGTATCTCGTGCGGAGCGGACAACAGGAGGGGCTGAGTTTCATTAACCCAGAACTTACGCGCAGCGTACAATTTTACAACGGCGGCTTCCAGGCGAAATATGGTGATAAAATTTCTTCTGTACTTGACATCAAATACAAACAACCTTCGCGCAGCGGCGGTTCCGCATATATTTCTCTGTTGGAACAGGGACTGCACCTGGAAGGCGCTTCTAAGAATGGCAAACTCAGTTGGCTGGCAGGCGCAAGGAATAGAAGCAACCGAAACCTGCTGGCGAGCCAGGAAACACAGGGCAATTACGTACCTTCTTCTTCCGATGTGCAGGCTTTTCTTACGTACCGCCCCAACACCCGGTGGGAACTATCGGCCACGGGTATCCGCTCGGGAACGAAGTTTAGTCTGGAACCTACATTCAGTCAGCAATCCACCTCCGTATTCAGTCCGTTCTATACCGCCAATATCGCCCTTGATATTTATTTTGAAGGGAAAGAAAAAGACCGGTACGCCACCAATATGATCGGCATTTCCGCGGAGCGGATCGTGAGCGATAAACTCCGGCTCAAATGGATGGCTTCTTATTTCCAAAATAAAGAAGAAGAATCCATCGATATTTCAGGTGCCTATCTTTTCGGAGAAAGGGAATTTGATAAAAGCAAACCCGAATTCGGTTCCATCACCAATCCGCTGGGTGCGGGTCTTTACCAGCAGTTCGCCCGGAACAGACTCAACCTCCAAAACCTCCACCTCTCTCACAAAGGAGCGCTGGATGCAGGAAAACATTTCATCCAATGGGGGCTTGGCCTTGAGCAATACAACATCAACGACAAACTGAACGAATGGGAATTGCAGGACTCTGCAGGCTATTCCCTCCCCTACCAACCCGGCGCACTCACCCTCAACAAAGCGATCCGTTCCAATGCGGACCTTGATTTCATCAGACTAACCGGATACCTCCAAGACAATCTCCTTCCTTCCGACTCAGGGAAATTCACTTTACAGGCAGGACTTCGCTTCAACTACAACGCGCTCAATAAAGAACTGCTGCTTTCTCCAAGGCTGCAAGGCACGTTCCGGCCGGAATGGAAGAAGGACATCATTTTCCGCGCGGCACTCGGCGCTTACCACCAGCCACCTTTTTACCGGGAACTCCGCAGGCCTGATGGCAGTGTGAACCGCAACCTGCTGGCGCAGAAAAGCTGGCAGGTCAGCGCGGGAATGGATTACCAGTTTACCTGGAACGACCGTCCCTTCCGCCTTACAACAGAAGCATGGTACAAGAACCTGTACGATGTGGTTACCTACAACCAAGAGAATGTGAAGATCCGCTACGCGGGAGAGAACAATGCAAAAGCCTATGCCGCCGGATTTGAAACCCGCCTCTTCGGAGAAATCGTAAAAGACGCGGAAAGCTGGGTGAGCCTGGGTTTCATGCGCACAAGAGAGAACCTGGAAAACGATACTTATTACAACTACACACTGGATGAACAGAACAATCCCACCGACAGCACTTTAGTAAACGGCGGCTGGTTCAGGCGCCCAACCGACCGCTTCATCACCTTCGGGCTTTTCTTCCAGGACTATCTTTCCACCAACAAGAACTTCAAGGTACACATCAACGCCATTTACGGCAGCAATATGCCTTTCAACCTACCCAACAGTGTAAAGTACAGAAACGCGCTCATCATTGAACCTTACATCCGCATGGACATGGGATTCAGCGCACTTCTACTGGATACCGACGCCAGCAACAGAAGAAGCAAAAGCCCGTTCAGGAATTTCAAAAACATCTGGCTCAGTCTGGAAGTATTCAACTTCATCGACAGGGCAAATACCATTTCCTACCAGATGGTGAAAGATTTTTCTAACAACGTTTTCTCCATTCCCAACCGGCTCACGCCCCGGCTGCTGAACATCAAACTGGTGGGGCGCTGGTAAACGTTAAAAAAACGGCATTACGCAGTTTGGTTAAGAATTAAATAACAGGGCTTTACAGACATTTCTTTCAACATCCTGTTAATAACTAAAATTGCATCTAATAGTGTTCAAAAACTATATTTGGTTAGAAGCGTTATCAGTGTATGACCTTTCGGCTGAAGGCATATAAATTGCACTGAACCTTTGCAGCGCCAGTAATTGTGAACCAAAATTCGAACACCTTGACAGACACGATCATCAACCTCGAAACGGTGAACCCCATTGAATTCTTCGGGGTCAACAACGGAAAGCTGGACCTCCTGAAAAAGAAATTCCCACTACTCAAGATCCTCTCCCGCGGCACACAGATCAAACTCAGCGGCGCCCCCGAACAAGTCGAAACCGCCAAAGAAAAGATCGACCTCATTGTGCAGTACCTGGAAAGAAACGGGCACATGAGCGAGAATTATTTTGAACAGATTTTGGGTGGAGACGATGCCGAGACCGTTGACAATTTTGTAGAAAGAAATCCGAACGACATTTTAGTATTTGGTCCGAACGGAAAAACCGTACGCGCCCGGACGGCCAACCAGAAACGCATGGTAACCGCCATCGATAAAAACGATATTGTATTCGCCATCGGACCTGCAGGTACCGGTAAAACATACACTGCCGTAGCCCTTGCCGTGCGTGCCTTGAAAAACAAAGCCGTTAAAAAAATCATTCTTACTCGTCCCGCGGTAGAAGCAGGCGAAAGCCTTGGTTTTTTACCCGGCGACCTGAAAGAAAAAATTGATCCGTATCTTCGTCCGCTATACGATGCGCTGGACGACATGATTCCCGCCGATAAACTTGGTTACTACATGAGTACCAGGACCATCGAAATCGCACCGCTGGCTTATATGCGCGGAAGAACGCTGGACAATGCCTTCATCATCCTCGATGAGGCGCAGAACTCCAACGAACTGCAATTGAAAATGTTCCTGACCCGTATAGGCGCCAACGCGAAAGCCATCATAACGGGAGACCCCACACAGGTGGATCTTCCCAAGAACCAGCGAAGCGGTCTGGACAAAGCCACCCGCATCCTGAAACATATTGATGGCATCGCGCACATTGAGCTGGACGAAGAAGACGTTGTAAGGCACAGACTGGTGAAAGCCATCATCCGCGCCTACGACAAAGACAAGGAACGTGAAGAAGCGTATCTGGAACAACGATCCCAGAACAGACATCAATCATAATTCAAATGTTGAAAAGTAAAAAACGCAGCCTGTTATTGTTCTTAACCACAGTAACAGGCTGTTGGCTTGCATGCAATTCCCACGACGACGCGCCAAAAAATGCAGAGAACGCCCTTGACGCCGGCAGAGAATTTGTGCGCGCCTCTTTAGATGGCAATTACAAGAAAGCCGCCTTTTTCCTCCTCGAAGACAGTACGAACCAGAACCTGCTCACCCGCTGGGAAGAAAGCTACCGTAACCTTTCCTCCGACGACCGTGAAGCTTTCCGCCGTGCCAGCATCACCATCAATTCCGAAGAAGAAGTGAGCGATTCCGTTTCCATCATCAACTTCTCGAATAGTTATAAAAAGAAACCCCAGGTATTGAAAGTCATCAAAACGAACGGCACCTGGAAAGTGGATTTCAAATATACTTTTTCCGGAAACCTGTAACGGATGTCCGCAAGGTATTATCTGCTTCAAACGATCAGGATACTGCTGATCAGCGCCGCTACCGGTTCGCTTGTGGCATTTTTTATTGTTGCCCTGGATTGGGCCACCAATTTGCGCTGGGAACATCCCTGGCTGTTGTATTTGTTGCCAGTGGCCGGTTTGGGTATCTGGTACCTGTACCACCATTACGGCAAGAACAGTGAGAAGGGCAACAACCTTTTGCTGAACGAAATTCAATCTCCAGATGCAGGCATTCCGAGGAGAATGGCTCCGCTGGTATTGGCATCCACCCTTATTACCCATCTTTTTGGCGGTTCAGCCGGTCGCGAGGGGACCGCAGTCCAGATCGGCGGCAGCATGGCCGCTTCTTTTTTCCCGCTTTTCAAGATTAGTCCGCAGGATAAAACATTGCTTATTTCAGCGGGCATGGCGGCAGGATTCGGCGCGGTTTTCGGAACGCCGGTAACAGGTGCCATCTTCGCCCTCGAAGTAGTTTCCATCGGCAATATCCGCTACCGTTCACTCCTTTTCTGCATGATCGCGGGTTACGCCGGACACCTCACCTGCATGGCCTGGGGTGTACACCATACATTATATAAGGTGCAAACCATCGCCGAAGCCGATCCTTACCTCACCGATCCCTTGCTCTGGGTAAAGGCCGTGGCGGCAGGTGTAGCTTTCGGTCTGGCGGGGCGCTTGTTTGCCTGGTCGGTACGCAACTGGAGCGCGGGCATTAAAAAACTTTTCCCCAAACCCTGGTTGGTGCCTGTTGTGGGCGGCATTGTAATGGTGTTACTGGGTAGCCTTCCAGGAGCGGGAGATTACCTTGGGCTGGGCGTGCATACCAAAGATGGAACAGGAGTTTCTATCATCAACGCATTTCAGACCGGAGGAGCCAACACCTTCAGTTGGGCCATCAAACTGGCTTTCACGGCCATTACATTGGGTTCGGGCTTCAAAGGTGGAGAAGTGACCCCGTTATTTTTTATCGGGGCAACACTGGGCAACGTACTGGCACCGGTATTGGGTGTTCCGGTGGACCTGTTCGCTGGGCTTGGGTTCATCGCGGTGTTCTGTGGCGCCACCAATACCCCCATCGCCTGCACCCTTATGGGAGCAGAATTGTTTGGCGGCGGGAACATCCTGTACTTCGCAACCGCCTGTGTGGCGGCTTACATGGTGAGCGGGCACAAAGGAATTTACAGTGCGCAAACCATTGCTGAACCAAAATCTATCCACAAATAATATAATTTTCACGCAAACGAGTGCATCAATAAAAGAGGAACACTACTTTTGCACCGCTTTAAGACCTTATTCAAAACAAAACATATATTAAGTAAAAAACAAATATGCATCAAGTGTTACACCCCTGGCACGGCGTTGAACCCGGCGACCAGGCTCCAAGAGTGGTAAATGTGATCATCGAGATTCCCCAGGGCTCGAGAGCAAAATACGAGATCGACAAAGCAAGCGGCCTGCTGAAACTGGACCGTGTGATCTATTCTTCATTCCACTACCCCGTGAACTACGGATTTATTCCCCAGACTTATGGTGACGATAAGGATCCGCTGGACATCCTCGTGTTCACGTCGCTCCCGGTGCAGCCCCTTACCCTCATGGAAGCCAAAGTGATCGGCGTAATGCAGATGATCGATGGCGGAGACGGAGACGACAAGATCATCGCCGTGGCATCTAACGATCCCAGTGTGAACCACTACAACAATATGGAAGAACTGCCCCCGCATTTCTTCAGTGAACTGCGCCACTTCTTCGAAGAATACAAAAGGCTCGAGAACAAGACTGTAAAAGTGGAAGAATTCCAGGATAAGGCCACCGCACTCAAAATTGTGAGCGATGCCATCAAGCTTTACCAGGAAAACTTCGGAAATAAAGAACAAAACGCTTAATTTCGCCAAAATTTTAAACGTATGGAAGAAAAAAAATCAACCGGTAAATATTGGGTTTACTTCTTTTTATCGCTTGCTTTGATGGCAGGTATGTGGTTCCTCCTTCCTGAATATTCTTCCCTCTCCCTCGCGTTTGTGGTTACCGCATTCGTGAAGGCTATGGATATGATGTAAGCTTTTTCAAATATTGGATGAAGGCCGCCCATTGGGTGGCCTTTTTTTATGGGTTAAAACACCTATTTTTTTATAATATCCGCCATGGTAGCTTTGCATGTATGAAAGACATTTCTATTTCACATCAGCACGTTCAGCAGCACTATGTTTATCCTTCAAAAAGGGTACATTTGGACAAACATAGTTTCATGAGCGGAAAAATTATCCATATCGACCCGGAGATACTTGGCGGCACGCCGGTATTCTTCGGCACAAGGGTACCGATTAAGAACCTGTTCGACTACCTCGAAACAGGTGATTCCATTGAAACCTTTCTGAATGATTTTGAAGGGGTGCAGAAAGAGCAGGTGATCAAACTATTGGAGATGTCTCAAAAACTTATTGAAACATCTACAAACATCCTGAATGAAAATTTTGCTTGATGAGTGTGTAACCAGAAAACTGAAACCTTTCCTGGCTGAATATGAAGTGTACACCGTTGCGGAATGCGGGTGGAGCGGGATCAAGAACGGTAAATTGATGAGATTGTGCAGGGATCATGCTTATGATGTCCTGATTACGATTGATAAAAACATGGTATTCCAGCAACACCTTAAAGACCTCCCTATTTGTATAGTTGTGTTGAATACGACCACGAGTAAATTGGAAGAGTTAGTAACATTCCTCCCTGCTTTAAAATCCATGCTGTCTTCATTGGAACCTTCAAAAGCTTACGTGATTAATGCCCCGTAAAATGACAAGTATCCATGAAAAGCATTAGGGTTGACTTTGTCTACTTATATGCTGAACCTTCTACTCAAAAATATACTCCGGCAGCACCCGCCGCAATAACCGCAATTTATGGGTCCGCTCGCCGGTGGTACTGCTGATGATGCCTTCATGGTGGATCAAATCCACCCGCACTTCTCCTGAAGCGTGGATAATTTGTCCGTCGCCGAGTAACAAACCCACATGTGTGATTTTTCCTTCTTCGTTATCAAAGAATGCCAGGTCGCCGCAACGGGTCTCTTCGAGGAAGCCGATCTCTTTCCCCTGCCCTGCCTGCATCGATGCATCACGGAGCAATGGAACGCCCATTAATTTAAATACCTGTTGTACGAAGCCGCTACAGTCTACACCAAAAACGGACTTTCCGCCCCAGAGGTAACCGGTGTGAAGAAACTGGAACGCAAGCCCTTTCAGGATTACATCTTCACGAAGTGTTTCAGACCGGCGCCACAAAATACCTTTATACAATAACTGAAGTTTGCCCCAGGAAAACCCTTCAGGATGAAATCCGGGCAGGGATGCACCAAGCGGAATGCGCACCGGCTCACCGTTCACCATCACATCGTTCACCCAATCGCCGGCAAATGCTTCGATCTCCTGCTCAAACAACGCCGCATCTATCGCATGAAGCTGCGCTTGCTGGCACCAGCCTTCATAACCATCAAAACGCAACTGCACTTTCACCCATCCCCCCGGTTCATTTTCGAGTATGCGGCACCGTTCCCCAAACAGGAGCTGGCTCACCATTTCAGTACGATGTGAAGCGGTGGCACGCAAAGGAGCTACCGGCACAATACAAATGGCTGTAGAAAGTTCTTCCGCCGAAAAAAGAGTTTGCATAATAAAATATTGATGTGCCGATTTTTATGGAAATTTACCAAGAATCCATCAAACTGGAAACCTTAGCGGCACGTGGCGATCAAATCATTTGAAGACATTACCGACCAGGAACTGCTGAACCGGTTCCGCCACCAACAGAACAATGAGTGGCTGGGCATCCTGTTCGAACGGTACACCATGCTGCTGTTCGGCGTTTGCATGAAGTACCTGAAAGATGAAGACGAAGCGCGTGATGCCGTGCAACAGGTTTTCCTGAAAGCGCTCACCGAACTGCAGAAGTACGAGGTGAGCTACTTTAAATCGTGGGTGTACATGATCGCGAAGAATTATTGTCTGATGCAGTTAAGGGGGAAACCACAAAAGACGGAACTTCACGAACACACGCTTTCTTCCGAATCGGAAATACCAACGGAAGAAATCCTGGAACACGAATGGCAACTGAACCTGATGGAATCCGTGATCCCTCTGCTGAACCCGGAGCAAAAACGGTGCATTCAACTTTTCTACCTGGAAAAAAAATCTTACCAGCAGATATGTGAAGAAACCGGCTTTTCCATGTTGCAGGTAAAAAGCCATATTCAGAACGGGAAACGCAACCTCCGCATCCTTATGGAACGTAAAATGAAGCGACCATCATGAACGAACAATCACCATACGAACAAGGAAATAGCCCCATCGATGAAAAGATGCTGCTTAAATTCCTGCGCGGTGAACTGAACGAACAGGAAGCCGCGGAAATGGAAAGCAGGATGGCCGCGTCAGATTTTGAGAAAGATGCCCTCGAAGGCCTGTCGATGGTATCTTCTATCACCCCTATCACCGACCATGTGCAAAAAATCAACCTGCAACTTGAAGCGCAGTTGAAAAAGAAGAACAAGGGCAGGAAGAAAAGGAAAATCTCTCTTCGCTGGATTTACCTTGCACTGATCGTATTGCTGGGACTGATCGTGATCGCCTATACCGTGCTGCACCTCCACTACCGTCAGTAAATCGTTTTTCCAGGAAGGTGTTTCCAGTCTTCGAAAACCAGGGTGGCGGAAGGTACTGGCAAATGGATGAGTGGCATCTTCCTTAACTCTGTTGGCAAATCCAGTTCATTATAGATAAAAGAATCGTCGAAACCGATGGCCGCCGCGTCATGGCGTGTATTGGCGTAAAAAACCTTTGATGGCCTTGCCCAATACAAAGCGCCCAGGCACATGGGACAGGGTTCGCAACTGGCATACACTTCACAACCGTCCAACTGGAAATGATCCAGGAAACGGCACGCATCCCTGATGGCCACCACTTCGGCATGTGCGGTAGGATCCTTGTGTGCGGCAACATTATTCCACCCGCGACCCACTACTTCGTCTCCTTTCACGATCACGCAGCCAAAAGGGCCGCCATGTCCGCTTTCCATTCCCTTACGGGAAAGAGCAATAGCCATTTGCATGAAATGTAGTTCACGTCCTGTCATTTCTTTTTCTTTTTGGTCTTTGTACCAGGTAAAATAGCAGTAACCTTTTCCTTCAGGTCAGTGATTTTTTCGCTGGCGGCTTCGGCGATTTCAGCGGTCTTTTCTTTCACATCATCCCAAACCTGTGCAGCTTTTTCCTTTACTGTTTCGGCTGCCGCTGCTGCTTTTTCAGCTATTGATACTTCTTTCTTCATGGCCGGCTTGCGTACTTTGGCGGGCGTTTGCTTCGCGGCAGGCCGCGCTTTTGCTGATGCAGTTTTCAGTTTTTTAGGAGCGGCTTTCTTTGCGGGTGCTGTTTTAACCGCTGCCTTTTTTAAAGGTGTTGCTTTCGTGGCTACCTTTGTTTTTTTAACCGGCGACTTCACCAGTTTTTTAACGGGTTTGCCAGCGGTCTTTTTAACAGCGGCTTTCGTTGTTTTAGCTGGCGCAACGGCTTTTTTAACGGTCTTTCTGACCGCCTTTTTTACGGAAGTTATGGGAGTAGATGGCATAAACTTGTTTTGAAGTAAATGAATAAGGCCCTTATAAATTTACTGCATTACAAAACCATGCCGAAGCAAATGGCCCATTATTTAAGCGGGTACCACAAATTAAGCAGGTAGCGGTATGCTTCAAAAGAATGGTGTACAAATACGTTCTTCCCAGTAAATACATACTGGTTGAAATATGCGGAATCCGGTTGAAGAATAATGGGCACACCCGCCGTCTGGTAATTACTTTCGTAGGCGTAGGCTGGTTCCTGCATCTGTGGCATTGATTTTTTTACCTGTTTGAACACCGTTTTTCCCAGGTATTTCCGGAATCTTTTCACCGATTTAGCGGAGGCACGGTCCATTTTATTATAAACATGATTGCCGTAAGCCCTCACCAGGAAAGGCTGCTTTTTCATAGCCCCTTTTACATCTTTAAATGGATTCACTTCATTAAAGTCTTTAACGGTCTGAAGGGAGAAGGGCGTTTCGGGCACCCAATCCACTGCGTTCACAATCCTGAAACCCCATCCGTTACGCGTAATAAAATCAAAATCATACGCATAATACTGATTGCCGGGCTTAGGTGCCGCGCTGGAATAAGTCTTGAAGCGGATATCTTTGGGAAGTTGTTCCGGATCCAGGTATTCGAAGAAGGAGCGTACCATATAACTTAACGCGCCGCCCTGGCTATGCCCAATGATGATGAACTCTTTCACCCCTTTCTGGTACAACTTCTTCACTTCCGTCAACATAGAAGGCGCTATATCAGCCAGCCCGGTGAGCCAGCCAACGTGTACCATGGCACGTGGGTTTGCGGAAAGTTTGTATTGAAAATTCACGGAATCTGATACTTTGATGGCACCTGTTGCCGGGACCATGGCCGCATAAAAGTTCTCGAGCCAGGAAGGCACTTTTCCGATGGTACCACGGATGGAAATGATGCCAATCTTATTTTGAAAGGTCCACATTTCCCACTTATTATAAAGTCCTGACACTTTGGAAGAATACACTTTCCTGTATTCATTGCCGGGCCTGATCTTTGGACCTGGTGTGAGTGAATCATAAAAATGAGCCCCTAGGTTCAGCGCGTTCACATATTCTTTAGGATCAAATCCCGGTTGAAGGGATTGGGCGGAAACGGACAATGTAACCTGAAACGAGAGCAGGATCAGGAGGATGCGGCCAGAAAAACGCATTGTTTTACTTTTTAATATTCAATCAGTTAACTTATGTAAAGATGCTCACATTTCCAAAGAATGTTCAGGCGCTCCGCCCTTCCAATATGAACTTTATATTAACAAATCATGAATTGGGGTTGGGGCAAAAGGATGGTCGTACCTTTTCGGCGCAAAACACGCGTATTATGGCTCAGATCTACGTTCATTCCCACCACGGCAACGAAGTATTCGAATTACAAAATGGGAACGGCACCGAAGTTTCCATCGTATATAACCCGGTTCTGGGCACACTCCGCCTCACCAGCCACGGTGAACAAAGGATGTTCATCCTGGAAGAGGAAGAAAGTTTACTGCAGAAAAAACTGATCCTCAAAAATGAATATGGGGTAAAAATTGGACAAATGGGGAACGAGAAGTGGCATGTGGGCCGCGGTCACATTGATATTGAACAGGAGCGTTTCTTTTACAAATGGCACAATACACCTGGAAAAGAACTCACCATTTACCAGGATTCTCTTTCCAATCCTTTATTACGTTCTACCTTAAACGCAGATCAGGCTTCAGCGCTGCAACGGCATTCCGGCGCCATGCAATGCCTGCTGATGGGCATCTGCTGGCACCTGTTTCTTCCCATATCGAGGGAACACAGTCTTTCCCACGCCGTATAGGTAATAATTTAATCTAATGTATTGAAGGTATTGGCGTTATCTTTGAATAACGACCATTAATACCTCGCATGGAAAAGACAAAACGACCAATTTACAGGCGCATACTTCGTGGGCTGGCATGGCTGTTTGGCATAGTGGTCGTGTTGCTGGTGTTACTGACCCTTATTCTGCAAACCCCATGGGCACAGGGAAAAATCAAAAATATAGCAGTAAGTTATCTTGAGAAGACATTCAAGACAAATGTTGAAATTGGCGGAATCAAAATCAACTGGTTGTACAACCTGGAACTTTCAGGTGTAAAACTGGATGACCGTCAGCAAAAAACGTTGCTTTACATTGGCGAACTGGAAGCTTCCTACCGACTGCTGGACCTGCTCAGCAACCAACTTACCATACACAGTGTGGAAATCGATAGTTTATACGCCAACGCCTACAGGCCTATCAATACCGACCAGTTTAATTTCAGTTTTATTATTGATGCGTTCTCTGATAGCAACGCTGCTCCTGCAGATACTGCTGCTACCGGAAATGCTATGCGTTTCGATATTGGAAAACTAACGTTGAACAAATTAAACATCACGTTCAATGATGCTTACGGCGGACAATATTATATGCTGAAAGGCAACAGTATTGAAACGAAGATCAGGTCGCTGGACCTCGAAAAACAACGCTACGAAGTAGATTACCTGGAATCACTTGGGTTGAACGGGGTCGTGAAATTCAGTGCCTCGAGAGACACAACAGTTACCGAAACAGCCGCAACACCAGACAGTTCCCCGCTTCCCGAAGTAAGCATCGGCAAAATCAGTCTTAAACAAACGACATTCATATTCGACGACGGCCTTGGTGGCATCAAAACGCAAACCTACGCCGGGCTGTTACGAATAGACCGTTCCAACCTGAAACTCAGTGATAACCGGCTAGTGGTAAAACAGGTATTACTGCACGACCACCATACCGGTGTGGTGATGAACCCCTCTACCGAACCGCAAATACTTCAGAAACCTGCGCCTTCAGATACATCAGCGCCATTCCGCTTTTATGTGGAACAACTCTCGCTGGCCCGGAACCAGTTCAGTTATAACGACAATACGACTCCCGCAACCCAGGCCGGTATCGATTTTGCCCATCTTTTACTGAGCGACCTGAACACATCCATTGAAAAAATTGGTTACGATGGCGAAACCTATACCGCTTCCATCCGCAACATGGTTGCCAACGAACGCTCCGGCCTTCAATTAAAAGCCCTGGAAGGTGACCTTGTTTATGGCAATAAAGGCATTTCCTGGAAGAACGGTCGCCTTCAAACCAACCGCAACCAGATCAATGCTGACCTGTACGCGAAATATGATTCCATCGGCCAGTTCACCAGCCATCCGCAGCTTGTTGCCATCGCGGCTGCCGTATCCAACACATCCATAGTGTTGGACGATATGCTTTATTTTTCCCCTGAACTCGGCAAGAATGAATACGTACGTCCATTGCTGGGTAAAACCTTCAAATTAAACACCACACTAAAAGGAAAACTGAACAACCTCCAGATTCCATCGCTCACGCTGAACGAAGGTAAAACCAGCCTGAACGCTTCCGCCATAGTAACCGGTCTCCCCGATGCGGAAAAAATGAAGATCGATCTCCGGCTCAAACAATTTTCATCCACAAGAGAAGGTTTGCTGAGCTGGCTCCCGAAAGATTTACTGCCCGATAACATTCAGTTGCCTGAAACCCTCTCCCTCAGCGGCACCTACAATGGAACGGTAAGCAATATGCGCACTGACCTGCAGTTGAAAACAAGTAGCGGCAATATCTCCATTAAAGGAAGACTGGAAAACATCACCGACCAGCGCAATGCACGGTACGATATGGCAGTTTACACCAACACGCTTGACCTGGGTTATCTCCTTAAAAATCCAGCCCTGGGCAAAACAACGGTGCAGCTTAGCGCCAAAGGAAAAGGACTCGACCCGAATACCGCAAATGCTGCATTTCAGGGGAACATCGCTGCGCTGGAAGCGAACGGTTATACCTATTCGAAAATGAAACTGAATGGCAGTTTGCAAAACAAACTGCTGAAAACCGCCCTGGATTCCGAAGATCCAAACCTTCAAACCAAATTGACACTGGAGTACAGCCTTGACAGTACAAGGCCCAGCCTTAAATCGAACATTGAAGCATTTTTTGTTGACCTGAAAAAACTTGGCTTCACGCAGGAAGAGCTCACCCTGAAAGGAAAGGTAGACGCTGACCTTGCCAGTGCCGACCCCGACCATCCCGAAGGCGATATCACGATCCACGAAGTACAATTCGGCAGAAACGGCGAACTATACCCGCTCGATAGTATTCACATTGCAGCAACACGATTCACCGATAGTCAACGTATCCAGATAAATGCGCCTTTTCTTCAGCTTGATCTGTCTGGAAGGTATGGCCTTACCCAACTGGCCACACAAACAGGCGATATGATCCAAAGGTATCTCAGCGACAGGCCAGACACAATTCCATTTCCTCAAACCCCTCAGCAGGCAAAGCTTTCAGGCGTTATTTCTTATCCGAAGATTGCAGCCACCTTTGTACCTGAGTGGAAGTCGATGACACCCATGCCCTTCAATGGCTTTATCAACACTGCTGACGCTACCCTTAATTTCGAGACCGCCACCAGGCAAATAAGATACGGCAGTTTCATCCTTGATTCCATGCGCATAGACCTGGAAGGCAACAAAGACAGCATGAATTACTTCGCCGGTATCAGAAGACTGATCAGCAGTGATTTCCCGTTGTTCAAAACGCAGGTCAGCGGAGGCATCTCCCAAAACACGATTAGTTGGGCTGTAAGTACTGATGACCGCCAGGAAAAAGAGCAGTACAGATTGGCGGGCAGCCTGCATACAAATGGCACACGCAAAATATTACAAATACAACCGGGCATTTTACTGAACGGTGCGAACTGGAGCGTAAACCCCGAAAACCAGGTTGTATTTGAGGATGGCGGCCTTGCGGGCGGCGCACTTGAACTGTCGCACCAGGGCGAGTCCATTACCGTAACCACGGGGGCGGGCGGGAAACCCGTTGAAATGCGTTTCAACAACTTCCCCATTGAAGCACTAACCGCTATTATTGAAAAAGATACCACACTGGCGGAAGGCTACCTGAACGGAAGCATCATTGTACCCGAACTGAAACCCTTCTCTTTTACCGCCGATATCAGAATAGACAGCCTGAAAGGCCTTGGTTACCCGGTAGGCCAGTTGACCGCACAACTGAACAGCAAAGAGGAAGGCATTTACAATGTGAACGCCAACCTCGGCAGCAACGGGAACAATGTGGACATCGATGGCTGGTACAATGCGAACGACAGCGGCAGCATGGATATTGATGTAAAGCTATCACCCATCAATATGCGCAGCCTTCAACCTGTGCTGACCAGCGTCCTGGATTCGATGCGCGGATTTATCAACGGAAACATCAGCGTGAAAGGTACGCCCTCCAAACCCATTATCAGGGGCAACCTGAATACACGTAACGCAAGCCTGGTATATAAAGCATACAATACGTACGTAAATATGCCCAACGAAAGCATCATCTTCGATGAGCAGGGCATTCTCCTTAACGAATTCGTGCTGGCCGACAGCGCCCGCAATGAAGCGGTGGTCTCCGGAAGAATACTCACCACAGATTACAGCAAGTTCCGCTTCAACCTGAAACTGGATGCCAGCAACTTCAGGGCCGTAAACGATCGCAGCAGTCCCGACCAATGGATTTACGGACCTGCTGCCATAGATGCCGCCCTCACAGTGAAAGGCGACCTTGACCTTCCAATCATTGAAGGACAGGTTAAAGTAAGAGACGAATCAAAACTTACCGTAATCATCAAAGAAGATGATCCGGGGCTGGAAGACAGGAAAGGAATTATCGCTTTTGTCAACAGAAACGCACCATTGGACTCCTCACTCATCCGCAACCAGGTGAAAAAAGACTCTTTGGAAGAGGATAAAGTTACGGGGATACAACTCAGTGTAAACACCGAAATCACCCCGACCTCATCCCTCACCATCGTGCTGGATGAAATGAATGGAGACTTCCTCCAGGTGAAAGGTACCGCCAGCCTTAACACCACCATCGACCCCAGCGGCAAAACGAGTATGACGGGCAGGTACGAAGTTGATGAAGGGAAATACCAGCTTTCGCTGAACCAGCTCATCAAAAGAAATTTCGACATTGTAAAAGGTGGTACCATCATCTGGAACGGCGCCCCCACCGAAGCCACACTCGACCTGAGCGCGGTGTACCGCCTGAACACCACCGCCTACACGCTGATCCAGGATGTGGTAAGCAATACCAATACCGCAGCGGTTCGCCAAAGACTTCCCTTTGAAGTGTACCTCAATATAGATGGAGAAATGCTCCAGCCGGAAATCTCCTTTAAACTTGATATGCCGGAGCAGGAACGGAACGCGTTTGGAGGTGTGGTGTACACCAGGTTAAAACAGATCAACCAGGATCCATCGGAACTGAACAAACAGGTGATGGGATTGCTCGTGCTGAACAACTTCATCGCAGACAACCCCTTCTCCAGCCTGGAAAGCAGTCTTTCAGGCGACCTTGCCTCTACGGCCCGTCGTACGGCGGGTAAAATCGTGGGCCAGCAACTCAACAACCTGCTGGGCGACGTGATCAAGGGCGTGGACCTGAACTTCGACCTGGAATCGCAGGATGATTATTCCAGCGGCAACAAGAATACGCAAACCGACCTGAACATCAGCGCGTCCAAAAACCTGTTCAACGACCGCACCACTGTAACCGTGGGCAGCAGCATTGGTGTGGAAGGTGCACAAAACGCCAGCAACCTCGCAGGCGATATTTCCATTGAATACAAATTGTCTAGAGATGGCCGCTACCGCGTGAAACTATACCGCCGCAACAACGACGACGTGGTAATACAAGGGCAGTTCGTGGAAACCGGTGTCAGCTTCATCCTCTTCATGGATTACAACAATTTCAGGGAAATACTCCAGCGCACGCGGCAGGAAAAGGTCATCCGTAGAAGAGACGAGGAGGACGACAAACAATAACGCATGACAAGGATCTTATACTACATACCAATACTATTATTACTCGCCTCGTGCAGCAACCTGAAAAAACTGCCCGCAGGTGATAAATTATACACGGGCGCCACCCTGAAATTCACCGATGATCCTAAGGGAAAAAAACTGTTGAGAACGGAATTAGAAGGCCTGATCCGGCCCGTACCCAACCGGAAAATACTGGGTATGCGCATCCCGCTTAGTCTGTACAACCTGGCAAAGCCCCCGAAAGGTAAGGGACTGAACTACCTGCTCCGCGAAAAATGGGGAGAGCCACCGGTGCTGTTGAGCAAACTACGGGCGGGCTATACCGCAGCGGTGCTCAGGAACCACTTGCAGAACAATGGCTTCTTCAATGCCACCACACTTTTTGAGACGATTGAAACTGAAAAAACGGCCAGAGCCGTTTATACCGTTCATGCCGGAGAAGCGTACCACATCAACAAAGTTGTGCTTCCCGAAGACAGTTCCATGGTCGCCTCCATCATCCGGACCTATAGAAACGAATCCGTATTAAAACCCGGCGAGCGGTTCAGTCTGGATAAAATAAAGGAAGAACGTGACCGCATCGACCTGGCCCTGAAAGAAGAAGGATTCTTCTACTTTAACCCCGAATACCTGCTGGTGGAAGTGGATTCTTCTTTAAAAGGAAAAGTGGACCTCTATGTTACCGTTAAGCCCGAAACACCGGGTCTTGCGCGACAGCCTTACCACATTAAAGAAGTAACCATTTACCCGAATTATTCGCTGGAGAAAGACTCGCTGATCCAGGAAGACAAAGTTCGTCCGTACAAGGAATTCAGTCTGGTAGACGACGACAGCCTTTTCCGCCCCATCGTATTCGACCGCTCCGTGTTCCTGAAGGAAGACTCCATTTACCGGCGCTCTTCCCACAACATCACGTTGCGGCGTCTGGTCAGTCTGGGCAGTTTCAAATTCATCCGGGCGGCTTTCGAACGGGTACCGGGTCAGCCCTTACTGAACGCGACACTTTTCCTCACACCCTACCCCAAAAGAACGATTCAGTTGGAACTGAACGGCAACAGTAAATCGAACAACTTCATTGGTTCGGAAGTATCGCTGCGCATGATCAACCGCAACCTGATGCGCGGTGCGGAGAAGCTGGACATAAGTCTGGGCGGCGGTTTCGAGAACCAGGTTGGCGGAGGCGCCACACAGTTATCCACCCGGTCACTTACCCTGAACGGTGAAGTGGGACTCAGTTTTCCCCGCTTCATTTCCCCCTTCAGGATCATCAATCCCAGAACACCTTTCGTACCCAATACACGCATGGCAGTTGGTTACGAGATATTGAAAAGAACCGGACTGTACACCTTGAAAGCAGTTCGCGGGAATTATGGCTACAACTGGAAACAGAACAACTACTGGGAGCATATCTTCCTTCCGCTGAACTTCAATTACGTACTGCCTTCGAACATCACACCTGAGTTTGAAGCCATTCTTTCCCAGGACCTCGCGCTGCGGCAGTCTTTCGAAAAACAATTCATCATCGGATCCGCCTATACGTTACGTTTCAGCAACCAGGCTGAAACCAAAAGATGGAACACCAGCTTCGCGGATTTTAATATTGACCTCTCCGGCAACGCGTTGGGCCTGCTTACAAAGGAAAGGAATGCCTCGGGCCAGAAGCAACTGCTGGGCAATCCGTTTTCTCAATATGTCCGGTTCACCGCAGACCTCCGCAATTACTGGAAACTGAGTGAAGGCGCCACCTGGGCCAACAGGTTCTTACTGGGCTACGGTTTTTCTTATGGCAATTCAGAAGTAATGCCTTTCGTAAAGCAATACTTTATCGGGGGAAGCAACAGCATCCGGGCTTTCAGGGCAAGAACACTGGGACCGGGCAGCTACCATTCCACCAGCAGCCAGTTGCTCGCAAGCGAAGCCGGTGATGTAAAGCTTGAAATGAGTACAGAACTACGGGCCAAACTGTTCAGTGTGGTAAACGGCGCCATTTTCGCCGATGCCGGCAACATCTGGTTCAGAAAAGAAAATGCCCAAAAACCGGGCAGCGGCCTGGAAAACTGGAGCAAAGAAATCGCGGTTGGCGCCGGTGCGGGACTTCGGTTCGATGCTTCCATCCTGGTGGTAAGATTTGACCTGGCTTTCCCCCTGCGCAAACCCTGGTACCCAGAAGGCAACAGGTGGGTGCTGGATGAAATCAGCTTTGGCGACAAACAATGGCGCAAGGAAAACATGGTGCTGAATATAGCGATCGGGTATCCGTTTTAA
>CAMLRX010000098.1 GCA_946482545.1 uncultured Flavihumibacter sp. | reverse complement strand
TAAGGAAAGGATACAATGCGCGGAAGGTATCCCAGAAACCGGTTCCGGAGAACATGTAACCAGGAAGGATTTTACCATTGTACGGACTATAATGCACCGGCTTTCCGTTCGCATCTATTTCATACATTCTTTGGGGGAACTGAAGCGTGCGGTATAAACAGGAATAGAACGTGCGTGTCTGATCCACAGTACCGCCTTCTACCAGCAACCTGTTCATCTGTTTGTTCCAGGCTTGTTTGGCGGAAGCCATCACGGTTTCAAAAGAAGCCTTTCCGATTTCGGCAGAAAGATTGCGCTGCGCCTGCTCCAGGCTGATGAAGGAAGATGCCACCTGTACCAGTACAGGACTATTTTTCACTGTTTTGAAGCCTACAATCGCACCGGCATGGTGCGCGCTTATTTCCAGGGTATCCTTCGCGAGGTTTTGTCCGCGCCAGGTGTGCGCCACTGTGAATGGGCGATCAAACTGTACCACGAACCAGTTCTTAAAATCTTTGGTTACACCGCCACTGTTGCGCGTGGAGTAGCCGATAATTTTTCTTTCTGAAGGAATGATCTTCACATAAGAACCGCGGTCGAACGCGTCTAGCACGAGGAAAGAACTGTCTGTTGTGGGATAGCTGAAACGAAAGCTGGCGGCCCGTTCCGTGGGTGTGAACTCGGCAGTCACATCGTGGTCGGCGAGGTACACTTTATAATAATAAGGTTTTGCCGTTTCCGCTTTGTGGGAGAACCAACTGGCGCGTTGCTCCTGGTCGAATTTCATGGAGCCGGTAACGGGCATCAGGCTGAACTGACCGTGGTCATTCATCCAGGGAGAAGGCTGGTGGGTTTGTTTGAACCCACGTATCTTATCGGCATCGTAGGTATATGCCCATCCATCTCCGTTCCGGCCCGTTTGGGGCATCCAGAAGTTCATGCCCCAGGGAACGGCGATTGCCGGATAGGTGTTCCCGTTAGACAAACTCACTTTCGACTGTGTTCCCATCAATGGATTCACCCACTCAACGGGGTCGGTCACAGACAATACTTTTTGCGCTTTCGCCTGAGGGCCGGCCAGCGTGGCCGCCATCAATACTACCGCGAGGTGCTTAGGCTTCATCAGTTGTTGTTCCTTTTATAAGAAAATAAAAATTACCGGGTATAGGGCACCAATGGAAAATCGGACTGCGCTTTGGTGAACTGGGCCTCATATTCAGCGGGCCATCCGAAAGCGATTGTCGCCTGCGCCTTCAGGTTCACACCGGCCGCGCCGCTCCAGAAGTGAATGAACTCACCCCAGTTCATGTCGCGGGTGAATTTGTTGCTGGCATCTTTCGGGAAATGCGCTTTCAGCATAGCAAAGAAGTTCACCAATACTTTCGTTTTTCCATAGTTCTCATAGATCGGGTAGAACCAGTTCTTGAACCACTGTGTTCCTGCACGGGGGAAGTTATCGGTTTGCACCATCATCTCGTCATACAGTTTCTTCGCTTCCTCTTCCCTTCCCAATCCTTTGTACACATCATAAATATAGATTTCGCACCATTTGCTGTCGCCCCATATCTTGAAAGCGGGAGAACCTTTTGTATTCAGGCTGGCGCTCTCCACGATATGTCCGATCTCATGGATGATGATATTTCTTTCCTGCCAGGTCTGGTTCAACCAGGCATCTTTTCCGCCCAATCCGCAATCTATGACATTTCTGTAATCGTGGCCGGCGTCAAAATAATAAGCCGGGTGACCGCCGCCGTATTTATCGGCATGGAACACGGCGAACAACCTGGGGCTGGGTCCGTATCCGTAATTGTATTCCTTACGGGTGTACTGCCAGGTATCTTTGATGAGTTTGGTAAGCCAGGTGGTGCTTCCGCGGTTCACATCATCATCCAGGTACAGCGCCAGCAGGCTGTCATAATACACTCTTTTCACCAGTTGTCTGTGTTCGAACCAGTGTTCCAGCCAGGTCTCCGGGGGAGGTGGCGAATTGTCTACTGTTCCGGAGCCACCGCCGGTATTGGTACTCGGGATGCCTTCGTACTTTTTTTGTCCACAAGCGATGAGGCAACTGAAAACAGTCGCAAGGGTAAGGCCATGGGCCAGTTTTTTGAGGGGGATACGCATAGTAAGCAGGTTTAGATTCATAAAAAAGAGATGGAAATGGAAGCCCTTTTTGAAGGGGCCTCCCTCCCATCTCAGGTGTATTCAAACATTAGCAAGGGTTACTTGAGCTGAAAACGCACGCCGAATTCCATGTTTCCTTTCACTTCCTGGCTCAGTCCGGAAGGCTGTGTGGTGTACGCCGCGGATAACAGCGCCACTTCTTTGATCCGGATGCCCAGTCCGAAAGTGAGGTTTTTAGAAGAATGGTACATCCCATAGAGGTTCAGCAGTTCCTGTTTAAAGGAAAGGTTTACCCCACCATCGATGATGCCTTCCTGCCCCTGGATACCACGGTAACCGAGTTTGGGTTCCACGCCCACTTCATCTTCTTCGATACCCACTTTCAATTTGTAGGAAGCGGCGGCGAAGAAAGTGGTTCTGTTCACGAGGTCACTCTCTCCTTTTCTGAAATAAGTAACCATATTGGGGAAAGCGCCCTGAACGGTGAGTTTTCCATCGGTATAGGCGGCGCCAAAATCAGCGTCAAAATCGAAGCCACGGTCCTGAAAACCGATCACCAGCGGATCATCAATTTCACCGCTCATTGCTTTTTGGTCGAGGGACTGGAAAGCGCCTCCGGCGGATATACCGAAATGCAATCCCTTCTCTCCTTCCAGTGGCAGGTGGTAGGTATAAGTGGCGCGCAAACTGGTATTGCGGATAAGACCGGCTTCATCGTTTACGGCCATCAGCCCAACACCCACCCGGTTGGAGAAGCGGTGTTCCCCGGTGAGGTATTGGGAAGAACCTGAACCGGAGATGGTGGATGCGAGTTGGCGGTAGCCGCCGTTCAGCACAGTACCTTCCTTCAATCCCGACATGGCGGGGTTGTTCAGGTACTGGTTCTGGAACCAGGAGGCTCCGAAAGGGCTAAGCTGGGCCGAGGCTTCCTGGGCCATTCCGCCGCCAATCAGCACCAGCGCGAGGGCGCCTTTCAGGATGCTGCTTTTGTATATTGATCGTACGCTCATTTGTGTAGGTTTTGGTGGTGATGGTTACTTTCTCTCGCGGATAAGGGTAAGTGTTCCTTTCAGGGGTTCAATGCCGGAGCCCAGCTCAATCACATAGTAGTAGGCGCCTTCCTCGAGTGGTTTGCCGTTGAAGGTGCCATCCCAGTTGTTGGAATAATTGCGCTGACGGAACACGAGACGGCCGCTTCTATCGAACACGCTCACGGTATTTTCCGGATACCTGTTGATGTTCCATACAATCCAGCGGTCGTTCTTCCCATCGCCGTTGGGCGTAAGGATGTTCACGGCTTCAGCGAGTACGCCGGCGGAAAGCTGAACGGTGATGGTGGTATCGGCGGTGCAACCTTCGGCATTGCTTCCGGTAACCTTGTAAGTGGTGTTCACGGTGGGCTTCACGGTAATGGAAGCGCCGTTGAGCGGACTGATGATACCGGCGGAATCGTCCCAGGTATAGTTAGGAGCACCGGTAGCAGTGAGTTGCGTGGTATTGTAACGGGCGATCTGCGTGCCGGGGTTAGCGGTGATGAATACGCGCAGCGGATTGATGGTTACCGTAAAGGTGCGGGAGAACACATTGGCGCCACCATTAAATGTTCCACCGTTATCCGTTGCAGTTACAGTAATGGTAGCAGTTCCTCCTGCTGTTCTGGCACCTCTTCCTGTGAATGAAACAGAAGCGGTACCATTTTCTACTGCCGAAACAGTAAGTGATGAGAACAGCCCTGGATTATTTGTACTTACCGACATGTTTACCGACTGCCAGGCTTCCACCGCTGAAATACCGTTAATGCTTACCGTATAATCGAGTGAAGCGCTACAGGTGGTCATATTGCTGATGGCATCAAAAGCCGGGCGGATATTCTGCCCCAATGTAACCGCGTTGGCGATATTGGAGTAGAAAGAAGTTCCTTCCGCATTGATGGCACGCACACGGTACCAATAACGGGTCGCTTTTGTAGGGCCATCCGCATCCACAAAACTCGTAGCATTAGCGGCCGCCGTAGCTATTTTAGTGAAACTTACGCCATTCGCGGATCTTTCAATTTCAAACCCGGTTTCGTTGGCGGAGAGGTCGTTCCAGTTGAGCCTGATACTTGTTTCTGTTTCAGGCGTGGCGGTAAGTCCACGAGGCGTGAGCGGCAATCTTGGATCCCAATCCGTAAAGATGCTGACAGTATCAGTCCATACGGAATTTGTAGGTGTACCTTTCGCACGCACGCGGTACCAGTACTGCGTACCGCCATACAAGTCATTATCGGTATAGGTGGTTGCATTGGCCGCGGTTGAATTCACAATGCCAAATGTTATCCCATCTTCCGAACGTTGAATATCCACACCATTATTCGCGCCAGAGAGGTTCCATTTCAGCGAGATCGTTGTAATGGTTCTTCCGGTAATCTCCAGATTGGTAGGCAATGCGGGTGATGCGGGGTTCACGCCGAATATCCTCCACTCAGACATCTGGAAACTGGCAACAGTATTGGTAGATCCTGCATTTTGCGTAACGAAAAGGCGGAAATACTTGTACGCCTGCGTAGTGGTAACCGGATAAAAAGATTCAAAGTTCCTTTGCGGGATATTGATATTCGTTTTAGTATCCAGCACGGTCCAGTTCTGGCCATCATTGGACGCTTCAAACCTCCAGGCACGTGCGTCCCTGTCCGTCGCATCGTTACCCGTTACAATGGTATAGGCTGAAGGAATGTATGGAACGGTGGCTTCATACTGCGCCCACAATCCCGTAGCAGGGAATAGGGAGTTGAGCGGAAGGTATTTCGTAGAGTTATTGTTGTCGATCAGCTTCGGTGAGCCTTCGCCTGCGGCAGGGCCACCACTGTTCTCCAGCAACACGGTGAGTTTTCCGCCGTCCTGGGTAATGTTGATCAGTTCACCGCTACCGGTTTGCGTTTTGAAATTAACCACATTGGAATAAGCAGATTCTCCGAAACGGTTGGTCGATTTCACCCTAAAATAATAATCAGTATTAGGCTGAAGGTTCACCGCAGTGTAAGTAGTGGGTGTGGGATTCACACTTGCTATTGGTGCAAAAGTTACTCCATCCCTGGAACGCTCGATAATCGTGGCAGCGTCGTTCGCAGCATTTCTTTTCCAGGACATAAAGATGTTTGCGCCAGACATTACATGTCCCTGCAATTCTGTAGGTGCAGCAGGAGGTAATCCTTCGAGCAGCCGCCATTCAGCGAGCTGAAAAAGACCATCCCCGTTATTGGCGCTCACCGTAATGCGGTAGAACTTAAAAGTTGCCGGGTTAGCGATATCGAAGATCCTGGTTTGACCACGACCGGAGAAAGCCTGTCCGGTACGTGTATCCAGCAGGGTCCAATCGGTTCCGTTATCCGACCCTTCCATTTTCCAGTCTTTGGGATCCCTTCCCGGTGCATCTCCGCCGGAGGTGAGGGAATACTGGGCCGCCATTGAAGGCGCAGCGCATTCGAACTGCATCCATAACGGACTTACAAAGGGATTAATCAGGAATTTTGACGCGGTATTGTTGTCCACCAGTTTCAAAGAACCTTCACCGCCATTTGGACCGCTGCCATTCTCACGGTTAACAGTAAGCGTTCCTCCCCGCAGGGTAATATCCTGCGCCTGGATTTTATGAAACACGCCCAGCATCATGAAGATGGCCAGCGCTCTATATAACATTGATTTCATGTTCAAATTTTTAGGGTTATGGGCAATTACCATCCGGTGTTTTGAACCAACTGTGTGTTGATGTTCAGTTCAGATTGCGGCAGCGGGAACAGGTAATGTTTCTTCTCAAACACCCTTGTTTCAAATGTTACCACATTGTAGAACGGAGCGCCATCGCCATTAATATTTAACCCTTTGAAAGCCCCTTTATCTGTGGTTTCAGCTATTTTCCAGCGACGGGTATCGAAGTACCTGCTGCTTTCGAAAGCGAGTTCCACCCTTCTTTCTTTACGGATAGCGTCTCGGATTGCAGCCTGACCTGCAGGCACAGGGAGCGCATCAGGAGCGCTGCCGCCATATTGCGGGATGCCTGCTCTTTCCCTGATCATATTCAGGTAAGTCATTACTTCATTCGCATTGCTCGCACTGTATTCATTCAGCGCTTCACAATAATTCAGGAAAAGCTGTGCGAGACGGATCATCGGAATAGCACGCGAAGCTGAACTTCTGCTGCCGGGAATCACATTCTTTCTCACCACATAACCGGTTGGGCTGAAATCACTGGCGGTAGCTTTTACACCGGAATTACCGGAACTTTCCAGGTTAGTAACCAGCTCACCATAGTTTCTTGTAAGCCAGAGGCTGTTGTTGTACGTAACGCCAACATAGAAACGGGGTTCTCTGTCCACCCATTGGTTGTAAGTCTGGCGTGCAGCAATATCACCAGGAGCCATATAACTGGAGAATCCGGTGGTCATATAGCCTGATGCGGGATCATCTATACTGCGGCCGTTGGCCATAAAGTAAGCGTCAACCATGGTTTGTGTTACACCTAGTGCTCCACCACCTTTCACATCGATTTGTGCGGTTTGGGCGTGGTTGGGGGTTCTTTCGTACTGTGTGCTTCCCATGTTGGAACCTGGGCGGGCCACGATCCATTCTTTGTTGGTGCTGGAAGTACCCCAATCGGTGAGCATTACATTACGGCAGGAAAGAAACGCACTGAACTGGTTGGTGGTAGGATCGTTCTCTTTATAAAGCGCGAAAGTACCGGGGACTACATACTGGTTGATGAAATCTTTGGCGGCATCCGCGGCTTTTTTCCATTTTTCAGCATCATACTGCTGGCTGATCAGTTGTTTGCCATCCTTGTTCTTCAGATCGGCGTAGTCGGTATTACCATTGAAGAGCGGACTTGCGTTCAACAACAATGTTTCCACTTTATAAGCCATGGCCACCGCTTTGTTCACACGGCCATACTGGTCGTTGGAAATGGGAACCAATGGAAGTTGTGCAGCGCATGCATCCAGTTCGCTTACGATGTAATTCACACATTCATCCATAGAACTTCTTGGGAGCGCGAGTTCATCTGCAGTGGCGTCTATGGAAAGCATCTGGTCGCCAAGCATTACTACAGGACCGTATGTTCTAACCAGATAGAAGTAATAGATCGCTCTGAGCGCGCGCGCTTCATTCTTGTATTGGTTCCGGAGTTCGGCGGGCAGATCAAGACATTTATCTACGTTCTGAATAAAATAAGTAGCGTTCCTGATACCCATATAATAATTTCTCCAATAGGCGCGTACAATACTGGAGGTTGGGTTCCATGAACCGTTGTTGAAGTTGTTGGCCTGTACGAAAGTCCAGTTGTATTTGGCCTCATCTGAAGCCGCGGTCCAGGGGCCGTTGTTGTTGGTTGGCGCGAAACGGCCATCCGATTCGTCGGGCATCTGGCTGTAAACGTTGGCGAGAAATTGTTCTGTGGTATTGCGTTGAAGGAAGATCGCGTCTATAGTCAACCTGTCGTCGGGAACCTGGTCCAGGAATCCTTTTGTGCAAGAACCTGCTCCGGTAGCCAGGGCTGCTACGATAAGTGCGTTGTATATGAATTTCATTGATTCAATTTTTTGGGATGTATTCAGGCCGCATTAGAAGCTTGCCTGTAAACCGATAGATAGTGTTGTGATATTGGGATACACGGTTCCGTTGTTGGTATTCAGTTCAGGATCCCACAGATCGAATTTACTGATCGTGAACAGATTCACTCCCTGCAAATAAACACGTGCGCTTTTCACACCTATACTGCTGAATGTTTTCTTTGGAAGATTATAGCCCATTTCAGCGGTTTTCAGCCTGATGAAGCTGACGTCTTTTACCCACCATGTGCTGGCTACAGCGTTGTTGGCATTCTGTGTTCCCCAACCCAGTCTTGGATACAGCGGATTCTCCTTAGGATTATCCGGTGTCCAGCGGTCTACTGCCGCGGCGAAAAGGTTACTCCTGTCGGCACCGGTACTGTTGTTAAAGGGAATCACACCATCACCACCAATCATACGGTCGGCCATGGCTGTACCCTGTACAAAAAGATCAACATAGAAATCTTTCCAGGTAAGGCTGGTTCCGAATCCATATACGATGGCGGGAACATCTCCACGACCTATCCTCTGAATATCATCGGCATTGATTACGCCATCGCTGTTCAAATCCTGGTATTTGATATCGCCAGGTCTTGGGGTGCTGCCTACTTCCTGTTTCGGACTTTTTGCGATATCATCTTCATCTTTAAAAAGGCCGATAGCGGTGTAACCAAATCTTGAAAGGGCATTCCAACCATACCTGTTCAACCAGGGGTATTTTTGCTCGGGCTGGTCATTGTCAATGATCTTGTCCATGGAATAAGTGAAAGTACCTCTGAGTGTGAGCCTGGTTTTACCTATATTGATGCCCATAGCTTCCACCTGACCGTCAATACCGCGGTTCTCAATGATCCCTACGTTAGCAGGCGGAATGTTCAGCAACCCAACGATATCAGAAATACTTCCACGTGCCAGGAATTCTCCAGTACGGCGCTCATGGAAACCATCCACGATAAACGACAGTTTGTTGTTGAGTACTTTAAACTCAAGTCCCAGGTTTCTCTTCCTACCCTCAGCCCACTGTACAAAAGTGCCGTATTGTTCTATTGCAGCGCCTGAAGTGGAGGCACGTGCGCCTGCCCCGCCGAAAGTATAACCTGCAGCCGACTGTGTAACGAACGACAGGAATGCAAAACGGGTAGAATTGCTGGAACCCACATAACCATCGGAATACCTCAGTTTCAGGAACTGAACATAATCCTTGATATTGTCGAAAAATTTCTCATTAGACACCACCCATCCAAGGCCCACAGAAGGAAAGAAGCCATACCTGTTTTCGGGAGCAAAGTTTTCAGAACCATTATAGCCCATGTTCAACTCAAGAAAATACCTGCTGTCATAAGCATAGGTGCCTCTTGCTGAAATACCCCTGGTCCTGTTTTGAATAGAGGCCTGAAGGTTAGTGGGCGTAAATGTGGTGGTACGATCAAGCTGACTATACAGTACCATACCGGTAATATTGCTATTGCCAACATCTTTTGTGTAGTTGATCGCGGTTTCTGTATAATATTTTTTATTGCCACCTACAGAACTGCCAAACCCGAGCGTATTGTTACCTGCAAAGGTCCTGATCAGGTTGAGCGTTCCATCCGGGTTACGGGGTGTGGTTTGGTTAACATACCAGGTATCCCTGCGTTTTGTTCTGGAAATAGTTTGACCAACATTGTTATCAAACGAGAACATGCTGGTGAATGTAAGTCCGGGCGTTATAAAACCCAGGTCCTGGTTCACCCTCAGGTTGGTGTACAACTGAGAAGTGGAAGTATTGCTGAAACCTCTCTGTGTAATGTCGGCATACGGGTTACGCTGATCCCCCTGCGAACTTACACCCGGAACAATGTTTCCGGGATACATAACAGGGAATACTACCGGCGTAATCTGCATCGCCTGCGCGAAAGCGGAAGCGGAGCTTTCTCCGGAATAGTTCGCGTCGGTGATGTAGCCCTGTACGCCCAATTCAAACTTAGTTGTTTTAGTAAGATCCAGGTTGAGGTTAGAAGTGAAGTTGTACCGTTTGAACCTTGTATCTGCATTATAAGATTGCAGTCCGTCTGTTTTCAGCAAACCTGTTTCATCGTAATACGTCAGTGAAACATAATAGTTCGCGTTTTGCGCGCCGCCCCTGGCGTTCAGGTTAACACGGCGGTTCTTTCCAAAATTATTAAACAGCGCATCCATCCAATCTACATTTGGATAAACGAACGGATCTTCGCCACTTGCTGTTCTGTCTATGTAATCCTGGGAATACTTCACAGCTCCCGGGGCGTACCCGCTGGCGATCTGCGCTTCGTTCACCAGGTTCATGTAAGTTACCCCGTCGGCCAGTTTAGGTGTCATGGTAAAAGCCGTCATACCCTGATCGTAGCGGGCATTGAATTGCGGCTTCCCGGCTTTGCCCGACTTTGTTTTAATCAGGATCACCCCATTGGCCCCATTTACACCGTACATCGCTACCGCGGCGGCGTCTTTCAATGTGGTTACGGATTCTATATCTTCCGGCTCCAGCATACCAAGATTTCTATTGGGTACGCCATCCACATAAACAAGCGGCCCCTGCTGACTAAACGAAGCGATTCCCCTGATCCATACGTCCGCACCATCTCTTCCGGGTTCTCCACTTCTCTGCACGCCCACCAAACCGGCAATTCTACCAGCCAGCATGGCTGAAACGTTGGCTACGGGTGTTTTTAATTCTTCAACATTCACCGTAGACTGTGAGCTCACCAGGTTCAGCCTTTTTTGCTTACCGTAAGCTACCACTACTACTTCGTTCATGTTGCCCTCTTTGCCATCCATCGTAATGTCCAGGTCAATTACGTTGTTGATGGCGTAGGTTAATGTTTTATAGTTGATGTGAGAAAACTCCAATGTTCCTTTCGGATCGGCTTTAATGGAGAATTTCCCCATATCATCTGTAGCTACCCCCGTTGTGGAGTCGGCTCCCGCTACGCGTACAGTAACTCCGGAAATAGGTGTGCCCAACTTGTCGCGTACTGTTCCTCCGATGTACAACGAACTGGGCGGTTGCTGAAAATAGCCTTCCGGCGCATGCACCGAACGCCCTTCAGCCCTCGCGTCCGCTTGCATAAGGAGGGCGCTAAAGCTTAAAAGGCCTATTCCCAACACGGTACTGCCACCGCGTAAGGAAACGCTTCTTTTTTTACTCATAAACTGGTTTGTTTGGTTTGTAGAATTTGGCGAATCGTTATATATGTGTTTGTTTTTCTATTGTTCTGCGGCGTACAGCTTCCACAAAGCATCCAGCCCCATGCCCATCTTTTCTTCAATCATGGCTTCGTTGTAGCGTTCGCGCATCATGCGGTGGTGCAGGTAATCGTTGAACCCGGGCGACTGTACTTCGATCCAGTTCAGGAACCTTGCGGTTACCCGGTAGGCATCCGTGTAATTTTTTGTTTTGGTATCGGCAGGAAGCGGGAATGCTTCATGGGCGATTTTTTTGTAAGCATGACGGATGTAATCGGCCATTCCTTCCACCAGCCAGCCGGGAACGCCACGTTGGTAATCTTTCTGTAAAAGGTGAATCGCCTCATGGGTGAGTACACCAATATCGTTGGGGTTCTTTTTGAACCAGTCGTTGCTGAAGGTGAGTTTCCCGTCGCTGGCATAAGCGGGTACATTGGTGAGTTCCGGATCGAAACGCACATACACTTCCCAACCTTCGTTTCCACCACGTTTACCGTAACGTTCGTGGATCATGGGATAGATTTCATAGAAGAAAGCTTCCACTTTCTTTACCACGGGCACCAATACCGGATCGTTGTTGAAGGTGATGTGTATCTTGTATTTCTCATGGTTCTTTTTAAATACCTGGAACCTTCTCCACAACTGCTGTTCCGTTTCCTTATACGTATTCCACAATACAAGGGAAGGTTCTTCCTTTTTCTTCAGACGGGTAGAGAATGAATCGATCACGGCCACATTCCAACTGGCCAGCCATTCAATAAAAGCTTCGCCTTCCGCCTGCGAAGAAAGGTAAACCGGCTTATCGGTCTTTTGCGTATCATACCAGCGGATCAGTTGCTGGGTAACTGCTGTAATTTTGGGTTCTACCGGGATGGTCCCCGCCTGTACACTGAAAAAAGAAAGGCAAAGCACTGCCTGGAGCAACAAAATCGTTGTTCTTCTCATAACAATTAGCCGGTTTTATTTATGTAGGCAAATTATTCAAGCGTGGGCCGGTTTGTTGTCAATGGAATTCAAACGGAATGTTAACGGATTTTAAATTTGAAGGCGCTCCGCAGATTTTCCCGTTACTTTAAACCCCGGAAAAGGTTATGAAACAATCCCTGAACACTTATCGGATCATCGCCATCATCAGCTTCCTGATCCTGGCCTGCGTGCAGTTCTACCTGGTGTGGAACACGTACCAGTTGACCAATGAACGGTATTACTACTCGGAAAAAGGGATTTTAAAAGAGCAGTACGGACTGAGTGTGCGCAACGACAAGGTTTTCCCCGGCGGGAGAAAGATTATTGATTCCATGCTGAACCCGAAGCTCTATTATATGGATTCCCTCCGGCAGTTCGCGCCCGCAAAACTGAATCCATACGTGGGCAAACTGGCCGATTCCATTTTCCACGAACTGATCCGGGAAGAAAACATCGGACAACTGATCCAGGAGGTGAAGCGGCAGAACAAAATCACTGATTCCCTCGAATATGCCTTACGGATAGACGATATGCATATTGTACTTTCCGATGTGAAATACCTTTCCGTTTACAACAAAAAATCAGTTTCGCCCTATATCTCCAAAAATATTCAGTCGCCCACGGGCATCCTGATCGGAGGCAACCTGAAAGACCTCAACAGCCAGAACAATGTATCGGCTTTCACGGTGAGCAGCCCGGAAGCATTTAACTACGGGGTTACTTTTACATTGTATGTGGACACTGTAAAAAGAAACATGGAGATTGTGCGCCGCATGTTGTTAACGCTTAGCCTTTCACTCGGCTCCATTCTTATTATGCTGGTGCTGTTCTTTTTCACTTTCAGGAACTGGCTGCGCCAGAAGAAGCTCGCTGAAATGAAATCGGATTTCATCAACAACATCACCCACGAGTTTCATACGCCATTGTCTGCCATCATCGTCGCGAACAAGAACCTGCGCAACGAACGGATCATGGAGAAAAAAGAGAACATCGTTTCGCTGGCGGAAGTGATCGCAAGGCAGGCCGAAAGGTTAAAAAGATTGTTCAACCAGGTGCTGGACATTACCCTGATGGAAAACAGGAACCTCGACAAAAAAGAATACCTGCTGCCCGAACTGATCCAGGGCATCATTACAGATTACAGACTGAAGCTGGGGGATACGCCCGTCAACATCATTTACAACAACACCTTAAAGCAGGAACGGGTGCTGCTGGATGAATTCTATTTCACCACGATGGTGATGAACCTGTTCGACAACGCCATTAAATACAATGAAAGCGATGTGAAGGAACTGGTGATTGCCACGCGGGAAGAAGAAGGACACTTGGTCCTCTCCATTCAGGACAACGGCATGGGCATGTCGCCCAAAAACATCCGGCACATTTTTGAGAAATTTTACCGGGAAAAGAACAGCTATTCGCATCCGCTCCGCGGGCTTGGACTGGGCCTTTTCTATGTAAAAGAATGCGTGGATGCCCACGGCTGGAAGATTTCCGTTACCAGCGAACCCGGAACAGGCAGTATCTTTACCATAATGATCCCGCAAAAATAAACGGGTACAAAATAAATTGCAGTGATGAAAGCGAAGGTTTTACTGATTGAAGACGAACACGACCTGGGGAACGTGGTTAAACAGTACCTCGAAGTGATGGATTTTGAAGTAGCCTGGTGCAAAACCGGATTGCAGGCGCTCGAAACTTTTAAGGCATCGCCCTACCAGTTCCATATTATTCTGATCGATATCCAGTTGCCGGAGATGAACGGCTTCGAACTGGCAGAACGCATCGTGTCGATGAACACCAAAATACCGTTCCTTTTCCTCACGGCAAGGGGTGAAAAAACTGACCGCATCGCGGGGTTAAAACTGGGCGCGGACGATTATATCACCAAACCCTTCGATATCGATGAACTGGTACTCCGCATCCGGAACATCATCCGGAGGAACCAGTCCGGCGCCTTCCACGAAAAAAACGACGTGCTGGAAATGGGCAACCTCCGCTACCATAAAGATTCTCTGAAACTGATCATCGACGGACAGAAAGAAGTAACGCTCACCCCAAGGGAGGCCGAACTCCTGGAATACCTGTTCAACCACCCCAACCGGGTGATCAAACGCGCTGAAATACTGACCAGGCTCTGGGGACAGAACGATTATTTCCTGGGGAGAAGCCTGGACGTATTCATCTCCCGCATCCGCAAGTACATCGGGAACAACCCCGACATCAGCATCAGCAATATTTATGGGGTGGGATTTGTGTTTAAAGTGAACGAGGCAACGGTGAAACCTTAGGGAATCTTGAATTTTGGATGTTGAATGTTGAATGCAGGAACAACGCGAGATGGTATGGCGCTACCATTCATCCAATCCAACATTCATCATTCAAAATTTAAAATTATATTTGGCTCTATGCTAAAGATTCTCGAAGTACTCTGGAGCAGCTTTAAAATGGCTTTGCAGGAGTTGCGGGTGAACAAACTCCGCACCTTCCTTTCCCTTTTTGGCATTACCATCGGCATTTTCTGCATCATCGGTGTACTGGCTACCATCAGTTCGCTGAAATACAATATCCAGGAAAGCGTATCCACCATGGGCGCTAATACCATTTACATTCAGAAAGAACCCTGGGGCGACGACGGCGGTCCCAATTCCTGGTGGAAATATGCCAACCGGCCCAACCCCAAATACGAAGAGCTGGAGTTCATCAAAAAAAGATCGTCCCTCGCACAAAACGTGGCTTTTATCACGTTCAGCGGCTCAAATGTGGAATACAAGGAATCCCAACTGAACAACGTTACCTGGTACGCCGTTACCGAAGAATACAGCGATATCCAACCAATAGATGTGGCTTACGGCCGCTACCTGAGCGCCAACGATTTCCTCAGCGGCAGCAACGCCATGGTGCTGGGCTACGCCAACGCGGAAAAACTTTTCGGCAACCCCGAAAGGGCTGTGGGCAAAGAAGTGAGCATCAAAGGCAGAAAAGTACAGATCATAGGGGTGATGAAAAAATACGGCCAGAGTAATTTCGGCGGCTGGGATTTCGACAATATCCTGATCGTTCCTTACCTGTTTGCCCGTTCCCTCATCAATGAAAAATACGCCGGCGGTATCCTGATGGCCAAAGGCGCCGAAGACCTGCCCGTTCAGGCGCTGAAAGAAGACCTGACCGGTGTGATGCGCTCCATCCGGAAACTCTCCCCCACCCAGGAAGACAATTTTGCGCTCAACGAAATATCTGCGGCCAACGATTTCCTCGATTCCATCTTCGGCTCCATCAACGCCGGTGGTTGGGCCATCGCGGCATTATCCCTTATTGTGGGCGCCTTCGGCGTAGCTAATATCATGTTCGTGACCGTAAGGGAAAGAACCAGCCAGATCGGTTTGAAAAAAGCCATTGGCGCGAAAAAATCCATCATCCTCACCGAATTCCTCCTGGAATCGGCTTTCCTCTGCATCATCGGTGGACTGGTGGGTGTATTGCTTGTATTTATTCTGACCAAAATACTCAGCGCCGCCTTCGGCTTCGCCATCTTTGTTTCCGTACAAAACCTCGCCCTGGCCATCAGCATTTGTATATTGCTCGGCGTACTCTCCGGGATCATTCCTGCCCGAACAGCCGCAAGGCTCGATCCGGTAGTGGCGATCAGAACGAAGTAAGTTGTAATTTTGCACCTTAAATTTCCTCCATTGCCCACCATACTCGCCATAGAATCTTCCTGTGATGAAACTTCCGCCGCCGTTTCGGTGGACGGAGTCATTCGTTCCAATTTCATAGCCAACCAAACCGTTCACGAAAAATATGGTGGCGTGGTGCCCGAACTCGCTTCCCGTGCCCACCTTCAGCACATCGTTCCCGTAGTGGATGCCGCGTTGAAAGAAGCCGGGGTGGCAATGAATGAGCTGGATTCCATTGCGTTTACCCAGGCCCCAGGCTTGATCGGCGCATTGCTGGTGGGCGCTCAGTTCGCCAAATCACTTGCGTTGGCACTGAACATTCCACTCATTTCCGTGCACCACATGCAGGCGCACGTACTCGCCAACCTGATCGATGATCCCAAACCGGCGTTTCCGTTTCTTTGTCTGACCGTTAGTGGCGGACACACCCAGATCGTACGCTGCGACGCGCCCAACCGCCTCACCGTAATCGGAGAAACCCTGGACGATGCGGCAGGTGAAGCATTTGATAAATCCGCCAAAATTCTCGGACTACCCTACCCCGGCGGCCCGCTCATAGACAAATACGCCAAACTCGGCGATCCGCTCAAATTCCGGTTTCCGGAACCACAAATTCCAGGACTGAACTTCAGTTTCAGCGGACTAAAAACAGCGATACTTTATTTCGTACAGGAACAACAGGCCAAAGACCCGGATTTTCTGACGAATAATATGAATGATGTCTGCGCCTCCATCCAGCACCGCATCGTGAGCATCCTTTTAAATAAACTCGAAAAAGCTGCAAAAGAAACCGGGATTAAAACCCTGTGCATCGCAGGTGGCGTATCCGCCAATTCCGGGTTGCGGAACGCCCTCACGGCACTGGGTGAAAAGAAAAAATGGAACGTATTCATCCCGGCTTTTCAATATTGTACCGACAATGCCGGCATGATCGCCATTACCGCGCATTACAAATACCTGGACGGCGATTTCAGCACCATGGACATTACGCCCTCGGCGAGGGCTAGCTGGTAAATCACGCTGGTTTTCATTTTATCACACCGATGAGTAGGTTCATCACTCGACCGCGATAATATACGCGGAACTGCAATATACTTGCGTAAAGTTTCTGAAATGAACCTGCGAAAATTTGAATTCTGGCTCGTTACAAGTTGCCTGATCACCTACCTGCTCCTGCTGGCATACCAGGGCATAACGGAGCCCTCCGTAAATTTCTTTGACAATCCTTTCGATGTGGAAGTGGGCAACGAAGAGAGTTTCGACTACTATAAACACCTCATGCTACCGCGCTTTATGAAGGTAATTGCCTGTTACGTAGTTTTCCTTTTCCTGAACTACAAAACCTTCCCTTCCCTGCAGGCTGGCAATCCGCCATACAGTCCGATAATCAACATCTTAACCAGCGGACTCTTCCTGATGGGCACCTTTTATTTCGCATCTTATCTTTCCAATACCCATTTTTTCATCAGATCGGCTGTAAATAAAATCGCCAGTGCATCCTGGCTGAAAAGCGCCTTTAGTTTCAGTGTGCTGGTGCTGCTGGCCATTGGAAGCTATTACATCGTAAAAACCTTTGTGCAGTGGATACACAACGAGCACCTGGCAGGGAAAAAGGAAGAGCAGAAAATCCTGAGAGAGATCACCGTTGCCGCCATGCTCTGGATGGGTCTTTCAGCCGTGATGCTTATTCTTTCCAACGGGCACCTTGGTGCGGTGCAGTTCTTTTTCATCTACGAAATCCCGGTCTTCATTCTGTTCTTTTTCCTTTGGGTGTACCGCATCATTCCCCGCTACAAACAACATGGTAAAAAAAGAAAAGTATTCATACCCTCTTTCTTTCTGCTCCTTGTATCACAACTGCCGATGATGTTCTATTTCATCGCTGTGCGCTTCCACCAGGAAGAAATTATTATGCTGCTCTTTATTTCAGCAACAATTATCCCTGCATTCATAATATGGCCACTCAGTAAGTATTATTACAACATCAGGCAGGAGCAGCAATCAAAGGTACACACACTGGAAACGGCGGTGAGCACTTCTTCCGCCAACCTGGATTTTCTCCGCTCACAGATCAACCCGCATTTCCTGTTCAACGCGTTGAATACCATTTACGGCACGGCACTCCAGGAAAACGCGGACCGTACCGCCGAAGGGGTGCAGAAACTGGGCGATATGATGCGCTTTATGTTAAAGGAAGACCAACATGAAAAAATTGCACTCGAAGAAGAAATTACTTACCTTCAACATTACATCGACCTCCAAAAACTTCGCACCGAACAATCGCCCGACATCGACATCAACTTTACCGTTCACGAACAAGACTGTGACCACCAGATAGCGCCCATGCTGCTGATTCCGTTTGTAGAAAACGCGTTCAAGCACGGGATCAGCCTGAAGGAAAGATCATGGATAAGAATCAACTTATCCTGTGATGCCCAACATGTGTATTTTGACGCATACAACAGCATCCACAGGAAAGATGAATCCGATCCCGAAAAGGACCGCTCCGGAATCGGGCTTGAAAATGTAAAACAACGTTTAAACCTATTATATCCGCAACACCATGCACTCAACATCCGACAAACCCCCGATGAATTCTTCGTTCACCTCACCATCACAACCCGGTAACGAAAATTCGGGCTGGGACCGCTTCCTCTGGTGGATGGCCGCCGCCGATCCTCAACTGATGAAGGATTGCGGCCCGGACAGGTTCCGCTATTCCATCATCGGCTACACGGTAATGGCTACCTGGATTTTCGCGACACTGGCCTGGGGTTATTTCTTCTCCACGCTGCTCACCGAATCCCTGCTCATCATTCCGTGCGCCCTGTTCTTCGGCTTCATCATCCTCACCATCGACCGGGGACTGATCGCGGGCATGAACAGCAATGGCGGAAAAAACAAATTGCTGCCCCTGGCGTTCCGTATCGTGCTGGCGCTCACCATCGGTTTCTTTCTGTCGCAACCCGTGGTACTGTGGTTGTTCGAAAAAGATGTGGATGCCCATTTACCGGTGATCAAAGAGAAAAAAACTACCGCCTACCTCGCGCAGGTGCGCCAGGAGAACGCCATCACCCTGCAACAGGCCAAAACGGAAATAGAACGCATCAGGAATGAGCAGAAAAGAAGAGAACAGGAGATTGCCGATCTGAAGAGCGGCTACATCAGGGAGACCGATGGCACCGGCGGCTCCGGCAAAATAGGCGAATACACCATTGCCAAAGTAAAAAAACTCGCCTGGCTTAAAGCCGAAGAGGACCTGATTGTATGGAAGCGCGAACAGCAGCCGATGCTGGACTCCGCACTCGCAAAAGAAAAAAGAACGGAAGAACATATTGCCGCACGCATGGCAGAATTTGAAAAAGGGCTGAACGACGGGTTCCTGATCCGCATTGAAACCCTGGACGACCTGATGCTGCTGCATCCGCCGGTTCAATACCGCTACCGGCTCGTGATCTTTCTCATTATGCTTATAGAATTGATGCCCCTGTTAACCAAGTTGATGATGCCCTCGGGTTTGTACGAAGAGAAACTGAACGACGCAGTGAACGCCCAACGCACCACCCTTCAACTGGAACGCGGCGCCAGGCAAGCCATGGAAAACAAGTTCTACGAACAGGCCGCCAAGCAGGATCAACTCCTGCAGGAACAGGTACTGGCCGAGATAGACGCATGGCGCCGCGAACAGGCATCCGAACAGTTCAGGACATGGAAACAACAGCCCGGCCCTATCCGTAAATTCTGGAACAGCATCAAAACAAGCCTGTTCTATTTTCAGAAAAACTAGCACGTATGCAAACGGCAGCAATTACCGCGATTTCAATAGACGATGAACCGATGGCCCTTGAAGTGATCAGACAACTTGCCTCGAAAGTGCCGTTCCTGGAACTGAAAGCCAGTTTCACCAACGCACTGGAGGCCCTCAACTACATTCAGCAGAATCCGCCGGATGTATTGTTCCTCGATATCAAGATGCCCGATATTTCCGGACTGGAACTGGTTAAATCCATGCAATCGCCACCTATGGTGGTTTTCACCACGGC
>CAMLRX010000097.1 GCA_946482545.1 uncultured Flavihumibacter sp. | reverse complement strand
ATAAACATCATTCTCAGCAGTTAGTTTTGGTTGAAAACCCCGTCATTCCTGGCGGGGTTCTTTCTTTTAAATTGCCTAGATTTGAGTTCCAACCGAAACACATGCGTAAAACTATATTCCTTGCAGGCGTATTCGCCTTACTTTCCAATGCTATCTTTTCCCAGCAAACACAAAAGCCCGTACTGCACGGCAAAAACTGGATGGCCATTACCGGTAAACCGCTCGCCGCCACAGCAGGATCTATGGTGTTCCAACAGGGCGGAAACGCTGTGGACGCCGCCTGTGCCATGCTGGCCGCCACCTGCACCATGTGGGACGTATTGAGTTGGGGCGGAGAAACACAGGCGCTTATTTACAATCCGAAAACCGGAAAGGTAATCGGCATCAACGCGCTGGGCGTAGCGCCTACCGGAGCAACACCCGCATTCTTTAAATCGAAAGGACTTGAGTTTCCACCGGAATATGGCCCGCTGGCAGCCGTAACACCGGGCACCCCCGGAGGCATCTGTTATATGCTCGCTGAATACGGTACCATGACACTGGAAAAGGTACTTGCTCCCGCCATGGAACTGGCAGCCGGATACCCGATAGACGCGCAAACCGCCAACAGCATGGAAAGGAACAAGGCCAGGATCAAAGAATGGCCCTATTCCGCGAAAGTATTCCTTCCCCATGCGGGCGAACAAAGAGAAGCGCCGCGTCCGGGAGAAATCTTCGTTCAAAAGGACCTGCTGCTCACGCTGCAAAAAATGGTGGCAGCAGAAAAAGAAGCCGTGCAAAAAGGAAAATCCAGGAAAGAAGCTATTTACGCGGCTTACAACCGTTTTTACAAAGGTGATATCGCAGAAGAATTTGTGCGCGGCTCCAAAGAACAGGGCGGTCTAATTACAATGAACGATCTCGCGAACTGGAAAGTAATCGAAGAAACACCACTCCAAACCAACTACAAAGGCATCGAGGTATTCAAACTCCGCGAATGGACACAAGGCCCGGCCATGTTGCAGGCACTCAATATCCTGGAGCGCTTCGACCTTATAAAAATGGGCTACAATTCCACTGAATATATCCATACCGTTTACCAGGCGATGAACCTCGCTTTCGCAGACCGCGATTTTTATTATGGCGATCCGTATTTCACGCCCGAAGAACCGATTAAAGGACTACTCTCCAAAGCTTACGCCCAACAACGTGCAGCGGAGATATGGAAAGAAAAGAACAATCCGAACGCGGGCCCGGGTGATCCCTACCCTTTTGAGGGAAAGAAAAACCCCTACCTGGAACTCCTCAAAAAAAGAGGCTACCTGGTAGATACCAGCGCCACACGCAAGCCCGGCAACTTTGTCCCTGCACACGATGGTCGCGGACAGGAAGCATATAACACGCCAGACAATGAATACATGGACCGCCTCTGGCGTGGCACCACCTCCGTGGAAGCGGCAGACAAAGAAGGTTGGGTGGTTTCTATTACACCCAGCGGCGGATGGCTCCCCGCCTGCATTGCAGGCAACACGGGCGTGGGCATGAGCCAGCGGCTCCAGAGTTTTGTACTGGATTCGGCCATCAACCCTTTTAATGTGGTGGCGCCTGGAAAGCGGCCC
Source organism: uncultured Flavihumibacter sp. (assembly GCA_946482545.1). Next base: position 18,000 of record CAMLRX010000097.1, on the reverse strand, counting down.
CGCGTAACACTTACGCCAACGCTTGCCCTGAAGAACGGCAAACCGTTTTTGTCTTTCGCGGTACAGGGAGGTGACACGCAGGACCAGAACCTGCTGCAATTCTTCCTCAACGTGGTAGAATTTGGTATGAATGTGCAACAGGCTGCCGAAGCGGCAAACATCAATTCCAACCAACTGTGGCTCTCGCTGGGTGGTACCAAAAACGCTGACCGTCAACCCAAACCCGGCCATTTACTGTTGCACCAGCGCACGCCGGAAAATGTGCGCGAAGCGCTCCGCAAAATGGGTTACACCCTGAGTTTCGACGACCGCACCAGCGGCCCCATCAACGCAATCTTCTTCGACTGGCAACACGGCTCCTTCTGGGGCGGCAGTTCCAACCACGGCGAAGATTACGGCATAGGATGGTGATCCCGTTCAGGCGGCTTTTTGTCCGTTTCATCCTTCCGGCTTTGCCGGGAGCTTACCCGCGCCCTACCTTTGCCCCATGAATGGATTCCTCCGCAAATGGCATCTCGTTCCCGGCCTCACCATTTCTTTCAGTCTGGCCGTGATCGTATCGCTCCGTAAGCTCTACCGCACGGAGGATGTACCCGTTCAGCAGGCCGTATTTCAAATTGGCGGCGCATTCCTGTTCACGCTCTCCTGCTGGTTCACCCACCACTACATTCACCGTACACATTTCAGGTACCGATGGCTGAACCGCCCGGGTATTAAAGTGGCGATGGCGCTGTTTGTAAGCGTATTGTTATCGGCATTCCTGGCCCCGTTCATCCTGGATCGCGATGTAAAACACCCTTACTTCGCCATATTGGTCAGGAGCCTTGTTTTGGGCGGCTTCCAGTATTTTATGGTCTACTACATTACGGTGCTGGAAGTTTCGCACCAATCCAAACTGGAAATCGAAAAACTGAAACATGAGAATGTACGCGCGCGTTTGCAATCCCTTACCCAACAGGTGAGCCCGCATTTCCTGTTCAACTCCCTCAGTACCTTGCGTACGATGGTGCAGGACCCTTTGTCGCGTAATTACATCTCACAACTGGCGCAGGTGTACCGTTATTTACTGAACCATAAACAGCAGGAACTGGCCACGGTAACGGAGGAACTGCAGTTCCTGGAAGCTTACGCATATATTCTGAAAGAAAGATTCGAAGATGCCCTCCGCATCAAAATTCATCCCGAACATATTTCCACCCATAAAAAGATTCCCCCCATTTCATTGCAGTTGCTCCTCGAAAACGCGGTGAAACACAATGTCGTTTCCAAAGAAGATCCGCTCACCATACATATTTACGAGGAGGAGGATTTCCTATCGGTGGAAAACAACCGCCAACCGAGGCGATCGGTGGAAGAAAGCAGCTCCGGCAAAGGATTACAGAACATTGACGAAAGGTGCAGGTTACTTTGTGGAAGAGGGATCGTGATTTATGCTGATGATACCGTATTCAAAGTTAAAATTCCCTTGGCATGATGCAGGTACTGATTTTGGAAGATGAAAGCAAAAGCGGACTGGAACTGAAACGTATGGTGGAAACCTTGCGCCCGGATATGAAAGTGGTGGAAATAGCGCCATCAGTGAAAGCGGGATTGCGCTGGCTGAAAGAACATACGCCCGGCCTGATTTTCGCGGACATACAACTGGGCGACGGACTCAGCTTTGATATTTTCCGCGAATTGAATGTGGAAGTACCCGTCATATTTTGCACGGCCTACGATGAATACGCCATTCGCGCTTTTGAAGCGAACGGTATAGACTACCTGCTGAAACCTATGGATGAAGAGAAACTGAAGAAGAGCCTTCAGAAATTCGATGTACTCCAAACCTGGTTCTCCGCAACTGCCGCGGCCAATATGCAGAATTTGCTCCGGGAAATACATACACCTCACAAAACAACCTTACTGGTTCATTTCCTGGAAAAGATTATCCCGGTAAAAACGATGGACATCGCCTATATCTACGCGTCTTCAGGCCAAACCAGCATGGCTACCTTAGCCGGAGCCGTGTACACCATCAACAGTACGCTGGAAGAACTGGAGCAATCCCTTTCTCCGGTGCAGTTTTACAGGATCAACCGGCAGTTCCTCGTGAACCGGGGCGCGATAAATGCGATTGAACATTATTTCACGCGGCGGCTTCATATTAAATTAACCGTGAATACGCCCGAAACACTGCTGGTGAGCAAACAAAAAGCCCCTGAATTCCTTAAATGGATGGAAACATGAAATTCACATCCAATTTTGTCCGTTTCAATTGTTTTAACCTTTTTACAACACCATCTGTTGTACATCTTTGCAAAAATTTTAACTGCATGATCATTCGCCTTTCATATAAACAGTTCAGCACCCATTCCTTCAAATAAACATCCATGAAAAAAATCTTACCGTTCTTTACTTTTCTATTTACTATCAGTACCGCTCATGCGCAGAAAAAGTTCAGCATCAGTGGGACCATCCGCTCCGAGGCAAAAGGCGAAACCATCATCGGCGCCAGTATCCGTATCAGCGGAGCATCAGGAGGAGCCACCAGCAATGAATATGGCTTTTATTCGATCCTGCTCCCCGAGGGCAACTACGAACTGATCGTATCCGCCGTAGGCATGGTGGAAAAGAAAATCAATGTAGCGTTAAACAACCCCGTTACGCTGAACATCGAACTGGAAACGGCGCCAATGGCACTCGATGAAGTAGTGGTGCGCGCCTCCTCCACCCGCCGCAGTTTGAAACAACCACAGATGGGCATGGAACGCATCAACACCCAGGAGATCAGGAACATTCCTGTATTGCTCGGCGAACGTGACGCGTTGAAAGTGCTGCAATTGCTTCCGGGCATCAAATCTGCCGGAGACGGCAACAGCGGTTTCTATGTACGCGGCGGCGCGGCCGACCAGAACCTGATATTACTGGATGAAGCTACGGTATACAATGCCTCCCACCTGCTCGGCTTCTTCTCCACCTTCAATTCCGACGCCATCAAAGATGTGACCGTTTACAAAGGCGGAATGCCCGCGCAATATGGCGGACGCCTCTCTTCCGTACTGGATATTAAAATGAACGACGGCAACAGTAAAGATTATTCCGTGAGTGGCGGCGTGGGGTTAATATCCGCAAAACTCAATGTGGAAGGCCCTATTCAGAAAGAAAAATCCTCCTTCCTGCTGAGTGGAAGAAGAACTTATGTGGATATGTTTCTCAAACTTTCACCCGATTCCACCATCAACAACAACACACTCTATTTCTACGACCTGAACGCCAAAATGAACTACACACTCGGGAAAAAAGACAGGCTCTTCCTTTCCGGCTATTTTGGTCGCGATAAACTGGCCGCGGGCGATAACTTCGGACTCAGTTGGGGAAACGCCACGGCCACCCTCCGCTGGAACCACATCTTCCACCCGAGGTTATTCTCCAACACCTCGTTTATCTTCAGCAATTACGATTACCTCATCAACATCAGAACAGGCGCGAACAACCTCGATATCCTCTCCGATATCCGCGATTATAACCTCAAACAGGAGTTCCAATGGAACGCGGGCAGCAACCACCAGGTGCGGTTCGGACTCAATTCCGTGCACCATACCATTCGTCCGGGAGAAGTGCGTCCCGGAGAAGGCAGCTCCGTCAACTTCAGCAAACTTCAGGACCGGCTCTCGTGGGAGAACGCGCTTTTCGCCGGAGATGCCTGGAAGATTTCCGATAAGGTACAGTTGGGCTACGGTATCCGTTTAACAGCCTTCAGCATATTGGGTAAAGGAGATTTCTACGCCATCGACCAGCAAGGCAATGTAACCGATACTTTTTCGTACAAGAAAGGTGATTTCGTGAAGACTTACTTCAACCCGGAGCCGCGCGTGTCCATCAGCTATAGCACAGGTGAAAGTTCTTCCGTAAAAGCATCTTATGTACGGAACGTCCAGAACCTGCACCTGCTTTCGAATTCCGTATCCTCCAATCCTACCGATAAATGGGTAGCCAGCACGAACATCATCAAACCCGAAATATCCGACCAGGTGGCACTGGGTTATTACAGGAATTTCGGTAACGGCGACTACGAACTCAGTTCAGAAGTATACTATAAAGACCTTCAGAACCAAATCGACTATCGCGACGGGGCCGACATCTTCACCAACGAAGACGCCATCGAAAGTCAGTTGCTCTTCGGCAAAGGACGCGCCTACGGCATTGAGAACCTGCTTAAAAAAACAAGGGGCCGATTCACCGGATGGATCAGTTATACCCTGTCCAAAACAGAAAGGAAGATCGACGGCATCAACAACAACAACTGGTACAACGCCCGCCAGGACCGCACCCACGACATTGCGCTGGTAGGCATGTACAAGCTCAACAACAAATGGAACCTCTCCGCCAACTGGGTGTACTATACCGGAGATGCCATCACCTTCCCTACCGGCAAATACCAGGTAGACGGGCAAACCGTTTATTATTACAGTGAAAGGAATGGCTACAGGATGCCCGATTACCACCGCTTAGATGTTGGTGCAGTATACACGCTGAAGAAAACAGAGAAAACACTTTCCGAGCTGGCATTCAGTATTTACAACGCTTACGGAAGAGAAAACGCATACACCATCACTTTCCGCGACAGCGAAACAGATCCGAACAAAACTGAAGCCGTACAAACGGCGCTCTTTAAATTCATTCCCTCCATTTCCTGGAACTTTAAATTCTGATCCCATGCTTAAACACATTCATTATATAGGCATCGCATTACTGTTCTTCCTCACCTCCTGCGAAAAGGTCATCAACATTGACACCGCCAACGGCAGCGGTAAAATTGTAGTGGAGGGTGCGATCACCAACGAGTCCGGCACCTGTATGGTACTGGTATCCACCACGAAGCAGTTCAGCGAAAACAACGATTTCGCGGGACTTAGCGGTGCAAACGTTACGATTACCGAGGCCGGTGGCGCTACCACCACGCTTACTGAAACCGCGCCGGGTGTTTACCAGGCGAACAGCCTTGTGGGCACTGCCGGTAAAACCTACCAGTTAAGGGTGGAAAGTAACGGACAGGTGTACACCTCCAGCAGCACCATGCCCGAACAGGTTCCCCTGGACACAGTGTTCGCCAAAGAAGAACAACTGTTCGGCGATACACGTTTGCTGGTGCAGGCGGAATACCAGGACCCGGCGGGCAAAAGAAATTACTACCGTTTTATACAATACGTGAACGGCGTAAAAGAAAAAAGCATTTTCATCCGCGATGATGGGTTTTCCGATGGGAACAAGGTTAAGTTCGTGCTCCGCTTCTTCTCCGATGAGGATGAAGATGACCTGAAAGTGGGCGACAACATCCGCATCCAGATGCAATGCATTGATGCCAACGTGCACAAGTATTGGTATAGCCTGGATCAGAGTGCCACGGGTGATAACCAGTCGGCGGCGCCTTCAAATCCGGTGTCTAATATTTCAGGCGGGGCGCTGGGGTATTTTAGTGCGCATACGTTGCAGACGAGGGAGTTTGTTATTCAGTAGCGTTCCTCGCAAAGACGCAAGGTAGCTAGGACGCAAGGCCTCGTTTGTATTTGGAGAACTTTCTTAAAAGGGGGAGATTTTATTGCTCGCAAGGATGCAAGGTAGCAAGGACGCACTGCTTCGTGCCTCCCAGCGTTGTTTGTGTTTGGAAATGCACGGCACTCTTTCCTTTAAAATTTCCCGATTCCGAAACTACTATTTCCGCATTGCGCAACCCTGCTCCTCCTAAAATCAGCACATTTACAGCAAAAAGATGTGCAACCTTATCAAATGGTATTGCGATGAGAACGGCTATGTGTTTCAATGCGTGGACTGTAGGCATTTCCAGGTATGCTTCGGCACCTCCATGCTCACTTTATCCGATGAAGAGTTTGGCTACTTCATAGCAGTGGTAGCCGATAGAACGGCGCATATCCCTGACTGTGCAGAGATGCCCTGCAAATGTATTGTACTGCCCACACCAAGCGCCAACATCCAGTGCATACTGAACCGTACAGAACTGTTGCAGTTGCACCAGATGCTGCAGGAATGCGATGTGGAAATAAGAACGGCTCAAATGGTAGCCCTGTTCAGGGAACGGTAATTGTTTTGGGTATAATTTAACCAGCTGCAGGGCACAAAATTTGAAAATAAACCTATTTTGGCCCGGCAAACAATTATATGAGGCAAATTCTACCACTGTTCATTTTACTCTTTGCAGGTTACCTTGCATCTGCACAAAATGCGCGCGGTAAAATGCGGGACTTCTCGGACAGCAGTGTGATTGCCGATGTGCTGGTCACCAATATATCGCTGAAAACAAAAGCCAGTTCAGACCGTACGGGAAGCTTCTCCATAAGGGCGAACAGCTTCGATACCCTTGTGTTCTCCATCGCAGGATACGCGCAGGATACATTGTTGGTGGACGATGATTTTTTTAAGCAGGAGATCGATATTTTCATCCGCAGAAAAGCCACTGAATTAAAGACCGTAGTAGTGCAGGCCGATCGTTACCGGCAGGATTCTCTGGAAGCACGGGAAAGGTACAATGAGATTGCCGCCGGTAAAGAAAAAGTATTGATGCGAAACCATGGAAACGGGTTCGGGGTCACCTTTAGTCCCTTTACCTATCTGTCTAAAAAAGAAAAAGACAAACGTCAATTGCTGAAAAGAGAAAAGCGGGAAGAAGAAGCCGCGTATGTAAACTACAGGTTCTCCCGGACCAAAGTAATCCAACTGACCGGGCTCAGCGGCGATTCCCTTCAAACATTCATGATCCGTTACCGCCCCAGTTATGAATTCTGCAAAAAAGCATCCGAAGAAGACATCACACTCCACATTAATGCGTCCCTGAAAGCATTTTTACGGCAGGAAGAATAACCGTTCTTTTCATCCAGTCATTCCCGTATTTTAACGGTACATTTACCGTTAAGCACACCGATTATGGTTGATTTGCAGATGCTCAGACAGCGAAAACTTTCCATATCCATGCACGTTCTGGGCTGGATATTGTTCATGAGCCTGCCCACCCTGTTCATGAGTGATCCCTATTGGGGACTGAACATTCTCCCATTGCTGAAATCACCCTATTACTGGCTGTTTTTTTCCTGTTTCGCGCTGGTGTTTTACCTCCACATTAACGTGTTGTTTCCAATGTTGTTTCTGGAAAAGAAATACTTCGGATACGGTATTGCATTGGCCATCCTGTTTGTGGGAATTCTGTTTCTTCAACCTTTCGACAAACTGCTTTCCGTTAAAAGCACTTTCCCAAACGCAACTTCCTTTGGACATCAGGAACAACCACCACCCCGCTTCAAAGCACCCGACTGGCCTGAAAGAGAAGGCATGCATGAGGACAATATTCCTCCTGGCTGGAACAACAGCAGACCGCCAGAAAACATGGAGCAGCCACAACGCAGGATGAACAAACCCCGTTTCGACATTATCAGCGTATTTTTTTATTTCTTCACCATCGCCGCAGGTATCGCTTTAGAAACGGCCAGAAAATGGAGACAAAGTGAACAACGCACCGCGCAGGCTGAAACCCAACGCGCCAAAGCAGAGCTGTACATTCTGAAGGCACAGATCAATCCGCATTTCCTGTTCAACACACTCAATAATATTTACGGATTATCCGTTTTGCAGCACCCGGAAACGCCGGCCAGCATCCTGCGCCTTTCGAATATGCTCCGCTATCTTACAGAAGAAAGCACCAGTGACTTCGTGCCACTGGAAGATGAATTGAATTGCCTGAACGATTTTATCGCATTGCAAAAACTCAGGATGGGAAAAAAGATGGAAGTGCATGTTACCACAAAACTTGCAGACAGCTTATTTCCAGTCCCACCCCTTGTGCTGATGACCTTCGTGGAGAACGCCTTTAAATTCGGCACCAGCAACCACGAACCAGCAGCGATCGACATCCATATCACACAGGAAAACGAGCAACTCCACTTTTTCTGCAGCAATAGGCTGTTCCCCAACAGAACCAACCTTGAAGGCACGCAAACCGGTTTGGAGAACACAAAAAAAAGACTGGGCTTTCTTTATGAGAACCGCCATCAGTTGGATATATCCACTGAAAACGGTCACTTTACCGTATCACTCACCCTTCCAAAAAACGCCATATGACAACACTGACCTGCATTGCCGTTGACGATGAACCCATCGCGCTGGACATCATCAGCAAATACATCGGAGAAACACCGTCGCTGAAATTGTTGCATACTTTCGACGACGCACTCTCCGCCGCCTCCTTCCTCCGCTCCGGGAAAACCGACCTGGTTTTTCTGGACATCAATATGCCCGATATCACCGGCCTTGACCTGGTCCGCTCCATGCAAGACCCTCCTATGATTATTTTTATCACTGCCTATAAAAAATTCGCCTTCGAAGGTTTTGAACTGAACGCCATCGACTACCTGCTCAAGCCGGTTCAGCCGGAACGCTTTAAAAAAGCCGTTCAGAAAGCCGCAGAATACCACGCATATAAAACACGCCCGGTAAATGCGCCGGAACATGCACTTTTCGTGTACTCCGAATACCGGATGGTAAAAATCTCCATTCCCGATATTACTTATATTGAAAGCCTGGAAGACTATATCCGCATCAATTTCAGGAACGAAAAACCGGTAATGACCCTGATGCCGTTGAAAAAAATACTGGAAAAACTCCCAGAGGACAAGTTCAGCAGGGTACACCGGAGTTATGTGGTGGCCCATGATAAGATCGTGGCCATACGGAACAGGAAGATCAGTCTGATCAGTGGAGAAGAGATTCCCATCAGCGCAAGCCATGCAGATTTCACAAAGAAATTCATGCCTTAGTTTTTTGCCCGAAATGGCAATTCTAAAAAAATTAAGAAGAAGGTAATGTGTTGAAAATCAGAAGAGATTTGGAAATACGAAAAATTTGTTAAAAAAAGTTTTGTGATTTGGCCGGAGACCTTAACTTCACACATCCAAAAAAAAGAAAGCCCGCTGTAGAAACAGTAGGCGTCTAACGATTGCTTGCCATATGAAAAAAGGTGAGAATTATTTGGAGGAGCCGAAACTCACTGCTTGTTATTTTTTTGCGCGTTTAACGATTAATTTTTGTCAGTTTTTTTTACGACCTCTTCGATTGCCATTTGAACGCTACGATTGCCTGACCTCTCTTTTGTTTTGCGCTGTTTGTTAAAACAAATTTAGATCATCCCCGGAACGGTGTAAAACCATAATTCCGGGGATTTTATTATCCCTAATGCACCAAATATTGATAGAACCCAATACCAGAAAGGGTTTCAGCATTTAAAACACATGATCTCCAAGACAAAAAACATTTTTAAAAATATATGTGTTGTGTACACTTTTGGCATGATTTCCCGCGTATCCGGCTGAAATAACTGTGTTTGATCATTCAGTTCGGGCAAAAGAGAAGGCGTATCGTTTGATACGCCTTCGGAGCCTCACCCCGCCCCCTCTCCCGCGGGAGAGGGGCAGAGTTCTGATTATTCGAGCAGTAGATTCTTTACAAGATATTCAGCCTAATCATAGCTATTATTTGTAGTCTAAATGGTAATATGCTCAGCAACTTCTAGTAGAAGAAGCTATACAGAGCTACCAGGATACCTATGATGAATATTGCGCCCACGGTGAACGCCGGGTGGGTCTTGAACATGGAGCTGTCCACTTCAAGTCCTTTGGGATTCACGCCTTTCTTATTTTCCGCGCGGCTGATCAGGAACATGCCGAGGATACAGAACAGGAATACGAAGCCCATCCTGTCGAGGAACGGAATTTCATAAACGCCGTCTTTGTTCGGAACGGAGAAGCCCATGCCGTGGAGGAAAGACAGGTCCATAATATTGGGCAGGAACTTCAGGAAGATAGACATTGCAAAACCGCCAATGGTGGCGAACAAAGCTGCGTTGGATGTAGTCTTTTTCCAGAAGAACCCAAGGATGAACATAGCGAAGATGCCCGGAGACACAAACCCAGTGTACTCCTGGATAAATTCAAAACCACCTTTTTTATCTATCCCCAGGAAAGGTGCGATTAATACCGCCAGTACCATGGATACCACAACAGTAATTCTCCCCACTTTCACCATCCTTCTTTCGTCGGCTTCCACTTCAATCCTTTTCTTGAAGATATCCAACGTGAATATCGTAGCAATGCTGTTCGCTTTTCCCGCCAGGGATGCTACCACCGCTGCTGTAAGCGCTGCGAAGGCCAGGCCTTTCAGTCCGGTTGGCAGTAGGTTCAGCAGTACCGGATAAGCTTTATCTGGAACCAACTCTCCATTCACCATCATTTCAGCCTGGAAATACCCTTTGCTGTGCAGGTAATAAGCCGCGATACCGGGCAATACCACAATTACAGGCATCAGCAGTTTCAGGAATGCCGCGAACATGATGCCGTTACGGGCAGTTTTAAGGTCGGCGCCCAGTGCACGTTGCGTGATGTACTGGTTACAACCCCAGTAGTTCAGGTTCACAATCCACATACCACCTACCAGTACTGTTAAGCCCGGCAGACTTGGATAATTTGGATTGTCCTTACTGAAAATCATGTGGAAATGGTCATCAGCCCCTTCTCTCAGCATGGAAAGTCCTTTCATTACACCTGAGCCGCCGCCCTGCTGTGCTACGAGGTCAAGTGCGAGGTAGGTGGTTACAAGTCCGCCGAGGATCAGGAAAAATACCTGGATCACATCGGTATAACCAATCACCTTCATCCCACCGAGTGTAATAAATATGGCAAACACCGCGAGCATAATCATGCAGAAGGTCAGGTTAAGCCCGGAAATCGCGCTGATGGCCAGTGCGCCAAGGTACAATATCGAGGTAAGGTTCACCACTACATAAAGCAGCAGCCAGAACACGGCCATAATCATGGCCACAGTACCATTGTAGCGCTGGCTCAGGAACTGTGGCATGGTGTAAATCTTGTTCTTCAGGTAAACCGGAATGAAGAAAGTAGCCACCACAATCAATGTTGCGGCCGCCATCCACTCGTAGGTAGAGATGGCCAGTCCCATGGTGAACCCGTTTCCGCTCATCCCGATGAACTGCTCCGCAGAAATGTTGGAAGCGATAAGAGACGCGCCGATAGCCCACCAGGTAAGGGATCCTTCAGCAAGGAAATAATCCTTGGAATCCATCTGGGCGGTCTTTTTACGGTAGTACACAAAGAAGCCGTATCCCGCCACTATAATAAAATAGATGAAGAAAACGAGATAGTCAGTCGTTTGCAAGAGTTTCATAAATGCTTGATATGTTTTTTTGAATCGTTACGCGGGTAATTAAAGCACGGTGGAAGTGCCATCCATAATGGTGGTCTGGTAGGTCACCAGTTCTTTTCCAAACTGTGCGAGGTATTTTTCCTTCATTTTAGCGATCACGGTTTCAGCGGCCTCTTTTTTTACGAGGTTGATGGTACATCCTCCGAATCCGCCGCCCATCATTCTGCCACCGAGCACGTCGGGTTCGTTCCGTATTTCGTCCACAAGAAAATCCAGTTCGGGGCAACTCACTTCATACAGCTTACTCAGGCCGTCGTGGGTTTCCACCATTTTCTTTCCGAAAGCCGCAAGGTCATTGTTGCGGAGGTCATCACAACCATCCAGCAAACGCTGAATCTCCTGGACCACGTACAAACATTTGCGGTACACATTCTCATCCACGGTCTTCACATACTTATCCAGCATTTCAACAGACACATCACGCAGCAATGCCACGCCGGCAACGTGTTCTTTTACCAGCGCCACGCCTTTTTCACATTGCTGGCGGCGGGTATTGTATTCAGAAGAAGCGAGTGAATGCTTCACCCCGGTATCCATCAATACCACAATAATATCGTTGCTAACGAAGGGCTCATAAGTATATTCGAGGCTGCGGCAATCCAGGCGGATCACATGGCCCTGCTTCCCGAACATGCTGGCGAACTGGTCCATGATCCCGCATTTGACGCCCACGAATTCATTCTCTGCTTTCTGTGCCAGTTGCACCATGGTCAGTTTATCCAGTCCGAAACCGAACATCTCGTTTAACGCGAACACTACGGCACATTCCACGGCCGCGGAGGAGGAAAGTCCTGCCCCTACTGGTATATCGCCGCCTACGGCGCAATAGAATCCGGGCACTTCAAACCCTTTCCGCTGCAACTGATCTACCACACCATTGATGTATGCGGACCAATGCCCATCGATATTTTTAAGAGAGCGCACATCATCTTCATGTTCCTGGTTCAGGTCTACCGCGAGGTAATGACAGGCCGTGCTCCCTGTTGGGGCCAGCGCCACATATACGGCTTTGTCGATGGCTGCGGGCAATACGAATCCGCCGTTGTAATCCGTATGTTCACCGATCAGGTTGATGCGTCCGGGGGAACGCGTAATGGTGGGTTCAGTCTGAAATTTTGTCCGGAAGGCCTCACCTATTTTTTCGGCCAGTTTCGGTTGCGTGATCGTTGTCATTATATCGCTTTGATTTTTATCCTTGTACTGGACTCTCGGGTCACCAGTACGGGTTCAAGTATTTTTTTCTTTGGTTTTGAGGCATAGAAATCGCCCTGTGCCACCAGGTCGAAGAAGAGGTTGGCGGCCTCCTCTCCCATTATTTTCGTTTGTTGGTCGATGGTAGAAAGCGTGGGTGTGATGTACTGGCTGAAGCCCTCATTGGCGAAGCCGATTACCGCCACTTCTGATGGCACTTTAACCTGTGCAGTCTTGAGGTATTGCAATGCGCCCAGGCCGGTGAAGTCTTCTACGGCAAAAACGCCGTCGGGTTTCACTTTATTTTCCATCAGTTGCTGCATGGCGGCGCGGCCGGATTCAATGGACACCTTTCCAGGCACGATCAGTTCATCCATTACTTCCAGGCCGTTTGCTTTCAGGGCATCTTTATAGCCCCGCAAGCGGTCGTTAAAGATGCGGAGGTGTTGCTGCCCCGAAATATGCGCGATACGGGTGCATCCCTGTTCCACCAGATGTTCTGTGGCCATAAACGCCCCTTTGTAGTCGTCCACTACCACGGAAGGCAGTTCCAGTTCTTCCACATCCCTGTCGAAGAGCACCAGCGGAACGCCGCGCGCTTTTACTTCACGGTAATGTTCCCAATTCACGGTTTCTTTTGCCACGGAAGCGATCACGCCATCCACCCTGGAGCGCAAAAACGCCTCCAGCCCCTTCTGCTCGTAAGTGGCCAATTCATTGGACTGATAAATGATGATATTGTAGTTGTGCAGGTTGGCGATTTGCTGAATGCCGTGCACTACAGAACCGAAAAAGTTTATTTCCGCGCTGGGAATCATCACACCAAGTATGTTCGATTTTCCTGAACGCAATGCGGAGGCCAGTTTGTTCTGCTGGTAATTCAGTTGCTGGGCCATGGCCCTTACCGAAACCTTGGTGGCTTCACTGATGGCGGGATGGTTGTTCAGCGCCCGCGAAACGGTAGCTGCGGTAGTATTCAGCGCTTTTGCTATGTCGTGGATCGTAGTTCTGGGTTTCAACAGTGCAATCGTTTACATAAAAGTAGGGGAATATTGCAATTCCCCAAACTTTTTTGCCACTTTTTTATCGGAGCGCTTCGAAGGAGTATTTCGCCTGGCTCCAGAACTCATCCAGCAGGATCATATTTTCTTTGAAGAAACGGATCAGTTCGGGCCAGTGTTCCTTATTGAAGATGGAATAGCCTTCCACTTCCTTATAAATCCTGGTGATCTTCTTTCCTGTTTCATCCGTAAAATCTGTTTCCCATATCCATCCTTCTCCGGCGGAAGCAAGGAAGATATTTTTTAGCTGCGTCAACTGTTCAAAATAAAGCGCGCGCATTCCTTCGTCCGGATGCTGCAGTTCCAACCCGATGTATGCTTTCTTTCCCGACTGGTCCTTCCTGATAAAAATAAATTTCTCTCCCGTTTTATAATTCACCCAGTTCACGGGTTCATCTGAAAAAGACGGGACAGGACTCATGTACCGCCCGAAGGTGGTCCAGAATTCCTGCCTTATCCGTGCTGCTTCCTGCCGTTTGTACATACGGCAAATATACCGGTTAATTGATGCGACTCACCCTTCCGGAGCCTGAAATACGGGTATCCACGATGGGGGTGCCCCTGTATTGCACGCTACCACTGCCACTGATGGTGGCGTCCAGTTTATTTTCGGCCCACACCCTCATATTCCCGGAACCGCTGGTAGTGGTATGCACATCTTTTACGGGCACGTCCTCCATAAACAGAGATCCGCTGCCGCTGATGCGCAGGTCGCTTACATTAGCGCTGCCGTCCTTCACCCTGATGTTGCCACTTCCACTGATGGTGGCATCTATGCTATTATATACGGCTTCATCCACCTCCAGGTTACCAGAGCCGCTGATGCGCAACCGGAGTGAACTGCCTTCAAACGCGCCATACGCGCGGGCATTGCCGGAACCGCTTACTGACAAAGCCTCTAACTCAGGCAGGGTAACCTTAACGGTGATCTCTTCATGAGACTTTATCCGGACATCATTCTCGAATTTAAACACCAATTCAGAACCATTCTGCTGGGTGCGGATTTTATCCAGGACATTACGCTGCGCGGATAGTTCGATTTTAAATGCGGTTCCCTGCTGCACTTCAAGCCTGCCGGGCAAAGAAAGACTTACTTCATCGAAATTCGTATTGCTCCGTGTTTCCGTAACCACGGGCCCTTCCCCCACCACTTTTTCACAGGAAGAAAGGGTAAATAAAAGGGATACCGCAAGGACTAAGTTGTTGACGTGTTTTTTCATGACTTTTATTTTTATGATTTGAATGAATGTGTTTTGAGATGCCTCACCCCCGGCCCCTCTCCCCAGGGAGAGGGGTGGTTGTTCGCGTTTAGAATTCAACTTTGTAGTTGAGAACCGGGATTATCCCTGTTTGATAGGCTGTTTTAAGTGAAGCCGTCTGGCGGTCGTACACCTGCATGAATACGTTTTGCCTGTTGGTGGCGTTCTGAAGATCAAGTGATAAAGTAGCCGCGCACTTTTTATAATTCCATTGCAAACTGGCACGGATATCAATTCTGAAATACGCCGGATTCTGGATGGAATAAGCCTGATCTTCATGGTACACGGCATAATCATTGGCAATAGATTGTTCCAGGTTGATGGGTGTGTTCCAGTATCCGCCATTCTGCAATACCCTGGTGTTCAGTCCCCACACTTTTTTGTTGTTGGCCCGCACCCATTCTTTCCCAGCCACAAGGGAGAACGCCTGTTTTCCATTGAACCTTGTATTGTGTTCCACGCCATTCTTTGCCTTGTATTTTGATTGGTAGAAGGAAGTAGAAAGCATGCCGTAAAAGCCGTTCGTGAGGTGTTTTTCCAGTGAGAGTTCCAGCCCATAATTCATCCCTTTCCCTTTGTTCACCAACGGTTCGGCGATATAATCACCACGCACATTGAGCATAGAGAAACTGCTGGTATCGTAGGTGCTTACCGGCACATCGAACAGGCGCTGGTAATACAGTTCGGCCCTGGTTTTCCAGTTGTTGCCCAACTGCCGTTGCCAGGAAAGCACCAGGTGATGCGCCTTGGAAAGATCAAGATTCCGGTTAACATTTCTAGCTACACCACCCACATCTTTCTGCTTCACATAATATACACCCAGGGGTTGCACCTGACTGTGTAAGCCATACCCGATGCTGACCGTATTTTTAGCATCAGCCTGAAACTGAATAGCGGCGCGTGGTTCAGCAATCCAGGTATCGTTCAGGAAAAGGTGCATGTAGTGAAGTCCCGACAGCAGCGTGAGTTTGTTGGTTGGGCGGAATTGCCATTGAGCATGTCCCTGCAACAACATGGTATTCCCTTCTTCCAAAATCACCTGTTCCAATGGCGCTCCGGGATTGTCGCGGGTTTGCTGATCGAAGGAATAGCCCAGTCGTTGAATACGAACCCCTCCTTTGAAAAGATGCTGTGGTGATACGCGGTGCTGAATAAGGGACGCCAGGGCGAGCTTTGTATTTACGTAAGCATCTTTGTGGTAAAGCGAATTTGATTTATCATCTTCCACATACTGCAATTCGGAGCCATTATCTGTGGCGGAATACGATAAAGTTGTTTCGAGGCGTGTTCTTTTCCCCAGCAACAGTTCATGTTTTAGTCCACCCGTCCCCGTATTCGCGATATAGTCGGAATGGTATCTTTTCCATTCATCTTCCCATTTAGCGGGATCATCTTCCGCTTTGATTTTGCTTCTGCTCAATCCACCAAAACCGAAGAAACTGAACGAACCCCATTTGGCGGTGGGCAGGTGCACATGCAAGGAAAGGTCCTGAAAATCTGTAGTACCTGGTCCTACGGCTACACCAAGCTTATCCAGTAACTGGAGGGAGGAAAGGCGGTAGTTCACGAGGTAAGATCCTTTGTAGAATGGGAATAACGGACCTTCCGCGCCAAGGTTTAACCCCAGCACACCTAACTGTGCTGCGTACTCGCTTTTTTTGTTGTTTCCCTTCCTGAGGTGAAGGTCAAAAACACCGCTCAGTCCGTTTCCATATTCAGCGGCGAAAGCGCCGGTGATAAAGTCCGAATTAGCGAGCAGTTGTGTGCTCAGGATAGAGATACCGCCACCGCTGCTTCCTGCTGAACTGAAGTGATTGGGATTGGGAATATCCACCCCCTCCATGCGCCAGATGAGTCCGGCCGGGGAATTGCCACGAATCACAATATCGTTACCGCCATCTTCCGCAGAAACCACACCGGCATACGCCGTAGCCATGCGCAGTGGATCGTTTACGGCTGCAGCATAACGCTGCGTTTCTTCCACTGTGAACGCTCTTGCACTCACCACGCTCATATCATTAATGGGGCGATTCTTTTTGGATTTCGCTGTTACCACCACCTTGGCCTCTTCTTCCAGCGAAGGTTCCAATCCAAGATTTAATACAAGCTCCTTTCCGGCGTTCAGGGAAAGATTATCAAATGTTCTACCTGAATAACCGGTGTAGGATACCGTAATATAATGTATGCCCAATGATACCTGTTCGAAGCTGAAGTTTCCGTCGGTTCCGGTAATTGCTTTTTGTTTTCCGCCATCCAGTAATACAGTGGCGCCTTCCAAAGGTGATTTCAACTGGGCATCACTTACGTTTCCCCTTATACGCTGATGTTGTTGTGCCTGAACATTTTGTTGGAACAACAGGAGGATAAGGGTGATGAGTATCGCGCTGATTTTATTGAGCGTCATAAAAAGGGTCTTTGGATAGATACAACCCTTTGTTGTGGTACCCCTATTCGGGATAATAGTTTTTTTAGTTAAAGGTTTGTAAATGCAGAAACAGGATTTTTTTCCGTTGATTTTTTCTGAAAAGAATACAGGAGGAAACTGACGGACATTTTTTTTCTTGGAAGTGTAAGTGCAGGAATGGCTGATATTTCCTTGCGGGATGTGAAGGCCGGCGTGCAGATATGGAAGCTTTCGGACGAAGGAGTTTTTTTCGCGGAGGCGCAGCTTGCTGCTTTGTTCCTCGCAGCCTTGCAGGTGCGGAAGCGTGAAGGGAAGCTGAGGGGAATTTCGGAGGAAGAAGAAATTTCTCGCGACGGCACTACGGCGCAACGTGGGAGCTGTTGTGATTTCGAGCGGTAGACAAGCAGAGGATAATGTTTTTGGTGCGGATTGGTTGATGGACTTATTGGTTGGTAAATGGGCTTGTTGGTTAATTAGACAAAATGATTAAGTGCTGAAAGCACTTAGAGGAGAAGCTATTTAGATAGCGTGTTTTAACGGTAGGGAGCCAGTTCAAAACACGGTTCGGCGTAGGGGAAAATGATATCGGTGGCACCGGTTTCGGCAACCATCGAACATGCTTTATACGCCGCAACCTATGCCAGGCATAGGTTGCGCTATGAATTCTCTAAATCTGAATCCTGAAATGTTTTTTAACCGAGTTGGAGCATGTTTTAAAACGGCACCCCGTGGCACCGCTATAGCGGTGCCACCGCTTAGAACAGGTGAACTCCTACGTTCCAGCCGATCCAGCCATTAACATCATTGGAGATAATATATTTGTTGT
>CAMLRX010000096.1 GCA_946482545.1 uncultured Flavihumibacter sp. | reverse complement strand
ACCAGGTCTTTAGAATGCAGTACCGGCAACCCCGGCACACAGTTGAAGCTGGAAGAAGTAAGGTAGAAATCATTGCCTACCCGGATCACATCGGGATCGGAATAATCGGCATTGATGACAGGATTTTTATAAGTCCCATCGCCGTTGTCCGGCACCCAGGCTTGTGCCACAGTATCGCGCACCTGCGACCTGCTTTCTGTGAAAGGGCAAAGCAGCAACAGCAAGAAGCTGTTGCGCAACGCAGTGTTAATAAACATATTCTTCAGCACCGGGTGTATCATTTTATTCTTTGGTAAGGAAGCGCAGGCAATTCAAACACCAGTAGTTTTTCGCCCTTCCCTTTTGTTTTCTTTCCTTTCACCAGTATGGTCTCGTTTCCGATCCGGAGCGACAGAACATCGTTCCCATCGGTCCAGGATGCAGGAACAGTGAGCATGGAAGGTTCATTCGCAGCGAAATACCAACCGTCATTTTCTTTGGAGAGACTGGCCGACATCATTTTTCCACGTGATACGATACTGAAGTTTCCACTCCGCAACAAATATCCGTTCCCCAGAAAAAGGTATTCGTTCTCTTTGCCTGAAGTACTTACTACGGCATAAGTTCCTTTGAAATCGAATTGCTGATGGCTGACCGCATTCACAGAATCGGCATTCGAAAACACGTATTGTTTTGATCCGTTTGTATGCGCAATTTCGATACCCGTAAACAAGGCATTGCTTCCTGAAAAAGAATGAATAGCCGGCAAGTTTTTTTCTCCCGCCGAAGTGGGTTGAAACACCAGCACAAAGGGCTTCGTCCAGGCTTCGCCTGTTTGTCTTGCCACAAGCGTAGGCAAGGGCAGTTCGGAAATTTCTTTGGGAAGTCCCATCCGGTCGATGGCCGTTGATTTTGGAGATTTCGCGGTAATCAGTTCACGGTTCTTTTCTCCTTTCATCCACAAACGCATTTCCACAGGTTGCTTTCCGGGTACAGCAAGGCGGAACACAGCATTGATGTCCTGCTCCGTTGTTACCGATTTTTTATCGAAGATGTAATCGTAAGCGAACAGGTGTCCACCCCCGAACGACAACAGATCCGTGGGCTTCAGTACCAAAGCAGGTCCATTGGTGGCCGACAATTCCAGTTCCTGTCCCATATTGTGGTAGAAGTAATCGTGGAACTTATCCTTTCCATCCTTTCTGGCTGAGCGGAAAATATCAATATAATACCCCGAAGTATCGGAGGTGCGGATGGCGCTCACGGTACGCAGTTGATCAGAATTGGTTTCCGGCTCCCGGAAATACAGGCTACCGAAACTCACTTTAGAAAAATAGCCTTCCGATAATCCAGGCTTCGGGTAAGCCGCTTTTACTTCGAAACCATGGTTACTCTTCATCACCGGGTAGGCTGATATCCCATCCACCGCAACAGTATTGTGTGCAGGAAACTGGGAGTAATATTCCGCGTAATCGGCCTGGAAATAATTTGTACCGATACCGCTTTCGGGCCCTAGGATATATCCTTTGCCATAGAGTTCCATAGCGATACCTCCCGCATGCATGTGGTTCCCTTTGGAGCCACTTATGGCCATCATCAATCCGTTTTCGGGATCAAGTCCGTTGCGGAGCGTGAACAAACTCACATGATCGGAAGAGAATACCTGGGTTATGTAATCGCTGATTTTCCCGGCGGTAACGGATGTATCCGGTTTATGCTCCGATGCTCCTTTGAAAAGATCGTTCAGTTGGTTGCCGTGGCCATGGTCATCACGCGCCATAACAACACCTCTTTCCGTGTAGTATGCTGAAATGGTGCGGATATACTTTGAAAAATATTGCGCCTGTTCTTTTTTTCCGTTCTTCTGCGCATTGGCAAGCATCTGGTAAGCGGTATTCAGACTGATTCTCCCATAATGTGAATCGCCGAAACCGGCATAAAATCCATTGGGGAAGAGGTACTGCGGGATAGCGGTGACCGCTTTTTGGAGTACAGGCAGATGCTGCACGAGATCGAGCGCGTAGTAGTTGTCGAAGAATTCCACGAAACCGATCACATCATTCAGCACCACCATTGCATAACCGGCAGATTCGTTCCACAGGCCGGTTACCGGATCGAATCCTTCATTCACCACTTTACGAAGCGCCCACTGGCGTTGCGATGTGGTATTCAGGATATAGTTGGTATAGTAGCGGTTGCCCTTCCCATCGGGATAAGTCTGATCGTCCTCCAGCATCAATGCGATATTCAGCACGTTCCTTGCCTGCATCAGGTTCCAGTTGTTGAAAGCCACGCCATTGGCGATCTGAAGATCGGCCCATTTCCGGAACACGCCGGTATAAACATTCACCTTTTCAGGCGCATGCTTTCTGATGTATTGGTTCAGAAAATCAAAGCAGCCGGTGAGGCTATTCAGTATCGCCACTTCCTGGATCACTTCAAAAGAAGACAATCCCGCCAGCGTTTGATGGTGGCCGTTTGAAAGGTCTTTGGGAACGTTCCTGTAGACCATGCCCGTCATATAAGTATCGAAAAGATCGAAAGCGAACTTCGCGTACTTTTCCTCCCCGGTAATAAAATAAACCACGGAAGCCGTGTAAGCCATCCGCATGATATTGTTGTTGATGCCTTCTATAATGTTCCCGGTTTTGGCGATATCAGCCCATTCCATTTTCCCGGTGGACCTGTTCACGAGATAGAGCCCACGCGGGTCATCCATATAAGGAAGGATGTCTTCCAGTTTGGGGGTGGCATGTGTGGGAATACCGCCCCGCATACCGGGGAATTTCACGGTGGGAACGGGCGCTTCTCCTGAAGCGTGGTCGTAAGTACCGCCTTTAATGAAGACATCTTTATGCTTTGTTTTCCAGAACATCTGCAAGCGGGAGGGCATCCATGTGGCATCTGTTCTGTGCCTGTCCACATGCGTTTCAATGCCTTTCTTCGCCTGCTCCAGGATGGAGACGGCCCAGCTTTCCGTTGCTACAAGACTGCGCAGCCTTGCTGCCTTGTCCCCGTTTCCCGTGATGTAACGCGGATGCTCACGTGAAAGCAGCGGCTTAACGGGAATATCCTGCGCCACGGAATGCCGGGCAAAAGAAATCAGGCAAACAAAAAATATAAATTTCTGTATCATGGTCATTTTAAAGAATACAACAAAGTACCGAATCCAAGCTGATCGAAACCACCGCTGTTGGGACCGTAGTCGCCACCACCGCCTTCAGGACGTACGGACTGCGCACCCAATTGGGTGTACTGCGCGGCCAGGCCTTTTCTTTTCACATAGTGGTTGTACACCATCTCCCACATGGGGCGGACGGATCCTCTTCCATCCGCACTGATCTGCGTATGCGTATTGGGGGCACAATTGGCACCGGAGCCCCAGGCATATTCCTTAAAAGGTACGGAAAGCTTTGCCACGTTGTATTTCGCGGTATATTCACTTGCTTTAAGAATGCGGTTGTTGTCGAAGCCGTAGAGGTCATCGCCCTGGTTCCAGGCGATCTCGCAGATCACGCCTATCAGTGCGATACACAGCGTAGCGTGGCCCTGGTCGCGGCCGCTCTCCTGCATTTGCCCGAGTCCATCCGGGTGAATATGGTAAACAGCTTTTAAGAAATTGCCGTTTCCCTGTCCTCGCTGGATATAGTTCATGGCGTAATTGTACAACTCCCTTTTATCGGTGAGCACCCCTATCGCCATGACCGAAGCCAGGTTGCAAAGGTCCCAGTTGGCCCAATAGTGTGTAATGCAGGTACCCCAGTGGGTGGTAAGAAAAGCTTTGTTGAGGCTGTAAAACACATCGAGCAACCATTGTTTGTACTTCGTAAAATCAGCGGAAGCCCATCCTTCATAATCGCGCAGCAATTCACCGGCTACCGCGAACTGGTAACCGTAGATGCCAGCAGCCAGCGCCGTGTTGGAATTCCCGCTGATGGATTTGCAGGTGGCGGCCCATGCGTTCAGGATCTGAACAGCTTTGGCGGCATAAGCATCATCGCCGGATATCTTCCAACGAATGGCCAGTTGGTAGGCGGCTGCCACATCATTAAAGGCACGGCCATAGTTATCTGGTTCCGGCTCCTCCGCAGAACTCCCGCCCCTGATGAGCTTGGCAACGGGGTTTGCATTGTAGCTCAACTGCGCATGTGAATTGGCGATCAGTTTGTTCCACCCCGAAAGCCAGGGTTGTTCCTGCGCGGCGATCTGTGTTTTCATCCGGTCGAAATCGGACTGCTTATGCAACATGCCATCGTGCACGAATGGTTTGCTGTGCGGAAAAGTGTCGATGTATTTGATGGTGTTCTGGTTGGTGGTGGTATCCACTATGGAGCCCGGGTTTGAAGCGGGGCCCTTGGAGCAGGCCATGGTCGAACTTAAACCAACGCCTAACAGCATTCTGCTGATCACGATCATTGTTTTCATACAATAGCGGTTTTATTATCTGTTGATGAAGGCTTCCAGCGCCTGTTTGCTTTCGAAGGTTCTGATCCATTGCACATTGTAGCCGGTAGCAGGATTGGCCTGCGGCACATCGGCGATTTTAAACTGGAACGTGGAACTGAAAGTAATTTCTTCATTGGGCCGCGCGGCACCGGAACCCAGCGAGAGCGCAGACATATCCCAATAATAGACATCTTTCGCAGCATAGTCTGAAGAATACTTATTGTTGCCGTTCCCGAAGGAACCGAGGTTGGTATCGAACACCACATTGCCTGCGGATGGTTTATTGAACTGGATGGCCATAATAGGGTAGTTCCCGGTATGAATGGTGACAGGCGAACCCACGCCACCACCCAACAGTGCAAGATCGGAACGTTTGTTGCCCGTGGCCTGGGTAAAAACAACATTGAGGGCGCCGTTGGCGACGGTCCAGGTGCCGCCCTGCTGCGGTCTCCAACCTTCGTTGTTGCCCGCGGTATTAAATTCAAAGATGAATTTTCCTGTTGGAAGCGGCTGGTCCACAATATTGCCGTAGAACTCTACCTCTGCGATATTACAATTCCCATCGGGAGAATAGTAGTAGATGTACCTGTAATTTTGTGCAGCGGTAATGGGCACTTCGGTATAAACACCTACTGCAGGTTGTTGTATAATTTTATGCAGTGTTACGAAATCATACAAAGTAGGATCATTTGCCGCTCTTATCTCTCCGTTCAGCATACGTTGCGGGTGTGTGGAGCGTGGCGCAAAACGTACCGAAGTGAGTTTTGCCGCTTTTCCCGCACCTACATCATAACCCACATATCCAACCGAAGTGGGACCATCTATAAACGTGGCAAGGTTACCATCCAGCGCCGCGCCAATGGTGGTTGCCGGGTTGTTTCCCCAGGAACCTGCGTGGCCAATCATGGTACCGCTCAGTTTTTCATCGCCCACCAGGAAGTAGGGCCCCACGAGTTGCTGGCGATCCACTTTCAGCACGATGTTTCCTGATTTCCCATCGGGAACGGAGAACTGCACCTGTGTGGAAGTTACGGCTACAACACTTGCCTTTGTGTCTCCTACATATACTTCAACAGCATTCATATCGCTGCCAAAATTTTCGCCCGTAATGGTCACCACATCACCGGGTTTACCTCTTTCAGCATTCACGCTGATGATTCGTGCGGAGGGCAGGAAGGTAAATTCACCATCGGTACTGTCCGGCTTGTTGTACACCTGCACGGTAATTGTACCGGAAATGCCGTTGGCAGGCGCTTTCACAACAATCTGTCCGTCGGTACAACTTCTCACCGTATCGGATAATATGCCGCCGAACCATATTTTAACGGCTTTTACATTGGAGCCAAAGTCTTTACCGGTGATGGTAATGTCTTCTCCGGCATAGCCAATCTTAGGGGAGAAATCTTCCACGATGGGGGCGGGGAAAATATACTCTTTGAAGTTGGGTCCTTTTTCGCAACCCGTGTAAAGCAGCGCCGCACCAAGTAGTACAAAGGCGCCAAACATATATTTAAGCAATCGCATATTCTATGATTTTTGGTTGATTAAAGATGCGGATGGTTCACTTTCCGTTAGTTGTATCCGGGGTTTTGTTCAAGGCTGGGGTTCAGCACGATTTGTCCGGCAGGTATAGGCCAGAGGTAATGCGTTCTGCTGAAGTTGCGGTTCGTTTTGCTGTCGATCACCACGCATTTCAGGTCGCCATCGGCGGTAGGAACGGTTTCTTCTCCCCAAACATAAGTAGCGGGGTTATAGTTGGCTGTTGCTGCGCCGGAAGCGTTCCTGAAGGCTGTTGGGTAGGAAGCATCGCCCACCACCATACCGCAGGTAGATTCACCTAAAGCGTCTTCGGCTATCCCCCAGCGTTTCAGGTCATCAAAACGGAAGCCTTCCTGGTACAGTTCACGCGCTCTTTCGTTGCGGATTTCTTCCAGCATGTTGAGCCCGTTGCTGGTGGCGAGTGCATTTGTTAATGCCGCCACTCCAGCCCTGGCTCTTATTTTATTGATGGATTCATTCAGTTCAGCATCGGTAATGGCGCCATTCTTTTCATACAA
Source organism: uncultured Flavihumibacter sp. (assembly GCA_946482545.1). Next base: position 13,122 of record CAMLRX010000096.1, on the reverse strand, counting down.
AGCTTCCGCATACATCAGGTAAACATCGGCCAGCCGGATGATGGAATAGTTGGAAGACTCCTGATTGGCATTACGGTAAGACCCGTAGTTGTACGCCCCGAACTTCCTGTTGCCATATCCTGCAAGGCCTGTATTGAGTGTAACGGAAGTTGGCGCTGCGCCATGGTGCCCCAGTATCCTGAGGTCTCTGTTTTTGAATTCATCGCCAACAGCGTGGTACCCCTGGAACAAAGGCGATTTGGATGGAGGAAGTCCATCGGTGCAGAGATAGAGGTCCATCATTTTCCTGCTGGGAATAAACTGCGCGGTGGTATGCGAAATATTCTGTCCGCCCTGTCTGAAAGTAAAATCATATACCCCGTAAAGAATGAATTCTTTGTTGGTGGCCTTGGTTAAACTTGCGGGGTTTGAGCCGGCATCTTCCAGGTTGAACAGGAAGTAGCTGCTTTGGTTGGCGAGTGTTGAATTGTAGTTCCACAATTCGTATCCGCCGTTGTCCATCACATCTTTACAAAGAGTGGCCGCTTCGGTAAGGAATGCAGTTGTTTGATCGGAGGCTGGTCCGCCGGAGCCGGGAAAATCGGTGGTGGTGCCTACATATTTTCGCCAGGTTGCTTCGTACAACAATACTCTAGCTTTGAATGCTTCAGCGGCCCATTTGCTGATGCGTCCCTTATCAGTTGCCGGAATAGATTGTTCAGCGGGAAGTCCGGCGATAGCGTTGTTCAGATCGGAAAGAATAAGGTCCACCACTTCGTAACGACTGTTCCGGGGCGCGGTAAGTTCGGGCGATTTCACATCGGCCACACCTGTAACAATGGGTACACCACCGAAAAATTGCAGCAGCGTAAAGTACGCGTTGGCACGGAAGAAACTGGCTTCCGCCGCATATCTTCTGATCTCTTCTTTATTGCCTGTGTATGCTTCAGCATTTTTCAGCAGGATGTTCACAGTACGGATCCAGTTATAAGGATTGCTCCAGCGGTTATCGGCAGAAGGAATGGTTACGTTACCGCGGGCATACTCCGCAGAGAAGCCGGTATTGGTGGACAGGTCGGAACCTCCATCCATATATTGGTAAATACTGTTTCCTCCGTAAGGAGAGCGCCAACCCTGTAACTGCCCGTAGAAGCTGGTGGCATAGGCCCTGAAATCAGCCGGTTTGGTAAAATAAGCCGCGTCTGTAAGCGCGTCCTGCGGTTTCAGGTCGAGAAAATTTTTCTGGCAGGAACTGAGGAAGAGACCACCTGCTATTATGATGTATGAAAACTTTTTCATTGTGTTCTTTTTTCAGAATGATTGAATAACGGACTACAGCCCTACGTTTACGCCAAATGAAAGTGTTCTGTAAAATGGATAGCCGGCGTTCTGGGAGGTCTCCCCCATTTCAGGATCGTAACCATCTTTGATGCTGGTCCATTCCCAGAGGTCGTTCCCGGAGAAGTAAATCCGTACTCTTTCGAGGTGTGCTTTCCGCATAAGATGCGTGGGCAGCGTGTAGCCTACAATCAGTGTTTTCAACCGGATGTATCGGCTGTTCTGCAACATGAAGTCGGTATTCTGGTAATTCCATCGTGCCCGGTTAACCTGAACCGTTAGTCTGGGGAATTCCGCATTGGGATTGGCTTCTGTCCAGGTTTTTCCGAGGAATACAGGATTCTGGTTGGTAAAAATTGTATTAAATGGGTACGACATATATCCGGTACGCATAATATACTGCTGTCCTACCCCCTGGAAGAACGCGTTGAAGTCTATTCCTTTCCAGGAAGCGCCGGTATTCAGTCCGAATACAAAATGTGGTGCAGCGTCTCCCATATATTTAAAGTCTGCAGGTGCATTCTTTGTGGCATCATAAGTATTGCTGATCACACCATCGCCATTATAATCCACCAGTCGCGTGTCTCCTGCGCGCAGCGCATTGGTTCCCTGTACGCCGGCGAGCAAACCTGCGGTATTACCGTAAGCGTTGTAGTATGCATCCACTTCAGCCTGTGAGGCGAAATAGCCGGCAGTCTGATAAAGGAACCAGGAGTTGAGCGGGAAGCCGTTCACGGTGCCCACTTTACCAACACCGTAAGTATCGGCACCTTCCATGTCTTTCAGCATGGTTTTATTGTTGCTGATGTTAAAGGATACATTGTAAGAGAACTCTTTTTTCTGGTCTTTCCATCCGATCATGAATTCCCAGCCTTTAACATTCAGGTGTCCGCTGTTGGTTTTGGGAGCGGACCCGCCCAATACTGAAGGGTACTGTACATTGACCAGCATTCCCTTGTTGTCTTTCTGGAAATAATCAAAATTGGTGGTAAGCCTGTTGTTGAGGAAGTTCAGGTCGATCCCGATATTTTTCTGAAACACACGTTCCCAGGTTCTTTCGCGGCTGATCAATCCGTTCGCGGCCAGCGAAGAAGAGGCCTGCAACGCTACGGGGTATCCCAGCGCCACGGTGCCGTTGTTCACGGTCGAAACATAGTCATAGTTGCCGATACCAACATTGTTCCCTGACACACCATAGCTGGCACGGATTTTACCGAAAGAAAGCTGTGAAAGCCCGCGCAGGAATTCTTCGTTGGTGAACACCCAACCCGCGGACACATTACCGAAGTTCTTCCATTTGTAGCCATCGTCAAATTTCGAAGAACCGTCTCTTCTGCCCAGTAATTCAACGAGGTATTTATCGTTATAACTGTAGTTCAGCCTTGCGATGTAGGAATAGTATCCAGACTGGTTCTTACCGCCACTGTTCGACATTACATCTGTTGTGGCTGCGTTCAGGTCGTACACGCCCTGATCAGTAAAATTCACGCGGCTGGCGGAAAGATATTTATACTGGTATTTTTCGGCATTGATGCCACCGATAGCGGAGAAAGTATGCGCCCCGCCGAATGTTCTGTTGTATTTCAGCAACGCTGAATAATACTGGTAGAACGTGGCATTGGAAGTAGTAGCATACCCTGGGTTGCCGGTATTCTGCACCGTAGAGGAAAGCGCTTCGTTCGCTTTGTTACCGTACCAGTCGTAAAGTTGAACGGGGTTCACATACCTTTCTCTGCGGTATTGATCGCCCTGGAACGAAGCCATTGCTTCAAAGTCCAGGTCCTTTAGTATGCCTACGGTACCTTTCAGGTCCAGTCTTCCGAGCGTACCATTCTGGTTGTCTCTTCCACCATCAGCCGTAGCTGCGGCGGCGTTCCTGTTGCCCACGTTACCGAAATTGGCATTCCATTGTCCGAAAGGATTTTTGGCAGGGAAAAAAGGCATGTCGTTGGCGAAAAGTGTGGCATCCAAACCTGAAGACGGCGTGGAGGTTACCACGTTCTGTAAGGTAACGCCGGTTTCCAATTTAACCCTTTCGGCCAGTTTATAATCGTAGTTGAAACGAAGGTTGTATTGTTTCTGACCATCATACGCAGTCGCCAGGTTGCCTTTGTTGTCGGCAAAACCGAACGACAACCGATAGCCTGAATTGTCGCTCCTGTTGCCAATACTTATATTGTGCTGATGAGAATATCTTCTGGCGAAGAGTTCATCGATTCTGTTTCCGTTCCCAATAAAAACATCGCCCCAGAACTGCGTGGGATAAACATCTTCAATGCCCTGTTGCATCTTTTGCATATTCTCCAGCGATATCCATCCCCACCAGTTTGGAATCGCTTCTTCCTTGTTCGCTTCAATCCACATCGTGGCATATTCCTGCATATTTGGTGAGTACCCGGTAATGCCATTGGTAGTAAAGCGCAGGTTGTTGCTGTAATCTATTTTCAGTTTACCCTTTCCTCTTTTAGTAGTCACCAGGATAACGCCATTGGCGGCGCGTGAACCATAGATGGCGCCAGCACCGTCTTTCAGGATACTGATGTTTTCGATATCATCCGGGTTCATCTGTTGCAGTGCGCTGCCATGTAATGCCGGCACACCATCGATTACAATGAGGGGAGAACCGCCGTTCACGGAAGTGGCGCCACGGATCTGGAAGGCAACCCCTTCGTTACCAGGCCGGGGAGAACTGCGGGTAACAGTAAGACCCGGGGTTTGTCCCTGCAAAGCAAGCCCAACGTTAGTTACCGCACGGCTTTCAAACACTTTCCCCCCCACCTGCTCTACCGCCCCGGTGAGGGAAGCTTTTTTCTGCGTACCGTAACCTACCACCACCACTTCATCCATCTTCCCTTCAGTGGCAGACAAAAGGATGTTCACGGTACCTGAAGCATCGGGCCTCACCTGCGATTCCAGGTAACCGATACTGCTCACTACCAGCAAAGCATTGGCTGGTACATCCAGGGAAAAAGCACCTTCCGCATCAGTGGAAGTACCCACCGTAGTTCCTTTTACGGTAATGCTGGCGCCTGATATGGGAGCGCCGCTTACCACATCTTTTACAGTACCTGAAACCTTCCTGGTTTGCGCGGAGGCATCGGTGGAGTAAAGCAGGAGAAAAAGAAAAGAAAGCGCCATGGCCAGCAGTCCTTGCCGGGCCGGCGAAATTTGAGAGGGGCTCATAATGGCAGTTTTTGGTTTTAAAAATGTGGACCCATCCGCAAAAGATGGTTCACCATTCCGCAATCGGAAGATCTGATGAAGCATATGGGCAAGATTTATCGTTTTAAAATGAATCGTTTAATCGATTTAGTAATCTGATAAAAAAAATCAGGCTGAATTATTGATGATTTTAAGTTTTGAAAGCGAAGATTCCCGTATCATCATTTCCGTATCCAGTTCCACCGTTCCCAGTTCACCGGGCTTCTTTTTATTGTTCAGTTGCAGCAACAGCCTTTGCACCACAGTTTCCGCAATTGCTTCTTCCGGCTGGCCGATAGCGGAAACGGAGGGAGAGAACAGCGAAAAATGCGTGTTGTCGTCAAAGCCCATCACAGCGATATCACCAGGCACGTCCCAATGCAGGTTTCTAAGGGCCTCAAGGCCGCTGATGGCGAGGTAGTTGGTGGCAAATATCACAGCATCCAATTCCTGGTTCGATGTAAGAAAAGCCTGTATCAGTTGAACGGAAACATCATGGCCCGAACCATAACTCACCTGCAGGATGCGCTCTTCGCCGTTGAAGTTTGACACGGCTGTTTTGTAGCCATCCAAACGGTCCTGCATCTGGCTCTGGGTGGAGTCCAGCGTCACGAAACCAATTTTTGAATATCCGTTTCCGCTAAGATGCTCCACTGCCTGTGCGGCACCTCCTTTGTTGTTCACCACAACATTACAGGTGGGTAACCCGGGATAATAACGGTCGTACAAAACCATAGGAACCTGCTCATCGTGCAATGCCATGATCTCTTTTTCAAGGCCTGGTGGCGGCGCAATGATATAGCCATCCACCTGTCTTTCCCGGAAGAGTTGCAATAGTTCGCGGGTCTTTTCGGTATCATTTTCCGTGCTGGAATAGAATATTTTGTAGCCCAGTTTGTACACCCTTCTCTCTACCCCTCTTGCGATACTGGAAAAGAAGGGGTCGGAGATATCTTCCATCAGCATCCCAAGAATATTGGTTTTACCGGTACGCAAACTTTTCGCCAGCAGATTGGGCTGATACCCTACTTCCAAGGCATATTTCCGGATGCGCTCCTCCATGGCCTGACTGATGCCTTTTTCCGCTGCCTTTCCATTTAAAACAAAAGAAATGGTAGTGGCAGAAACTTTGAGTTCCGCAGCCAGGTCGTGTATGGAAAGTTTCTTTTTCATGCGAAAATCAGCGCCAGTGATAGCTATCCTGAATAATAGAATTACCGAAAGAAAGAACGACAGTGGAAATTTTTGTGTAATTGAATTGCGGGCTTCCGTTTCGCGAAGCGATACCGTGCGCATTGGACCCGGCAGTTAAAACAGAGAAAGGAGGCATAAGCAATCTGATTACGGGAACTAAGGTAAATCATTTTACTAAACCGATTTACAAAATCGATTATTTTTTTTGAAAAAAATTTATCCCCCTTTCTTTCTTCATCATAAATACTGGCAATCAACACTTCATTCCAGCAGCCTAAGCCTCTTTCTCAGCATTTGTCTATAGCATGAAACGGGTATGTTTTTTAACGGAGTAACTCCCCGTGAAAAAGCGGACACGGCAGGAGGAAAACCACGTCGGTGGCACCGGTTTCCTCCTTAACGGGTATTTATTTCTAAAAATGCAGGTTTTAAACCCTGTCCTTCCGCAGTGATTTTAACGGTACCGGACCTCCCTTTTTCACCGCGAACAATTACAAGCAACAGTCCGGCGTAAGCATTTCGTTCTTTGGATGGGAAGGGCGTAAGATCTGCCGGATCACCATTGTCCGTGGCCACAATACTGCCCGGACCTTCGACATTGAAACGTATCTTATTGATAGCGTCAGGGACTACAAGACCGTTGGCATCTATAATTGAAACTGTAATGAAGGACAGATCACTCCCGTTCGTAAGGATACTGTCGCGATCTGCTTCCAGCTTTAGTCCTGCGGGTGCACCGGTAGTACGGATGGTTTCTTCCGCCCATTTTTCTCCGTTTTTATAAGCGATGGCATTCAGGGTTCCCGCTTCATATTTCACTTCATCCCATCTCAGCCTGTATTCGTAAACGTTTTTCTTTTTTCTGCCCAGGGAGCGCCCGTTCAGGAATAATTCCACCTCATCACCTGAGGTAAACACATGCACGGGCGTTAAAGCGCCTTCCCTCCCCTTCCAGTTCCAGTGCGGGAGGATATGCACCATTGGCAGACCGGGCCTCCACCTCGACTGGTACAAATAGAAGCGGTCTTTTTTGAAGCCGGCCAGGTCGATGATGCCGGAATAAGAACTGCGTGCTGAATAGTAAGGAGTGGGCTCACCAAGGTAGTCCCAACCCGACCAAACAAATTCTCCAGATACATAAGGATGTTTATCCTGCGTGGCGAACACTTTATCCGGGGAAGCGCCAAACTGTGCGGTATATAATTCGTATGCGCTTACCTGTTGCAATTGCCCGTTCCCGCCAATGCCCTCGCTTACAGGCGCACTGTTGCCTTCAGTTACCGGGAAAAGATAAGAACCACGGGAACTGAGCGCGGAAGCCGTTTCACTGCTTACAATCATCTTTCCCGGGAATTTTTCGTGGAAAGCAGGATACAGTGGTGAAGTGCGGATGCCGTTCAAATGTTTGTATGCCGGCGCATCACGTATCCCTTCTCCCTGATAGTTCAAACTGATGATGTCCATGGAAGCCGGAAAAGGCATATCGGGCTTAGCATAGTTCATAGATGCGGTGGTGGGCCTTGTGGGGTCTTCTTCTTTCACAATATCGTTCAGCTTTTTCGCGATGGCGGCACCCTCTTTATCCGTATACTGCTCCCCTACTTCATTCCCGAAACTCCAGGAAATAACAGAAGGGTGGTTGCGGTCTCTTCTTATAAAAGAACGCGTATCGGCTTCATGCCATTCGGGAAAGATGAGGTGAAAATCAAGTGGTGTTTTTTTTCTTTCCCAACTGTCGAAAATTTCATCAATCACCAGGAATCCCATGCGATCGGTAAGGTCCAGCAATTCGGGTGCAGGTGGGTTGTGCGCCAGCCTGATGGCGTTGCAACCAAGTTCACGCAATAATTCCAGTTGCCGTTCTGCCCCACGCACGTTGAAAGCCGCACCCAGCGCGCCAAGATCATGGTGCTGATTCACCCCTTGTATACGAACCGGTATTCCGTTCACATGCAACCCTTTTACCGGATCAAATTTCAGGTCGCGGATACCGAATATTGTTTCATACTCGTCTATCAGTTTTCCATTTACATACAAACGGGAAACTGCAACATACAGGTTTGGATGCTGGGTTGGCGGTGGCCCCCATAACAGCGGGTCCGCGATATTCACCGAGGACTCAACATTCACTTTCTTTCCTGCAGGCACAACTGTTTTTACCGTGGGAGCCGTGGCGACCTGTTTCCCTCTTTCATTCTCCTCTTTTCCTTCAAGGTAAACGACCGTATTCGCTGACACGACTGCATCGTTGGTAGCCTTGTTGTTAATTTCCACCGTAATGTTTACTGTTGCAGAGGAGGAAGAAATATTTTTTGTGGTAATAAATGTTCCCCATTGCCCAACGTGCACCGGTGCTACTTTGGTGAGCCATACGTTGCGGTAAAGACCTGCACCCGGATACCAGCGCGCTGAATTGGTGGGATTATCAATCCTGATGGCGAGCTGATTTTCCGCTCCAGATTTCAGGTAAGGCGTAAGATCGAGCCTGAAAGAATTGTACCCATAGGGCCATCCGCCCACGAGGTTACCATTCAGCCACACCATGGCATAGGACATCGCGCCATCTATATCCAGGTAAATAGTTTTTCCCTTATCCGCTTCGCTGAATTCGATTTTTCTCCTGTACCAGCCAATTCCCTGAACGGGGAGCCGTCCCATTCCGCCGCCAACAATGGCATCGGCTTCCTTGTAAAAAGGTTCTGCAATCGCCCAGTCGTGCGGGAGTACCACATCCATCCATTGCGCATCGTTAAAGGCAGCCTGCACATAAGGGAAATCCGCACCGGGATGTCCTTCGGGACGAAGGTGTTTTTGTGCCGGATCCTTGATGAAGTCGTTCGCGGAGGGAAGTATCCACTTTTTGAGCGCATCAGCAGGAGAAATAACATTAACCGATTCTGTAGGTTTACTATCGGCGACAATATTATCGTTACGATCGGTTACTTCGGGACGAACATCATAAATCAGTTTATCAGCGCCGGATGCATACCGCATGAACTTCCAGCCATCGTTAATACTTATGCGCTGTCTGTAATTTACGGAACCCGGAAGCAAGGTTGACCGGGAACCGACATTACAACCGGTGACCAAAGCCATACTTACAAACCATAGCAGGCAGAAACACCTCATAAAAGGGCGGGAGAAAGCAGCAATCATTCTGATCAGTTTTTTTGACAAAAAGGTTCCGGCATATCCAGGATAACCGTAAACACTACAAGTTCTTCAAAATTTATATCCAATCAAGCAACCGATTGCATATTTTTAAGAAAAAGTTTGCAACTTTGCTTTTAAAATTCTTCTTTTAGGAAAATAAACGATGCAGGCCAGCACCTTCCTTTCTTAGAAACACTGATAAATAAAGAATTTTGTAACCTCAGCCGGAAAAGAATGGCCGTGAACATGTTTGCAATTGATTACAATGAACATCAAGAAAGACATCACCATTTATGACCTGGCGCAGAGACTGAACCTCTCGACCTCCACGATCAGCCGTGCACTGAACGACAACCCCATCATCAACAAGAGAACACGTAAAACCGTACAGGAAACCGCCCGTGAACTGGGTTACCGCCACAACACTTTCGCCAGCAACCTGCGCAAGCAGAAAACAAATACCATTGGCGTAATCGTTCACGAACTGAACAGCAACTTCATCACTTCTGTACTTTCAGGCATCGAAAAAGTAACCACCGCCGCCGGTTACGACCTCATCATCGCGCACTCTTCTGAAAATCACGAAAAAGAAGTCGCAAACGCCCTCAACTTCTTCCACAAAAGAGTGGACGGTGTGCTCGCCTCTCTTTCTTTCACCACCCATAACCTTGACCATTTCACGCCATTCGCCGAAAGAGGCGTTCCGGTAGTATTCTTTGACCGCGTGGAGGAAAGTCACGACAGCACCCATGTGATTATCGACAACCACAAATGTGGCTACCAGGCCACCAAACACCTGATTGAGCAAGGATGCAAAAGGATCGTACTGGTAACCGCCAGCCTGCAGCGCAACGTGTACGAACAAAGACACAGCGGCTACATGGATGCGCTGCGCGACAGCGGCATTCCTTACAACAAACACCTCGTCCTCATCAAAGACCTAAGTGAACAATGCGGCATAGACGCCGCCATGGAAATAATGCGCATGGACCCTATGCCCGACGGAGCCTTCATCACGAACGACTTCACCGCAGCCGTTTGTATGCACACGCTGAAGGAACAGGGTATTAACATCCCAGGAGATATTGCAGTGGTTGGCTTCAACAACGATGCCATAGGTAAAATCGTTCATCCCAAACTCACCACAATCAATTACCCCGGAACAGATATGGGAGAAGTGGCGGCCCGGAACCTGATTGGTTACCTCGAAGGCGCGTCAGAACTGCATCAGACGAAAACAATTATTGTACGGTCGGAACTGATTGTACGGGAATCTTCCCTTCGGGCAGAACGCCCGGAAGCGGTGCCCGTAACAACGAGGGTTGTTTAAAATATCATGCTGCTACTTATCGGTCCGGAAAGGAGACGCGGGCAGGCCTTCTTTATTCATGAGCGAAGGGTTCACGGGATTATCGGCCCAGGCGTAACGAACATATTTTGGTTCTTTTATTTCAGGGCTCCACACCACTACTTCTTCTCCTTCAATACGGGCTTTGGCCCAAACGAATTTTTTATCAGCGCCCGCGATAGCGAATTCAGCAGGTGTTTCTCCATCACTCGTGGTTAACCCACTGCCCGTATGGTGGAAATTGATTCTTATTTTATCCCCTTCGATTTTTGCAGAACGGAAGATGGGACCGGAATACACCAGATCTTTTCCGTAGGCGATTTTCTCTGCGGCAAGCGCGAGTCTTTCACCTACATCCTTCTTATTATCGGGATGAATATCGTTCCACTCACCCAGGTCGATGGCCACGGCCATGCCCGTATTGGGTAATTCCAACGCACCGGCCTGCGCTTCGCGCATCAATGCCCAGTTGCTCTCCGAAGGCAGGTAATTGTACTCCATGTACCCGGGCAACTGCACATACAGGAAGGGCATTGTGGTATCGTTCCTTTGAATGCGCCAGTCTTTTATAATGGCTTTCTGCCACTTTGCATACATGGCGGGCTGACCACTGTCGCTCTCACCCTGGTACCAGCAAATCCCTTTGATGGTGTAAGGAACAGTGGGCGCTACCATAGCATTGTACAAGGCCGCAGGCTGGTTCTGGGCATTCACGCCGCCACCGCCAAAGCCGCCTTGCGAGGGTCTGAAAACCGCACCTACCTTATATTGCCAATAACCATACAATGGAACGGTATCGGTACCTGAAAATACACAGTAAGGCTTGTCCGGCACAAATCCGCCTTTTCCGCCATTGTTGGTGACGCGCACCACAAACAGGTTTTTACCCTGCTTCAACACACCGGCAGGCACTTTATACCTTCGCTGCGGATATTGGTAACCGGTACTTCCTACACGGGTCCCGTTAATGTACAATTCGTCTGCATCCACAATTCTTCCCAGGAACACTTTCGCGGCCTTGCCTGTCATTGACGCGGGTATATCAATTTCTTTCCTGTACCATACGATCCCGTTAAGATCGCGCACACCCTGATCCTCCCAATAACCCGGCACAGCAATATTGCGCCAGCCTTTCGGTGCATACGCGGGCTCGAACCATTTAAGGTTTGCCGTCATACCCGCATCTTCGGGTGGCAGCGTATTATTTCTGTTTTCAGGTGCACGACGGCGTGACCTGTTCAATGCGGCTGTATCCCTGTTTCGGGCGATTGCCTCTACAGCGGAAGGAAATTCTCTTAATCCTTCTTCACTTATCCATGCCTGTATCGGAGTTCCCCCCACGCTGGCATTGATGATGCCCACCGGTATATGATGCGCTTCATGTAATTTTTTCGCGAAGAAAAAAGCCACTGCTGAAAATGGCCGCACCGTCTCTCCCACAGCAGGCACCCAATATCCTTCGGGTAAATCTTTTTCTGGTTGTCGCATATTCGTCAGCGTGGGTATCCAGAACTGCCGGATCATTGGATAATTGGCCGTAGCGATGTCCTTCGCATAAGTTACATCGTGGATGTTGAGTTGATGTACCATATTGGATTGTCCGCTGCACAACCATACATCACCGAAAAGAATTTCCTTCAACCGGATGGTGTTCTTTCCACGGATCTCCATATTGTATGGACCGCCGGCTTTTACGGGAGGCAATGTAACGGACCAGCTTCCATTTTTATCCGCCTTCGTACGATACTGTTTGCCATTAAAACGAACAGTTACCCCTTCATTCGCACCGGCCCAACCCCAGATGTTTACGGGCTTGTCGCGCTGCAGGATCATACTGTCCCGCACGAGGGCAGGTAATTTCACCTGTGCATACGATGCACTCTGGAACAAACAAAGCGCCGTTATATATGAAAACAATCTTTTCATTGCCTATTATTGAATGGATACGATTCCAGACACCACGTTTCCGGAACCGGTTCTTTCGCCGGGTTGTCCACCACCCACACTTACCTGCACTTTTCCGGTTGGAATATAACGGGAACCGTCAGCCTCTTTCACGAGAGAAAGATCATCGGCTTTCAGTTTAAAATCAAAACTGACCGTTTCACCGGCTTTCAGGAAAACACGTTTAAAGCCTTTCAGGGCACGGATCGGGGCTTTCCCTTTCACGCCCTGGTGCGCCACATACAACTGAATTACTTCTTCGCCATCCCTGCTCCCCGTATTGGTGAGGGTAACGGTAACGGGTAGTTCTTTTCCCGAAGAAATCCCTGAAGGAAGTTTAAGGTCAGCATATTTAAAATTAGTATAACTCAATCCATACCCGAAAGGATAAAGCGCCTTCCCTTTGAAGTAGCGGTACGTTCTGCCGTTCATGGTATAATCGCTGAAACCGGGTATATCCTTATCACTGGCGTAGAAAGTAACGGGTAATCTTCCCGCGGGATTATAATCGCCGAAGAGCACGTCAGCAATCGCCGTTCCGGCGCTTTGTCCGCCGTACCAGGCATTTACGATAGCAGGGACATTCTTGTCTTCCCAGGGAATAGCTATCGCGCTGCCCGTCATCATCACGAACACCACGGGCTTACCTGTTGCTTTCAGGGCTTTCAGCAACTCTGTTTGTACAACGGGCAATTGAATGGTGGTTCTGTCCCCGCCATCAAAACCGGGATCATTTACAGGCATCTCTTCGCCTTCCAGTTGCGGAGAAATACCTCCGGCGAAGATGATCACATCTACCTGTGCAAGTCTTGCGGCCAATGCTTTGTGATCGGTCTTTTTAAAGTTACCCGTACGCAGCGAAACATTCGCCTGGTCATCGCCCTGCCAGTATTCGAGTGTTATTTTATAAGATGAATCTTTTTTTGCATCCAGCGCATAGGTGCGGGCGCCCCAGCGGTTCCTCG
>CAMLRX010000095.1 GCA_946482545.1 uncultured Flavihumibacter sp. | reverse complement strand
CATGTGCATGAAAAAGAAACTGATTGCCGCAGCGCTGCTGCTCTCCACCCTGAACACTAATGCCCAGCAAAAAACAAATGCCGCTGACATCAAAGCCAAAATGCAGTGGTTCGCCGATGCCAAGCTCGGCATCTTCATACATGCGGGCATCTATTCAGTTAAAGGGGTATCTGAATCCTGGTCGTTCCACAACGGCGACATCTCTCATAAAGATTATATGGACCAATTGAAAGGGTTCACCAATAAAAATTATAATCCCACGGCCTGGGCCAACCTGATCGCGCGTTCCGGCGCAAGGTATGCCGTGATCACCACCAAACACCACGACGGCGTAGCCATGTACGATACAAAGCTGAATAACCTCAGTATCGTGAAAGCCACGCCAGCAAAGAAAGACATGATCGCTCCCCTCTTCGCTGAACTCAGGAAGAGAAACATCAAAACCGGCGCATATTACTCCCTGATAGATTGGACTCATCCTGATTATCCTGGTTTTTTAAAAGACAGCTCCCGCTATAAAGTGGAAAACGACTACAGCAGGTGGCAACGTTTCCGGCAATTCTTCCAGTCGCAAATACAGGAAATCAACCAACTTTTCAATCCCGACCTCTGGTGGTTCGATGGCGACTGGGAGCATTCTTCCGAAGAATGGGAATCTTCCAAAGTAAGGCATCTTATCCTATCTAAAAATCCCAATGCGATCATCAACGGAAGACTTCAGGGTTATGGCGACTATGAAACACCGGAGCAGAATTTCCCCGTTTCACGGCCGGAATTCAACTGGTGGGAACTGTGTATGACCACCAACAACAACTGGGGTTACCGACCCACAGATACCGCGTGGAAAACACCGTACGAGATCATCACCATATTCGTGGATGCCGTTTCCAATGGCGGCAACCTTTTACTCGATATTGGTCCTAAACCCGATGGCACAATACCTTCAGAACAAATTCATTTACTTGAAGAACTCGGTAAATGGAACACCAGACATGGTTCGGCCATATTCAACACGCTTCCGGGTTTGCCCCAGGGGCACTTCTACGGCCCAAGTACTATTTCAAAGGACTCCTCTACTGTTTACCTATTTCTTCCAGCAGGCGCCCGTGGACAGGTAATGATAAAAGGGTTGAAAAACAAGGTTGAGAGCATTAAAGTTGTAGGAAAAAATACTCCGATTTCGCATAAGGTTGTGGGTAAGATATCGTGGAGTCCCGTTCCAGGATTGGTTTATATCCCCGTTCCTGAAAATGTGCAGGATGAATACGTTACAGTACTGGAAGTAAAGTTGAATGGCAAGTTGAGTTTGTATGCGGGTAAGGGGGGATTGAACTAGCCCATAACAGTAAACGAAAAGCCCCACTTACTCAGCGGGGCTTTTTTTATTTAAAGCAGTAAGCAATTAACTTAACCTGCCAACATACACTTTCATTTTTTCATACAATCCCTCACTCAAAGGCACAACCGGTAAACGCACTTCATTTTCGAGCAGTCCAAGTATATGCATTGCGGCTTTCACTCCGGCCGGATTATTTTCCGCGAACAACAACTCGTATCCTTCGATCAACTGGTCGTTCAGTTTTTTCGCAGTAACGAAATCATTGTTCAAACAAGCGTTCACCATACTTGTGAACTGCTTTGGGAACGAATTGGCCGCCACACTGATCACGCCTTCCATACCGCAGGCTACCTGGGGCAATACCAGCGCGTCATCGCCACTTACCACGAGGAAGTTTTCAGGTTTATCGCGCAGGATCTGCATGCACTGTGCCATATCACCACTCGCCTCTTTAATACCGGCAATATTGGCCACCTCATGCGCAAGGCGCAAGGTTGTTTTCGCTTCCAGGTTACGCCCCGTTCTACCCGGTACATTGTACAGCAATATCGGCGCAGGTGTATTTGCGGCAATGGCCTTGTAATGCTGAAACAATCCTTCCTGAGAAGGTTTATTGTAATAAGGGCTAGCGCTAAGGATAGCCGCCGCCCTATCGCAGGGGAGGTACGCCATTTCCTTTATTACTTCAGCGGTATTGTTGCCACCAGCACCCACCACAACGGGAACGCGGTTGTTTACCTTTTCAAAAGTGAATACCGCAATATCCTTTTTTTCTTCCTTCGATAAAGTGGGCGTTTCGCCGGTAGTACCGAGCGTAACCACATATTGGACCCCACCTTCAATAACAAAGTCGATCACGCGTTCCAGGGCATTGAAATCAATGGAACCTGCTGCATCAAATGGCGTGACAAGGGCCACACCCGTACCCCTCAGCGTAGTTTGTAAAGACATTTTATTCAGTTGTCGTAATTAAAGCTAAACCTATACTTCTTCCCAGAAACCCATCTTGCTGAACTTTTCAATCCGGTCTTCGATGCGTTTTTCGGGTGCAATTTGCTTTAATTCTTTCAAAACAGGAAGCAGGTAATTTTTTAAATTTTCTGCGGCAGCATCGTAATCCCAATGCGCGCCACCATCAGGTTCGGGAACCACGCCATCAATCAGGCCGAATTCCTTCATTTTATCGGAGGTTAGTTTGAGTTCTTCGGCTGCTTTCTCCTTGTGGTCCCAGCTTCTCCAGAGGATAGAACTGCAGGATTCGGGAGAAATAACGGTGTACCAGGTATTTTCCATCATAAACACCTTATCCCCCACCCCAATACCGAGTGCGCCGCCGGATGCGCCTTCACCAATGATCACGCAGATCACGGGCACTTTCAGGCGGATCATTTCATAAATGTTCCGGGCAATAGCTTCTCCTTGCCCGCGCTCTTCGGCTTCTAATCCCGGATAAGCGCCGGGCGTATCAATCAGGGCGATCACCGGCTTATTGAATTTTTCGGCCAGGCGCATCAGTCGCAAAGCCTTGCGGTATCCTTCAGGGTTGGCCATCCCGAAATTGCGGAGTTGCCGCATTTTAGTATTGATCCCTTTCTGCTGACCGATGAACATCACGGTTTCTCCTCCAAATTCAGCGAAGCCTCCTACCATGGCTTTGTCGTCCTTCACATTTCTATCGCCATGAAGTTCCACGAAATTGGTGGTCATCTTCTGGATGTATTTGAGCGTATAGGGCCTGTCGGGGTGCCTGCTCAACTGTACTCTTTGCCAGGAGGAAAGGTTGGAGGTGATCTCTTTTCTTTTCTCTTCTATCTTATTTTCAAGGTCATTTATAGAAGTGCTGAGGTCCGTTTTGGATTTCTCAGCAGTTTCTTTCAGTTGCTTGATCTGATCGGCGAGGTCCTTGATGGGCCTTTCGAAATCGAGGAACTGACGGTTCTGTAATTCAGGCATGAGCAGATTTTGAGGT
The DNA here is from genome assembly GCA_946482545.1 of uncultured Flavihumibacter sp. Next base: position 16,346 of record CAMLRX010000095.1, on the reverse strand, counting down.
GTAAAAATACAGGCAGAAATTTTTTTGAAAAAAGTTTTGTTTTGAAAAACAATTTCCCGTTATCTTTGCAATCCCAAAACGGAACAACCAGTTGTTTTGTTGCGGTAAGGATCGGTAGTTCAGTCGGTTAGAATGCCGCCCTGTCACGGCGGAGGTCGCGGGTTCGAGTCCCGTCCGGTCCGCGAAAAGCGTCTCAGATGAGGCGCTTTTTTTGTGCCCTCTAAACTGTCCTCTACGCCCCCTCCAGCAACGCCGTTGGTGCATACCCGAACTGCTTTTTGAACGCGAACGAAAAATGCGACAGGTTCTCAAATCCCACTTCATAACAAACATCAACGGGCTTCTTTTTTTTCTCTACAAACTGGTAGTGTGCCAGTTCCAGCCGTTTCCTGGTAAGCCAGCGCTGCGGTGTGGTGGAGAACGTTCTTTTGAAATCCCTTTTGAAGGTGGTCAGACTTCTTCCCGTGAGATAACCGAACTGCTCAAGCGGCAGGTTGAACATGAAATTTTTCTCCATGTATTCCGCCAGGTCAATCTTGCCCGGTGTTTCAAAATTAGCCAGCACGGCATCGATGCCCGGATCAATGGACCGGAGTATGGATACAGCCTCTGTCATTTTCAGGTGGGCGATATCAGCCGGCAGTTCCTTCATATCGAAATAAGGAATTAGGGAGGTTAAACAACTTTCCAGCAAGGGGTGGTCCGCATAATGCCTGATACCGGGAATATCTGTTGAAGCCGCCTTCACGTCAAGCTTCTCGTAAAAATTCCGGAGCCATTCCGTGGTTAGGTGCATCACCACTGTTTTATGCGGCTGACCATCTTTAGGATAATTGATGATAGTAGCCAGTTGGTTGCGCGGTATCAGGAAGATATCTCCTTTTTTGAAGAGATAGGAACCTTCGGCACGAACAATCTTTGTTTCCCCTGAAAGGAACCAGATGAGCATGTGGTGCTCGAAAAGGATGTCCGATTTGAAAAACCTGTCCTGGTAACTGGAAAGTTTGATGTGCTCTGTAATGTATTTTGCCTGGTATTCCATATTCTTGATTTGAAGGAAGGTTATACAAATCTAACGTTATAAAAATTGAGCGGTAGCAGGCTTGAAATATTCAAACAATACATAAGTAAAGCACAGGCTTCCCAATCCATGGTACAATTCACACAATTTATCCGGCCTGCAGGCCTGGTACAAATTCGATTCATGTCCTGAAACGCCCATCAGTTCATCTGTGATCAGTAAATACGAACGCCCGGGTACATTGTTTTTCAGCAGACGGTGTGCCTCCACCACCACTTCGCCGTATATTTTTGTGAAGCCCCCCAATTTATACGCGGCCATTTCTCCATAATGCGCGATCGCTTTCAGGTGAAGCGTTATCGGGATATTGAACCTGAATTGCAGTTCCTGCACTTTTTTATCGAAGGCGGTTTTCATCTTTTCAAACTGCGCATACAAAGCATCCGGAGAAGGAATGGCTTTCCATTTGAAGAAAAAAACGGCATCCCCTTCTATTTCCGCCACCTTCATACCAAGCGTGTTGTGTCGGAGCAGTGTACCCAGTAGTTCACGTACAATCATGCGACCAGTAACCACATCCGTGCTGCGTACCAGTTCTGTAAATCCGCTGATATCGGGAATAAAGACCAGTCCTTTCCGGATACCCCGGCGACGGATCATTGCAAGTATATTTTTCATGGTGTACGATTTAGATGGTGAAGGATATTCCAGTCATTGCTTCTGTAAGTGTCCACAAACGTTTTGCTGACCATTCATCCAACGCATAAGGCATGACGCCGTTTACATGCTGTACCGTATCATTATTTTCACCAAACAGCCTGGCGATGTCGCCATCTTCACAATAAACACCTCCGATATCTTTCAACAACGGACTGGTAGCGGCCCATACAGTAGTAGCAGCACCCTGCGGAATGGTTTTCAGGGAGGAGAGCACTTCGGGACGCATATTCCCTTCAGCGTCTAAAAAACCCATCTGCTGAAATAATTCTACCGGCGCTTCCCGCGCCAGCTCCGTTCCACCAATAGAACCGGGGTGTACGGAATAAGCCCGCACATTGTATGGCGCCCCCCGCTGATCCAGTTCCAGCGCGAAAAGATTACTCGCGGTTTTGGACTGACCATAAGCCTGAAGGGTTTCATATTCTCTGTGCTCAAAATTCGGATCATCAAAATTAAAAGGAGCCATCTGATGACCAAGGGAAGAAACATTCACCACCCGCGCGCCATCCGCCATTTTCAGCGCCGGCCAGAGTGCCGCCGTAAGATGGAATTGCCCGATGTAATTGGTAGCAAGTTGTGATTCAATACCACGCTCGTCCCTGCGCAATGGCACCCACATGATCCCCGCATTGTTGATGAGCAGATGCAGCGGACGTTGGGAAGCTAGAAAATCTTCAGCGAAAGCAGCTATGGATGCGGGAACCATCATATCCATAAACGCGATTTCCAGATTGGGAACACCTTCCAGGTTTTTCTTCGCTTTCTCCATATCCCTGACCGCAACAATAACATGAGCGCCTGCGGCAGCGAGCGTTTTCGTGGTTTCGAGGCCGATGCCGGTGTTTCCACCGGTTACAATGGCGTTTTTTCCTTCTAAGGAAATGCCCTGCATCACTTCCGAAGCGGTGGTAAATTGGTTAAACCCTGTGTGCAATGGTTGCTGAAGTGCGCCCTGGTAGTTGTTCTGTATCATTTTTAATTTGTTTTGTTGATACAAAAGTAGGGCGCGTGTTTTCAGGCGACTTTGTTCAAAAGTCCGAATTTACTTTGTTTAAAAGACCATCTTTACAATCAGTTTTTACGTTTTACAGCTTCCGTTACTTCAAAAGGTTTGTACGGGCTAAGGTTGAAAGTAACGTTCCCATTGGAATCATTACTCTGCTCTCCCGCTACTTCAGCCGTAAGCGTATACTTGGCAGATGGATCATAGCTGTCTATTTTAAAGGAATAGAAAAACATATTTTTTTTGAATGGTATGCCCCTGAATTTATCGGCCAGCGCTTCGTGACGGTCTTCGTCCACCACTTCGCCATTTTTCAGCAACCGAACATTCTTTATTTTCAGAAATGAACTTCCTGCCGTAAAAAAGAACCCGGCCTGCACGTGACCGCTGGCATACACTTTCGCTGTTACGTCCCATTTCATGGTTTTGAATGCAGTACTGATTTGTGAAGGTTGCCAGCTACCAACAATATATCCTCCTTCTTTGAAATAATCTACTTTAAGCGCGTCGAGCCTGGGGTAATGCGCTGAAAGTCTTTGCCTGAAGTCACTGAAGTTTTTTTGTCCGGGTGTGGTCCATGCTGTTTCTGCCAAGGCCAGCAACCGGGGGAAATTCTGCACATTAATATCCTTCACTTCCTGCGGAACGGCGGGCCACATGTTTGCCTGAACACCCAATACATACTGCTGCTCCTGCTTATTCAGTCCTTTATGCGGATCATAAGCGTACACATCTTCAAGACGATTAGGACCGGAATAATTGAGGTCGGCCATGGTGCCATCGTGCCGCGAATACTGTTGTATATCAAAATACATTGGTCCGGTGGGTGTTGCCACGGCATAAAAGCCATGTTGTGCGGCCTTCTTCACTGCGCCGGCGCCCAGCCAGGCCATAATGGCCGTTGAATTGGGCAGGTGTTCCGCATCGGCAAGGATATCGTTCCAGCCAATCGGTTGCTTTCCTTTTTTTACGATGATTTCGCTTACCCGTTGCACAAAATAACTTTGTAATTCCTCCACCCGCTTCATATTACGCGCTTTCATAAATGCCTGCACGTGCGGTTCATTTTCCCAGAGCCGGTGCACCACTTCATCGCCACCGAAATGAATGTATTTTGAAGGGAAGAGCGCTGCTACTTCAGCAAACACATCATCCAGGAAAGCATATACTTCTTCCTTAGTTGGATCCAGTGGATTGGGGGTGAACTGGAAGCCCCAGTAACTCCAGGAGTCCATGAACGGGATCACATAGTCCGGATCGCGCTTTTTGTTCACTCCAAGTTCAGGATAGGTAATGATGATGGGCCAGCAATGCCCCGGCACATCTATTTCAGGTATGATCGTGATGTTGCGTTCCGCTGCATAAGCAATCAGTTCTTTGAGTTGGGCCTGGGTATAATAACCACTTCTTTCAGCAGGCTGCCTGTGCTTTGCCGGGAATGTGGTCGCCTTTTCTGAAGTAAGTCCGGGGTGTTTCTTGATTTCGATGCGCCAGCCCTGGTCGTCGGTAAGGTGAAAATGAAGCGTATTCAGTTTGTAGAGCGCCATTACATCCAGGTATTTCTTCATCACTTCCAGTCCATAAAAAGTACGGCTTACATCCTGCATATATCCACGCCATCCGAAGCGTGGCGCATCTTTGATGAACATTGCGGGGAGCCTGATGTCTTTCAGTTTCTTCCCATCCTGCTGTTCGATGGAAGGAGGAAGTATTTGCCGGAGCGATTGTACCGCATAGAATATTCCTTCCCTGTCTTTTGCGGTGGCGATGACCTGTTCCGGCGTAATACGAATGGTGTATGCGCCTTTGGTGGTATCAGGAAAATCTTTTGAAACGATGAATTGAATGGTGTTTTTTGAAGCTCGTTTTTTCCGACCTGCAGAAAGATGCACACCCGCACCCTTGCTTAGCAAACTGGAAAAGAAATCTGCCACAGGAACAGCTTCAGGAGCTGCTATTATTGTAGTGGATGCATTCAGGTGAAAGAAGCCTTTCTCCTGCACCACCAACAAAGGTTTGGGAATAATATTCACTGGAATTTCCCGTGCGAATAGTGCCGTTCCGGGAAAAAGAACAGCACAAAAAAAGAGCATACGTTGTATCATACTGCCAGAGATCATAATCAGATAATGCTCTAATTTATGCAATGGCGGCAAGGATAAAACACGCAATGGTTTGCGTGAAATTATCGTTCAGACCAGGTTCAGTTGTGTGGCGATCCTAACGAGCAGTGCAGTGTTCTTCGCCCCCAGCTTCGCCAGCAGACTTTTCCTATGGGTATCAACGGTGGTAACGCCAATGAACAAACGTTCGGCGATTTCAGCATTGGTCAATCCTTCCGCGATTAGCGACAACACTTCTTTTTCCCGGCGGGTAAGCACGGGCACACCGGGATCAGGCGCGGCCCGCAGGGCGCGTGCCGCTTCGTGGCTGAAATAAGTTTTTCCTTTGGCCACACACTGGATGGCCTCCAGTAGTTCTTCCCGGGAAACATTCTTCAATACATATCCACTGGCGCCGTGTTCCATCATCTTCTGAATAAAACTCGGTTGGTTGAATGTGCTCAATCCAAGAATGAATACGGCGGGGTATTGCTTTTTAACAGCGGCACACAACTCAATACCACTTTTATCGGCCAGGTTAATGTCCATCAAAATAACATCCGGCAACTGCTGTTGCAGAAAAGACATACAGGATCCCGGAGAAGTGGCATGGCCAACAAGTTCAATAGCAGGCTCGTGCTGCAACAAAGTGCGGATGCCTTCTATCACCATATAATGATCGTCCACTATAAACACTTTTGTTGTCATGCAACGGGAATTTCAATTAATACCGAGGTGCCTTTGCCGGGTTCAGATTGTACGTCCAGTTTACCTTTCAGGTAATCCACGCGGCTCGTGATGTTGCTCCAGCCGATACCGCGCGCAGCGCGGATGATGCCCGTATCAAATCCTTTCCCATCGTCTTCCACCGTAACGGAAATACCATCGTTGTTGCGCACCACCTGCACCAATGCTTTTGTTGCGGCGGCGTGCTTCAGCACGTTCCCCACCAGTTCCTGCACAATGCGGTACACCGTAATGGCTGTATTGGAATCCACTTCAGCGTTTTCCAAGCCTATGGACTGGTACTGCAACGCGGTGCTACCGGATTGGTTGATGTCTGCACAGAAATCTTTCAATGCGGCATCCAGTCCGAATTTCACCAATGCTTCGGGCATCAGGTTGTGGGCCACGCGACGCATTTCGTTGATGGAACTGTCCAGCATGTCAATGCCCCGTTCAAATGCCCGCATATTTTCAGGTGTCATTACAAGGTTTCCTTTCATGGTATTGAATGAATATTTTATGCCGGACAACATACCTCCCAGGCCATCGTGAAGGTCTTTTGCCAGGCGGGTTCTTTCTTTTTCTTCCCCTTTTAATACGGCTTCCGTGGCCGCGAGCTGTTTTTCTGTTTGCAGTTCATTGATGCGTTTTTGCTGCAGCGCCTGTTTGTGGCGATAGTTCCTGTAAAGCAATACAAGAATCAGCAATAGCGCCAGGGCGCTGCCCAGCAATATATAATTGAGTGTATTCTTCTGCCGCATACGGAGTAACTGAATCTGCTTTTCTGCTTCCAGTTGCACGATCCTGTTCTCCTTCTTTTCGGTCTCGTACTTTTTCTCCAACTCCGAAGACTGTTGCGAAAGCACTTCCTGCACCATCTTTTCAAGTTCCGCGATCATTTCATCATCGTAATCCATCCCCTGTTCCAGGTTTCTTTCCGCGTAAGCAATATGCGTGAGCAACCGTATGGAAGAAATTCCTTCAAACCTGAAATTGTATTTTTTACTCGAGTCAAGTGCCATCTGCGCATACTTCTTCGCTTCCGCGAAGTTGCCCATCTGCAACTGAACGATGCCCAGGCCGCGGATCACACCGGTTTCACTTTCTTTCATTCCCACAGCCTGAAAAAGCGGCCAGCTCTTTTCAAGGTAAGTTCTCACCAAGGGATAATCTTTTTTCTCCAGGGCAATGCCACCCAGGTTCTGGTAAACAGTAGACTGAATCCTGATGTCCCGCTCTTCCACACCAATCTGTAAAGCTTCCTTCAAAGCGTTCGTTGCGTCGTCCAAACGTTTCAGCGAAACATAGTTCATGCTCAGGTTGATGAGCGCGGTAGCCTGCATGGTCCTGAACCCGTTCTTCTTTGCCGCGGCCAGCGCTTTTTTACCGTATTCAACCGCCTTTTCGTATTGGGCACGGCGGTAATACAATATCTGCAAGGCATCGTCAAGTTGTGACAATACATAGGGGTTAGCCTTTCGCTCCACAATGGGCCTGCCTTTCAAACAGTATTCAATCGCTTTTTCAAATTGCCCGTTATCACGATAACTGACACCGATATTAAAAAGAGATATTCCGATGTTAAGCGAATCCTTCATTTTTTCCGACACCTTCAATGCCGCATTCTGGTAATGCAATGCCGAATCGAAATTGCCCTGAATGAGAAAGGTGTTGGCATAATAGGTATTGAAAAGATAAATCCCATGATCGTAGCTCAGTTTCTTACTCAGTTCCCGGGCCATCACCAGGTATTTCCTTCCTTCAGCAGGGGCAGTACCCTCATAAGTTTCTCCCAAACGGATGAGGTGAATCACTTTCGATGTATCCTCTTTCAACTTTGGCAAACCTTTCAACATACTATCGGTAACGGCATTCTGTCCCAGCAAACAGGAATGCAGCAGATAACCAACAATGCTTAGCAGAATTTTTCGCATACAGAAATTTAAACAAAAAAGGATGCACTACAAATAAAGTGTTTTCCGGACCATTTACGTCTCCCCTTTTTCCATGATTTAAAAAGAACATAAATCCTGTTTTTGGGGGATAGGAACGGGCTATGGGCGAAGGTACTTTTACCGGACTAAATCAAACAACCATGAAACGATCTTTCCTCTTCGGCGCACTCCTGTTTTCCGGGTTCCTTACGGCAGAAGCCAGGAGCTGGCGCATCAACAATAACGCGGGCGTGAACGCCGACTTCACCACTTTCAACGCCGCGGTGAACGCAGCCGGTGTCCAGGACGGAGATACAATTTACCTGGAACCCAGTACTTTTGAATATGCCACCGGAAGTATTTCTGTAACGAAAAGGCTTACAGTAATTGCCGCCGGTTATTTACTTGATCCTTCCAACGGCACCTATCCGGGGAACCCAGGTTTACAACTGCACACCTACGATACACGCCTTGCTTTCTTTCGTTTAGCCAGCGCCGCGAGTGGCAGTAAGTTCTTAGGCGTTACCATCTCCGGTTCAGTTTATATGAACGGGGCCGGCAATATTACTTTTGAAAGATGTCTTTTTGGCGGTGGACTTTATTTTGAAAACGGCACCAACAACAATACCACGGTGAGGAAATGCTACCTGAACGGTGCGGCCATCAGTTCCAGCGCGAGTGCCACCATCAGTGGCTTCGTATGCGAGAACAGCATCTTCAATTCGAACGCACACATCAATCTGCCAAACCTTACTGGTTCAGACAATATTGTAAGGAATAACAGTATCGCCAATGCATCCAATTCCTTCACATTGGTGAATACTTATTTTGTAAACAATATCGTGGGCACTTTCAGTCAGAACTCCCTCACCAACTGTACCATCAAAAACAATTTCTTCCAGGTGAACCAAACCTTACCTGTTACCGCGGCCAACAACCAGGTGAGTGTGAACATGGGAGATGTTTATACCGTCACCGGCAGCTTCGATGGAAGGTTTATCTTGAAAGCAGGCGCTCCGGCTATTAGTGCGGGGTTGACGGTGGGCAGCGTGGTGAGTCCGGATTGTGGCGCATTCGGGGGAACGGATCCTTACAAGCTTTCAGGCATTCCGAATATTCCGACTATTTATCAGTTGACGGTGCCGGTGTCAATTCCATCCGGAAGTGCAACGATGAATATTACTTTCAGTGCGAGGAATAACAACTAGGTAACCCCCATTGCGAGGAACGAAGCAATCCCACCTCGCAACCCCAGCACACAAAAATGTGGTTCTTTCATAAATCCCTTATATGAAATTTTCCACGCAACCGCTTTATGCTTCCTGCTTCGTACCTCGCAGTTCGTCCCTCGCAGAGGCGAGTAGGTTATTTTTTTCACGCAACTGCTTTATGCTTCGCACTGCGCAGCGCAAGGGAGCTAAGACGCAAAGCGTTGATTTTTCGCGGGAGGTTGATCTGAAGAAGGCTTTTTTCTCGCAACGGCGCAACGACGCGGGGCGTTAAAAAGCTGGTCAGCACTTTTTTTTACCAGGAAGGATTGACGGGAACATTTTCAGGCGAACTGCTTCGTTTCTCGCAGACGCAGCAATTTAAGGTATTGCCATGTTCTTCACATCTTATAAACCATGATTGCTATGCAATCACGGCCCAAACCCATTTACATGAAAAAGTATTTATACACGATAGTGTTGCTGGTATTCAGCGTGTTTTCCTATGCGCAGGATCCGGAATATCCTGTACCGCCTACTTCAGCGGGAAATATTACGGCCGCGGAATATTTCATAGACGTCGATCCCGGTTTCGGCGCAGCAACGCCCATAACCATTACACCAACAGGTAATATCAGTGCACTAAACGCGGGGATAAACGTAAGTGGGTTAAGCAACGGTATTCATCGTTTGTACATAAGAGTGAGAAACGCAGCCGGAAGATGGAGCCTTACACAGGTACATGATTTTCTTTACGACCAGGATATCGTTTACCAAAGTACACCGCCTGCCGCACTCCCCATCGTGGCGGCGGAATATTTTATTGATACCGATCCCGGCGTGGGTGCGTGTACAGCCATCCCCCTTACACCAGGCACCTCACTACAAGATATAGCCGTAATAGTGAACGTGGCCGGCTTAACAAACGGCACCCACCGCCTTTACCTGCGCACCCGCAACCAGGAAGGCGGTTGGAGCATTACGCAGGTGCGCGATTTTATCGTGGATTTTGATGCAGCCTATCCTTCTGCACCAACAGCGGCACAAAACATTGTGGCCGCTGAATATTTTATCGACACCGATCCCGGTACCGGAGCGGGAACACCCGTTCTTATTACGCCAGGCACTGATCTGAATAACATTTCAACTTCCATCAACACAGCAGGACTTGCATTGGGCACGCACCGCCTCTACCTGCGCACACGCAACCAGGAAGGAAGCTGGAGCATTACGCAGGTACGTGATTTTATTGTAGATGCCGATCCGGAATATCCTTCTGCCCCACCAACGGCACAAAACATTATAGCCGCGGAATATTTTATTGATACCGATCCCGGTGCAGGAGCGGGAACAGCCATTAACATAACGCCGGCTACCGATATCAGTAACCTTACGGTAACCGCGAACACCGCAGGATTGAGCCTGGGCACACACCGCATTTACATCCGTGTACGCAACAGCGAAGGAAGCTGGAGCATTGTGCAGGTGAAAGATTTTATTGTGAATGAAGACATCTCCTACCCCGCCACACCAGCCGCAGCACAAAACATTGTAGCGGCGGAATACTTTATAGATACCGATCCGGGCCAGGGCGCTGGAACGGCAATAACCGTAACACCGGGCACAGACCTGACTAATATTTCCACCAGCATCAATACTTCCGGACTACCAAACGGCAGCCACCGCCTCTACCTCCGTACCCGCAACCAGGAAGGAAGCTGGAGCATTACCGCCAGCGCGGAATTTTATACTGACCTGGTGGCCCTTTCCTCTGATACCCTTCATTATACCAATGTTCCCGAGAATACAATTTCGGAACAGGAACTGATTGTTACCAACAACAGCGCCACCGACCAAACCATTCAAACCATCACCATCGGTGGAGTGTTCAGTACAGTGCGCAGTGCACCTATCGTGATCCCGGCGCAATCCTCAGATACGATACGCATCAGGTTCCAACCCAATGCATCCGGGACATTCACTGATTCCATCGTACTCACCACCACAGCCGGACGTTACAGCGCTGTATTGCAGGGAACAGGCATCGCCGCCACTGCAAGCTGGAGCATTGAGCCCGCAGGCGGACACCAGTTTGGCAACATCGCCACCGGCTCCAACGCTACGTTCAACTTCACGGTCCGCAATACCGGGAACCTACCCGTTGTATTCGGCAATGTATCGTTCAGCGATCCGGTGTTTACCAGCAACGCTTCCACAGGAACAACCATCCCGGCAAATGGAACCATGGTACTGCCCGTAACCTTTACACCCGGAACCGTGGGCAACTTCACTGCCCAACTCAAAATCACCTCCACTACAAACGGTGTTGATTCTGTAACCACAGTAGTAACGGGTAATGGCTATACCCCGGGCGCACCGCCTTCCCTGCAGTACTTAAACAACGCCTTCTACAACAATACAGGCGTATCACCCGCCGTGGGTCAAACCGGCAACTTCACTTACCGCATCCTGTACCAACATCCCAACAACCTGGCACCACAACAGGGATTCCCCCGCCTGGGCATCGACCTGAACGGCGACCAGGATTTCAACGACCTGAACGAAGGGGTGTTCAACATGGTGAAAGAAGGCAGCAGTACCGATTACACAACAGGCGTAGTCTACACCTACACGTTCACGCACCCACTCAATACCAGTACGGCAGGCTACAAATTCTTTGCCGCCGATGCCAACGGCAATACCTTTGAAACCGCCTACAAAACCGGTCCCGTGGTTACAGACGAAACCACCGACCTGCGCATTTTCGCCAACAACATCAGTTTCAGTAAAAACAATCCAGCCCCGGGAGATGTATTCACCGTAACCGCAACAGTGCTCAACAGCACAGCGGTGCCGGTAACCAACGTCCCCATCTCCTTTTACAGAGACACCATCCTCATCGGGAACGGCACCATTTCCGCTATCGGCGGCAATTCTTCCGCTACCATTACCCATACGTTCAGTTTCCCTGCTGATGGTTTCTATCCGATTAAAGTCTGGATCGACAGCAGCAACACGCTGGGTGAATCAAATATCCTGAACAACTATGCCATCAGGCCGGTAACCGTGGGCATGCCCGCTTTACCAGGCGGCATCATTGTAACTACCTCGGCAAGCCTCCAGCAATGTCCGCAACTGAAAGCGCTGATTACAGGAACGGCCACTTATGATGGCTTCGGCAGTAATATACCGGTGGCCGGGGCCGAAGTAAGCATCTTCTACGGAACGGATACTTTCTATACTACCACCAATGCTTCGGGACAGTTCAGCTTCCTCCATTCCGGCATTACCTGCGGCGGCAACTTCAGTTACTATGCCCAGGTGACCGATTTCACGTTCACCAGCGCGCCGAAGTATTACAGTGTTGCCGTGCCCTGCCCAACTACCAATCCATGTGTGCAACCACCATCTAATGGCGGAATCTCCGCTGCTGTGGGTAGTTCCAATCCGTGCAGCAACGTGGTGGGCAGTACCGCCAGCGTAACCTTCACGGTGAAATACAGGGAACGTGACCTCAACAACATGTGGTGCTTATTCGATGAAATCAAAAATGATGTACTACGTGTATACATCAATGATATACTGGTGGAAACGATCACCAGTGCCGATAACTCACATGGTCCCGGAGATGTGCGCATCATTCCCTATTCCGTGCCGCTGAGTTCCACTACACCGGTGACTGTGCGCGGAGAACTCTCTTATACGTATGTGGAGTACCGCCAGATTCCGAGTTCGTTGTACAAGGGCGTGAACATCCAGATGTCGGCAAGTGGCGGCGGTACCATCAACGCACAGCCGAACCTTCCCGATCTTACCATCCAAAATTTCGCGCAAACGAAGTTCACCTCCTTCAGTTTCAGCAACGCGAACATCAAGTGCGGACCCGCGGACGCGCACGTAGTCCGGATATACGATTCTATTCCAGGCGGCAGCAGCACACTGATGCAAACCACCAATGTATCATCACTGGCAGGAGGCTCTTCCACTACCATTCAATACAGTGATCCCAACATGACACCGGGCACACATATCCTGAAAATTGTAACCGATGAGCCCGGAGCCATAACTGAAACCGAAGAAAACAACAACGTATTCCTGGCCACAGTTGTAGTACCACAACCAGACCTCACCGTTGTTGCACTAACGCCCACCACTTCAGGATTATCTATTGGCTCTTCCGTCACCTTCCAGGCCAGGATCAGGAACACCGGTATCGCAACCGGCGCGTTCAAAGTAGGCTTCGAAGTAAACGGCACACCACTTGGCGCAAAAGTTAGCGCCAGCGGTATTGGAGAAGAAGCGTTCATCACTATTCAATCCGATGCATACACAGTAACCAACAGCGACAAAGACTGCGGCGTAACCGTTACCGCTTTCGCGGATGTGGACCTGCAGGTGACAGAATCTTCCGAGAGCAATAACACCAGGCAAATTGTGCTGGGCGCTGAACTGCAACCTTATCAACTGCCGCAGGAGATCGGATCCGCTTCCAACCCCGCAGTAATCCGGGTGAATACGCCGGGCACCTTCTTCGCCGCCATCCGCAATACAGGTACAAGAGACGTAAGTAATGTAACCGTAAGGTTTACCCTGAATGGCAACAGGATCGACGGAGATGAAATCGCCATCGTAAAAGCCGGAGAACCCTTCGCAGGATATGCTTCGTTCACGCAAACCTTCTCGATGCCCGGCAACTATGTGGTAATGGTGGAAGCAGATACCTCCAACACCGTCTGTGAAGACAACGAAACCAACAACAGCGGCAGTTTCCATATTCGTGTGGTAGACAGCAAACAGGATTTCGAAGTACTTTCCCAATACATTTCACCGAGCAGCCTGAACCCCGCGCCCGGCCAGAACATCACCATCGTTGGCACCGTCAGGAACCTCGGTGGCAAACCTTCCGAAGCCACCGTACTCCGCTTCCTCGTGGATGATGTTCAACTCGGCACCGATGTTCCCGTAGGCATTCTTCAGCCCGGGAAAGACACCACCGTTGCGGCAACGGCCACTTATTCATCGCTGGTATCCAACGTGAAAGTGATGAAACTGATCGCCGACCCTGCCAATACCGCAGATGAAGAACGGGAAGACAACAACATGGCCACCCGCACTATGATCGTGGGCGACGCACCCGACCTCGGCAGAAAAACCGCCGGCGCCATCAGCTTCAACCCATACGGTTTCCGTTCCGGCGACAGTGTTACCGTTTCCTGGCTCATCCGCAACTTCGGCACACAGTCAGGCAGTGCATGGGTGAAATTCATGGTGTACGATGAAGGCGACGCACTCTCCGCCATTGACAGCATACAGGTATCCCTGGCCGCGCAAACAGAGATTACCGTTTCCAGAAAACTGCTGTTCGACACCGAAAAAGGCATGGTGGTCACCGAAATCGTTCGTTGCTCCCCGGTAGAATTCGACCTCACCAACAACAAGGATACACTGCGTTTCAGTACCACCATGAACCTGCGCAGCAACCTCTCCGTTTCCGGTGACCTCGACATGCAGAACGGTCTGCCGCAACAACTTCCCGGATGGATAGGCGGTAAGCTCGTACTCGGTGATTACGACCTGGTCGTAAATGGCAATATCCTGAATTTTGATACCAGCCACTTTGTGGTCACCAACGGCGCTGGCAAACTGAAGATCATGAACAGCAGCAACGAAAATATCTTCCCCGTAGGTGCCACTACGCTGAGCAGTAATTTCGTGAAGATCGCCAATAGCGGTACACCCGACCAGTTCTCGGTAGCCGTACGTCCTTATGTACTCCGCAACGGCATGAGTGGCGATACCGTAAGAACGGAAGTGGTGAACCGCACCTGGCTGATAGAAGAAACCACGCCCGGCGGCAGCAACGTAACCCTCAGTTTCTACTGGAACACGGACCATGAAACACCGGTATTTGACCGTAACCAGTCGCGTACCGCGCATTTCTCCAACGGATGGCAGTACGGCACGCCCGGAGCACCTTCTACCGATCCGGAAACACGGTGGATCAAAACCCAGGCAGGCTTCACCGGTTTCTCTCCGTTCACGGTAACCAGCAGCACATCGGCCTTGCCGCTAACATTACTGCGTTTCACCGCAACAGAAAGAAACGGTGCCGCCTTGTTAGAATGGAATACTTCAGATGAAATACAAACCAGTCATTTTGTAATTGAATATGGCAGGAACGGTAATACATTCGATTCAGCCGGGCGCGTGTCGGCGCTCAATATACCGGGCAACAACGCCTACCGTTTCCGGCACGAACCTTCTGGCAATGGCAAACATTATTACCGCCTGAAAATGGTTGACAAGGATGGCAGTTTCACTTACTCCTCCACCAGGTGGATAGCACCCGGAACAGCCGCCTTCTCCCTTTATCCCAACCCCGCGCAACACTTCATTACGATCATTGGGGTGGAAGCGAATGGAACGATCCGTATTTACAGCATGGATGGAAAACTGCTGCAGCAGCGGCGCACCGGAGGTTCCGTTGAAAAAATACCGGTAAGCCAGTTGGCCAATGGTACTTACATTGTAGAATTTGAAGGAAGGGATGGCAGCAAACAGAAGCAGTTGTTGCTGAAACAATAAACTCAGCGGGGGAACCAACGGCAATGGGTAATCGCTTCGCAGAGCGCTTCCCAGGAAGCAGGTTCCTTCTCCAACCCGGAATGCCGGGCAAGCATGGACAAAACTGCTTGCCCGGCATATCCTTTTTCGCGCCAGAAACGAATGGAAGTATCTCCTGCCGATTTAGAGAGTTTTTCTCCGTTGCTGTTGGGGATGAGGGCATGGTGGAAGAAACTTGTATGCTGAAAGGTTTTTTCTTCCAGCACATCCGCGAGGTACAACTGCGCGAGTGTGGAGGGCCAGAGATCGGTTCCCCTTACGATGAGGTCCACGCCAAAGTGAATATCATCTGCCAGAGAAGCGAGTTGATAGGCGGCCATGCCATCTTTTTTACGCAACACAAAATCTTTCATGGAAGGATGCAGCGTAGTATTCACCTGCGTTCCATCGCAACTGTTCACTTTTATTGTTCTGTCGTCGGTGTATAGGCGGAGGTTAACGCCGGGTGTGTTCAGCGGAATTTGTTTATGGCGGCATCTACCGGAATAGACACCTTCTTTGTTGTCTGAGAGTAGTTGTGTACGTGAGCAATCGCAGGCGAAGAGCAAACCTTTGTTGTGGAGTTGATCCAGCTTTTCCTGGTAAAGTGTTGTGCGGTGCAATTGGGAGAAATGCTGTTGAAAATCTGTGGCATCTTTTGGCCCTTTGTTCCATTGGATGCCCAGGAAATGAAGGGTTGCGAAAATATCATTTACATATTCCGGGCGCATTCTTTCACGATCCAGGTCATCGATGCGGAGGAGTAGCTCCGCGCCCGATTGGTGAGCGATGGCGTTGGTGATGGCGAAGGAGAAGATGTTCCCCAGGTGCAGGAATCCGCTGGGCGTGGGGGCGAAACGGGTAAGAGCGTGTTGCTGCATGGAGAAAATTTCTGTGGCTGCAAGATCGGGATTTGTTTTTTTGAATCAATTGTTTTTATATTTGCAACCCACTGAAGGATCGGTAGTTCAGTCGGTTAGAATGCCGCCCTGTCACGGCGGAGGTCGCGGGTTCGAGTCCCGTCCGGTC
>CAMLRX010000094.1 GCA_946482545.1 uncultured Flavihumibacter sp. | reverse complement strand
CGGAGAGAATCACCAGGTGTAAGGGTGAGAAAAGCCGCATGCAGACAGTTGGTATTTACCCATGCGTTCCAGTTGTTGACTAGTCCCTTACCGAAACCCATCCACCAGAAATCGCGGTGCGACAAATACGGAGAGAAGATCCGTTTGTGCAACTCGTACATGATTTTATTCCCGGTAAAAGGCGCATACTTTAGTAGCGGCTCTTTCAGCATGAACCAGGTCTCCGCAATGGAAACCGCTGTTCTTGCAGCGTTCAGGTCAATGTATTCCTGGAAGGGATCGGGTAATCCCGCACCTCCTTTCTGTACTACGATGTGCGCGGGTGCCACCCAGGAACTTTCTTCCAGCATGGCCCATAATCCGTTGGTGATCTGGGGGATAAAACGGCCCTTCTTCTCCAGTATTTCACCGATCACCAGTTGGGAGAATATCCTTCTTCGTTCGCTGCTTTTTCTTTCATAGTTCACCCTGGTGCCAGTAAGTTTATAGTCCATGTAAAGCGAAGCGGAGAGCGCTGGCCAGTCGAAAGTTAAAGCTGTTTCAGCAGTGGCGATCAGGCGCGATTTCACGCTGTCGGGTAAAGCGGCAATGGCCTTGTTGAGCCTGATCTTCCGGGCCGTGCGCCAGGATTCGATATGCCGCATATCCACCGCTTCAGGATTTTCTTTCGCGGCATTGCTTAGCAGGTCGCGCTGGGCCTGGGCGCAGCAGGTTACCATAAGAAGGGTAACGAGCAGCCTTAGCTTTGGCAGGTGGAAGCGGTTTTTGGAGGGATGGTTCATTGTTGAAGGTTTTGGGGGCCTCACCCCCTTCCCCTCTCCCGGGGGGAGAGGGGCGATTGTTTTTTTGTAATATAGTTTAGCGGATGCGATGTGTTTCTGGATAAAATTTGAAGTAATTAATTCCGGTTGCGTTCAGTACATTATTGGTGTTTGTTGTGTGTGGAAATGTTCGTTCACTGAATTATTGCGTATACAATGAATAAAGCACGTTCAGTATTTGTAGAAGGTTTTTATTTTTAGTGCAGGGGCTGGGGCCTACTCCAATTTGAAATGATGAGCTTATTCGGTGGATCATTAAAAAATGTTCCGGCGCTGATTTCTTAGTTTTCTTTGAAAGCAATATTGTGGCTTTACACCATACCCATCAGGTTTTCGCATCCTGGTAGTTACCGGTGTTTTCACCACTGGCCGTTTCCAAAACAATCACCACCGGAGTCTTTCCGGTTGTTGCAGGAAGATACAGGTTAAACTGGTTCTTCTGCGTTTCCTTCAATTGCAGGATCAATGAAGGTTTGTTCAGGAGATACTGCTTTTTGATCACCACCTTATCCGGTGTCTGTATTTTTGCGATGCCGGACAGGGGCTGATTGAAAACGACCATATATATTTTCCCTGTTCTGGTGTTCTTTGTATAATAACCCCAATCCTGTTTTTTCCAGCCCGCGTAATCGCACCCGTAAATGGCTTCACTGTTGGCTTTCATCCACGCGCCAATTTCGGCAGCGATGTATTGCTCTTCTGTACGAATGGCGCCATCGCCCTGCGGACCAAAGTTCATCAGGAAGTTTCCACCCATTGAAGTGCAGTGAACGAGCATTTCGATGAGTTCGGGCGGTGTTTTTACATAGCTCAGGCTCCAGTCTTTGTGGTAGCCCCATTGGTTTTCGGGAATGGTCATGCAGGCTTCCCAATCTGTTTTGGCGACGTTGATGTCTTTGATGGGATCGGGCAGACGGCGTTCGTAGCCGGAAGCATAATCGCCCATCATGTCGCCATTGGAATCGGCATGTCTTGTACCGAAGTCGTCGGCCCGGAGCCGGCTGTTCACGATCATGCCGGGCGTGGTGGCTTTCAGCATATTTTCCACTTCAAGCGTCCACCAGCCATTCTTTTTAACGCTGTTGTCCCAGGTGCCATCGAACCAGAAACATTTTACGGAGGGATAGTTTGTTGCCAGTTCTTTCAACTGGTTGAAAGCGAAGTTGAGATAATTCCTGAAGGCAATACTGTCTTGCTGGTTTTTTATATCGTAGCGCCAATCGGGATGGTGCCAGTCGAGTACGGAATAATAGAAATTCACATCAATTCCTTCCGCGTTATAGGCCTCCACCAATTCCTTCAGGATATCCTTTTTATACGGTGTATTTCCGACATGAAAATCGGTGTATTTACTGGGCCACAGGCAGAAGCCTTCATGGTGTTTGGTGGTGATGGTCATGTATTTCGCACCCATATTTTTCGCCATCTTCGCCCATGCTTTTGCATTAAATTTTTGGGGATTGAACTGGTACATCAATGAGTCCCAGGTTTCGGAAGGAATCTTTGCGCTGGATTTCAGGAACTCGGCTGCGTAGTTGTAAGCCTTACCGTCCCATATTCCCCCGGGGATGGCATACAATCCCCAATGAATGAATTGTCCGAAACGGTGTTCTCTAAAGCGGTTCATGGCTGCATCCGTTCTTTTACCGGAATACTGTGAACCGTATTTGAGTGCTTTCTTTTCTGCGCGTTGCGCTATGGCCGGGAAAAAAGTGAAGAGAGCGAGCACAAAGGCGCAGCATATTCTTATTAATTTTTGCATCGTTTATAATAGTTCCCAGGTTACAGAATCAGTGAAATTTTTCTCTTTCACTGTTGTTTTTACTTCAATGGTATTGGTGCCTTTTTTCAATTCCACCCGTTCAAATATATAATGAACCTGCGTGGTTCCCTGCTGTGGTGCGTCCGTTTTTATACCGTTAATATAGAGTTCCGGTACCCCTGTATTGGAATATACAGTGATATTGGTTACCGGTTGTTTTCTTTTGTTCAGTCTTCTGTCTGATATATATAGAACGGGTGCCTCGCTCCAGTTGGCTTTGTACCAGTAGAATGCATCTTTTTTTGTTTTTCTGTCGAAACTCACCAATCCTTTCATATTGCGGGCAGGTACGCCTCCCCTGTTCCAGAGTGGCACGGCGAAATCGAACATGTTCCAGACATAAGAAGCAGCGAGGTAAGGATTCTTTTCGATGATCCCCCATTGTATTTCGTGGTACCGAGTTTGTAGTTGCTCGGGGAAATATTTTCCGCTTACGGGATCGAAGCGTGCAGGCGGATTTTCATCCTGCTGCTCAACATTGCCTTCGGCACCATATTCAGCCAGTATCACCTTATGTTGCGGGTACTGCGCCTTTAATCCAACGATCCATTTTTCAAGGTCGGTGGTCTTTCCCTCGTACCAGCCATAGTAACGGTTCATGCCCTGGATATCGGCAAGCTGGTTCTCCACGCGGTCCATATTTCCGTACCCGTTCACACTTACCGTATAACGATCCGGGTCTTCTTTTTTAGCCAGGGCATGAAGTTCGGCAGTAAGGGACGGCACATGATCGGCCGGAGATCTCGCATACACTTCATTGTGAATCCCCCACACATAGATGGATGGATGGTGGTAGTTCTGGCGGATCAGTTCCATCATCTGTTGTTTTGCGTTATCGCCTTCTTTCCCGCTGCTGACGTTCACAAAAGGAATTTCTGCCCAGATGATCAGCCCCATACTATCGGCCTTACTGTAGAGGTATTCCGACTGCTGGTAGTGCGCGAGCCTGATGGAGTTGGCCCCCATTTCGCGGATGGTTTCCAGGTCGGCGGCATGTTGTGCGTTGGTGAGTGCACTGCCATAACCCCACCAGTCCTGGTGCCGGCATACGCCTTTCAGGCGGTAAGGTTTCCCGTTCAGCAGTAATCCATCACCGCCAACGATTTCGAATTTCCGGATGCCTACCGGTAGTTCTATTCTATCCGACACCTTTCCGTTGTATGAAATGGTGGTGACGGCCCTGTACAGGTAAGGGTCATTCAACCCATTCCAAAGGTGTGGTTTTTTCACCGATAACTCCTGCGTGAAAACCTGCATGCCCTGCGTGAGAAAAACCAAATTTTTTCTGACAGATTTCACCGTGTTCCCCTGGGCATCGTACAAAGTGGTTTGCAGTTCAGCCTGCTGTGCATGGCCTGTTTTGTTATCGATCTTGGCCGTAATGGTAAGATCGGCATTTGAAGCGGAAACATTTTGTTGCCTGATAAAAACTCCGGGTGAAGCATAATCTGTGGGGGTGAAAGAAAGTTTATCCACTGCTATCAGTGTTACGGGGCGGTAAATACCTCCATACACGCCGAACAGGTTGTGGTTTACCGGAATCACTTCTTCGGAAGCTTCATTGTTGGCTTTCACGATGAGTTCGTTGTTGCCCGCGGCATTCAGCGCATAAGTAAGTTCGCATACGAAAGCGCTGTAACCGCCTTTGTGCGTGCCCACCAGTTTTTCGTTCAGGTACACTTCGGTTTTACTGCCCACGCCTTCAAAACGCAGCAGCACCCGTTTGTTGTTCCAGACCGGATCTGTTGGGAAAGATTTTTTATAGAACGCGTCGCCCTGGTAAAAATTTTTACCCTGCTGCATATCGGTCGCGTTCCAGGTGTGCGGAAGGTCAACCGTTTGCCATGGCGTATCCAGCCATTTCACGGCCTGGTTTTGCGCAGCCTTTTTAAATTGCCAGTGCGCATTAAAGGGTACCATGTAACGAACGCCCGGGGGCTGGTCCAGGGTCATTCCCCGGACCGCCACGAGCAATAAAGCAAGGATCAGTGAAAAATTTCTCATCAAAGAATATACTGTAAGGTTAAAAATCTAATAGCCGGGATTCTGAACGAACAATGGCTGCCGTCCCATTTCTGCCTGCGGGATCGGGAAATAGTACATGGCCGGATGGTTGAAAGCGCGCGCATCCGCCACAATATCTTCCCGTTTGTAATTGTTGCCCTCTTTGATCCACCGCAGGCCTCTTAATACCACCACTTCGGGGTCGTGGGCTATTTTCCAGCGGCGGGTATCAAAGTAGCGGTGGTTTTCATAAGCGAGTTCCACCCTTCTTTCGGCATGTATCCGGCTGCGCATCGCTTCTTTGGTAAGTCCGGCCGGCAGGGCGAACGGTGAGAGTCCTGCTCTTTCGCGCACTTTCTCCACGGCATCGTACACCGCTTGTGTGGGACCGCTGAATTCGTTCAGCGCTTCAGCATAAGAAAGCAACACTTCAGCATATCTTATTTCGGGTATACAACGCTGTGAGTTACCAGTAGCTTCATTGCTGATCATCTTCCTGCAATAATAACCGGTGCGGGTGGCCGATGCCTGCCCCATGCCATCGGTAGGCGCGCCCTGGTAGGTCCAAACGGCAGACTGTGCCACGGTGGTATTACCCCGGAACATGGCCCCGTTGTAGAGGATGGTATAGTAAAAACGCGGATCGCGGTTCACATACGGATCGTTGGGGTTGTACCCGGAAGCGGGATCGGAGATGGGAAGTCCGGTTTTCATCGGGAAAGCATCCACCAGTTGCTGGCTGGGATAGCTGGCCGACTGGCCACTCCTGCTTTTAGGGAACCAGATTCCCTCCAGCGAAGTGTTGTTGCCCTCCATGATCTGAAAGATAGCCTCGTTGTTCATACGGAGCGTGAACATTTTGTAGAAACCATATCCCGGTGTGGTATTGGAAGGATCGGTGTACAGGTCATACAGGTTAAGATCCATCACAGCCTTGTACGCATCCGCGGCTTTTTTCCACCTGTTCTCATCAAATGAAGTATAGCCTACCAGCGCCTTTTGTTCCTCGGTAGCCACGAAACCGTTACTGCCATTGTATCCCCCGTTCTGCAATGGACTGGCAGCATACAGCAGCACACGCGCCTTCAATGCCATCGCCGCTCCTTTGGTGGCTCTTCCGTAATCAGCACCGGTATATCCTGGAGGCAATACTTCGGCTACCGCATCCAGTTCGCTCACGATGTAATCCACACATTCGGCATAGGTATTTCTCGGTAAGCTGATGAGGTCACTCGGACTGTAAACAGAATCGCCCAACAAAGGTGTTCCGCCATAAAAACGCAGCAATTGCTGGTAATACCAGGCCCGCATAAACCGCGCTTCGGCAGAAGTCCTTTTCCGGAGCTCAATTGATAATGGTGTTTTATTGACATTTTTCAGGTAGATGGCCGCGTTGCGGATACGGCTGTACCAGTGCGACCAACTGTTCGTGACCCAGGCGTAACCCGGGGCAAGTCCACCGGTATTGATGATGATGGGATAATTACTGGTGCCGGTCCATATCAGTTCCGCTTCATCAGTACAATCCGCGAGACTGCCATAGTTCACGAGGCTGGTTTGTTTGTAATGGTTCGAGATACCCTGGTACAAACCAGTCAGGAACTCCATGGTGCGGATACTGTCGGCGAAAGTGAGGGCCTCGTTGAGTGTTCCCGTTTCCGTCTGATCGAGGAAGTCAGTCCCTTTTTTGGAGCAGGCGGTGGCCAGCAGGATGATGCCCGTTAATACCAGCAGCCCTTTGTATTTCAATTGTTTCATGGAATTATTTTTTAGAAGGTGACACTCACCCCAGCGTTGAATACTTTTTGTTGCGGATAGGAGCTTAATGCGCTGGTACCGTTGGAAGTATTTTCCGGATCGATGTTGTAGATTTTCAGGTTATACCAGGTGTGGAGGTTCAATCCATTGCCGTATATACGGATGTTCTGGACCTTTAATTTCTTCGCGATATGCGTCGGAATCCTGTAACCCAGTTCCACGTTCTTCAAACGGAGGTAATCAGCGGAGCGGAGCCAGTAGGTAGAAAGTTGTCCGTTCACGCCGCCACCTTCACCGAGCCTTGCGAACTGGGCGTAATCTGCCGTTTCAGGTGTCCATCGTTCCAGGTGGATATTCATTGTTTTCACGTTGTTGCCCACGCTGAACAATTCGGTGAAGAAACTGCTCCCGCGGGTCCCCTGGAACATGAGCGACAAATCGAATCCCTGGTAGGAAATGCCGGTGCTGAAACCGTAATAAGTATTGGGCCTGTTAGGATTTCCGATAGCGGTTCTGTCGGCATCGTTGATGATGCCATCGCCTGAAATGTCCACCATTTTAAGTGCGCCGGGCAGCACCATTCCTGTGGGTTTGGCGCTGGTATCCACATCCAGAAGATCGCGGTAGAAGGCTCCGCTCCACACGTACCCGTAGAATTGCCCGATGGGCCTTCCGGTGGTAGCGAGTTGCGGATAGGCGGGAGAAACTTCGTCGCTGAAAAGTATTTTGTTCTTCGCGAACGTGTAGTTGCCTTTCACGAAGTAATCCAGTTTCCCGATCTTGTTCTGGTAGCTGATGTCGATCTCGTATCCTTTGTTGCTTACGCGGCCGAGGTTCACTGCAGGCAACGAAGAACCCAGTCCCGCAAAGGACGGCGTACTTTTAGGTCTGTCGAGGATATCATACCGGAAACGATCGAACACATCGGCAGTAACCTGGATTTTTCCTTTGAACATGCGCAGGTCGAGACCGAGGTTCTTTTGTTCTTCCATTTCCCAGCGCACATCTTCATTCTTCAGTGTTCCGGGCACAATCCAGGGCATACTAACCGTAGTTTCGCCGAAGGAATACTGGGAAGAAGTGCTTCTGTTGTACACTTCTTCATAGAGGTATTGGTACCCGCCAATGTCATCGCTGCCCACGCGGCCCCAGGAGGCACGGACTTTCAGGTTATCGATAAAGTTTACATTGTCTTTGAACCAGGTTTCTTCGCTGATGTTCCATCCGATGGAAGCGGCGGGGAACGCGCCATAACGCTGACTGGCCTTGAACCTGTCGGTACCGTTGTAACCTACTACCAGACTAACCAGGTATTTGTTCTTATAATCATATTCCACCCTTCCGGAATAGCCCCTGAAGTTTTCTGGTATCGCTGCATTGCCTCCGGTATAAGTGAACTGGTTGTAAAGCGCGAGCACGTTCAGATGGTGGCTGCCGAAAGTTCTGTCGTAGGTCAGGGAGGCCTGCAGGTTCACCCTTTTGGTGGTGGACGGCTGTGTGCCGCCCACAGTAGTATTGAGCAGACTCATGGGCGGAAGTCTGAACAGGTTCTGATCGGTATTGTACAATACATATTGTCCTGTAGACGCATTGTATTCATACGCGGGGAAATTGGTGCGGTAAAGCGATTTGTAATCTGTGGCAATGGTGGTGAAGGCGACTGTTCCGTTCAGCATAAGGCCTTTTGTGAGGAAATCGAGTTTCTGGTTGCCCGTCACATTTGCGTTGAAAGTATTATCATATTCGCGTTGGTATCCCATGTGGGTGAGCAATCCGACCGGGTTGATCGATTTTCCTGTGAGTGCGCCATAGCTGCCGTCGGGCGTATACACCGGGAAGCCCCAGGCGGGCATTACACCTGACATAATCTGGCGCCACAATGGCCACGCGCCACCGGTCATATTGGGATCGGTGATGTAGGGTTCATTGGTTTCACCGAAACGGCCGGAAAGGTCGAACCTGAATTTTGTGGTAGGCGTTGCCGTTATGTCCAGGTTTGAACGGAAGTTGTAGCGTTTGTAATAATAGTTGCTGTTGAACCCCTGGTCCTTGCTGAAATTTTTCATGATCCCATCCTGGAAAAGATAACCGGCTGAAATAAAATACTTCACATTTTTTGTACCGCCGCTCACATCAAGGTTGTTGCGGAGCTGAAGGGAACTGGGTTTGGAGAGTGCGTCGATCCAGTTTACATCGGGATGCGTAAAGGGAGATGTCTGGTTCCTGTAAAGTTCTATGGATTCGTCAGAATACAGGTTGGGGTACAAACCCACCGGGTCCTGCTTTGAGCCCAGCATTTGTTCGCGGAGCAGTAACAGGTCCTGGTAGCCGGGTAGGAAATTGAAATAGATGGTCGGTTTCTGAAGGCCGCTCTCGGTGCGGAACGTTACCTGCGGTTTACCTTCTTTGCCCCGCCTGGTGGTGATG
The DNA here is from genome assembly GCA_946482545.1 of uncultured Flavihumibacter sp. Next base: position 10,911 of record CAMLRX010000094.1, on the reverse strand, counting down.
AGCACCACACCGTTTGCGCCTTTCACACCATATACAGCCGTTGTGGCCGCATCTTTCAGGATGGTAAGCGATTCAATTTCGTTGGGATCGATGTCTTTCATCTGTGAGCGGTCCACTTCAATATCATCCACTACAATGAGTGGTGTGGCGGAGCCGGTGTACGAACTCACGCCCCTGATGTAAAAATCGGCGGCGTCTTCACCCGGTTGACCGGAGCGCTGCTGCGCGAAGAAACCTGGCAGGCGCCCCACAAGGGAGTTCTGCAAACTCGCCGAAGGACTCTGCCTGATCTCTGTCCCGGACACACTGCTTACGGCACCGGTGTTGGTAATCTTTTTCTTTCTGCCGTAACCCACCACCATTACTTCGTCCATTCCTTTTGTATCTGTTTCCAGCACAATGTGCAGCACTTCTTTTCCTGAAGCATCTTCGGTACGGGTAACGTAGCCTACACTGGATACTTCCAGGATGGCGGTATTGGCTTTGGTGAGCACCAGCGAGAACCTTCCGTTCTCATCGGTGGTTACGGCGTTGTTGGGATTCGCTTTCTCGGCTACCGTAGCGCCTTCCAGCGGCAGCTTCCCATCGGTAACGGTTCCTTTCACCGCTTTTCCCTGGGTAAAGGCGGCCGTTGCCATACAAAGCAGCAGCGCCAAACAGGCAGTTATTTTATACATAGCGTTGGTATTGGTTTGAATGATGTGATTATTCCCAGCCGGTATTCTGTTCCAGCATTTTGCCCTTTTCAATTTCTCCTACCGGAATCGGATACCGGTACATCCGTTCTTCAAATACAGTGTTTAACACCGGGCGATCGTAGGTGTACGTGTAGCTGTTATCTGGGTTCTTTACCACGGTAATGCCGGTCAGTGTTTTACTTTGAAGCAGCGAAGCGCCGGTCTTCCAGCGACGGATATCCCAGAAGCGGTGTTCTTCAAAAGCCAGTTCCAGCCTTCTTTCCTTGCGCACCAGTTCACGGAACGCTGTTGTGGAAAGACTTCTGCTGATCGTGTACGGAACAAGTCCCGCGCGTTGACGAATACTTTCAATGGCTTTGAACGCGTCCTCCGGTGGTGCCGCGTTGGCTTCATTGGCTGCTTCCGCGTAGTTCAGCAATACTTCGGCATACCTGAAAATGATGGAACTGTGGTTGGTGGCGGAATACGCGGAACCAGTAGTGAAGCTGCCCATGAATTTGCGCATGAAGTAGCCCGTTTGAGAACCGGCATAGTCGCGGCCTCCATCGTAAAGTTCCACGGGTCTGCCCAACCAGGAAAGCCCATTGTAAAATACCGTGGCGGCCAAACGCGGATCACGGTTCAGGTAAGGCTGCTGCGGATTATACCCGGAAGTGGGATCTGAAATATCCTTTCCATTCTTCATGGGGAAAGCATCCACCAGGCTTTGAGTAGGATTGATCAACCCGTTGCCCGTACCATTGCCGGAATACCCGGTTGGACCGTAGTTGGTTTCGATATTGGTGCTGGTGGCGGTTTGAAAAGCGAGAATGGTTTCCGTTGTTTTCCGTGTGGTGAACAAGGTGGTGAAGTTGGAGAACAGGGAGAAACTTCCAAGGTTCATCACATCCTTCGCGGCATCGGCGGCACGTTGCCATTTCGCCTGGTCGTTCGTGGGGTTGTTCAAAGGGCTGGCTGCATACAACAGGGTGCGCGCCTTCAGCGCCAGCACGGCACCACGGGTGATCCGGCCTAGGTCGCCATCTTTCAGGTCCGCATCTTTCACCACGAGTTCATGTATGGCATCACATTCAGCCACGATGTATGAAACGCACTCCTCATAACTGTTGCGTGGTATATCCAGGTTGTCTTCGATTGTAAAAATTTTATCGCCTACCAATGGCACCCCGCCCCATCTTTTAACCATTTCAAAATAAAAAAGCGCGCGAAGAAAACGGGCCTCGGCTTTCCATTCGGAGACAAGTCCGGGTGTACGAACGGGCACCACATCTACTTTTGCCAGGAAGGTGTTTACTTTCCGGATGCCCGTATAGTATTTGCTCCACACGTTATCGGGCATGTTCCATGCCGTCCATCTTCCGTTCACAAAAGTTTCCACGGTACTGTTGGGGTAACGGTACACCGCATCATCCGTGCCTGCATCGAGGAGGGCATTGCTGCCGATGCCCGCGAAATTATTGGGCATGGAGGAATAGATATTCATGAGGAACTGCCTGGCGTAGTTGCCCACACTGTCTTTCGGGTCGAACACCACTGATTCATCCCAGCGTTCCAGCGGGTATTCTTCGTTTGTTTTCTTGCAGCCCGCATTGGCGAGAACCAGCGTGAGCGCAATGCTGTATAGTGCGTTTTTGAGCATGGTGCTAGAATTTTATGTTTACGCCTGCGTTGAAGGCTTTAAGGTTAGGATAACCGGCCACGGAAGTATATTCAGGATCGAACCGGTTCTCTTTGCTGAAGGTGAGCAGGTTGAAACCGTTCAGGAAGAACTTCGCGTTCGACAACCGGATTGCGTTTACCCATTTACGTGGCAGTGCATAAGCCAGTTCCACGTTTTTTAAACGCAGGTAATTGCCGGAGCGCACCCAGAAGGAAGAAGTAGTATGGTTGTTCACGTTGGTGCCCACGGTCAACCGTGGATAGGTTGCCGTTGCCGCAGTTGCCGGGGTCCAGCGGTTGAGGTGATGTGCCTGTGCCTGCTGGTAGCCGCCGCCGGAAAAAGGCTGAAACTCCCATTCGCTGGTGCCGAAGAGCAGCACATCGCGGTTAGCCGCACCCTGGAGCAGGAAACTGAACTCAATGCCCGCATAAGAGACACCTGCCTGGAAACCTCCGTACAGTAAGGGTTTGGTATTGCGGATGCTGGCCATATCATAACGGTTGATCACCCCATCACTATTCAGGTCCCTGTATTTGATATCACCCGGAACTGGCGCGTATCCTTCCAGTGTTGGAATCTTATTGGCCACATCTGCTTCGGAATAAAAGCCATCGGCAATATATCCGAAGGTCTGGTCCACTTTCTGTCCGGTGCGCTTCATCCAGGCATACTTTCTTTCCACTTCATCCTGGAAAATGATTTCGCTTTGACGGGTACTGAATTTCAGGCCTGCATAGTATTGGAGTTTACCCCTGCTTTCCTGGAACTGAATGGAGATGTCCCAGCCATGGTAGCGGTTTTCTCCGATGTTCTCGAGCGGAAAACTGTTCCCGATGATGGCGTTGGAACGGCCGCGGGTCTGCATCAGGTCGAAATACCGATCGATGTAGTATTCCGCGCTGATGGCCAGTTTATCTTTCAGTAACTTGGCTTCTGCTCCGATGTTGAATTTCTTTGCTTTTTCCCAGGTCACGAACGGGTTGGCGAGGGCTGATTCCACCACCCCGCCGATGCCTGTAGGCGTATTCCCCAGCGTGTAACCGGTACCTGAAGCATAGAACTGGTCGTAGATGTAATAACCTACGTTGTCTATGCCTGTCAGGCCGTAAGAGGTTTTCAGCCGCAATGCGTTCAGCGCTTTCAGTTCGGGGAACCATTTCTCGTTGGAGATGGTCCATCCGAGTCCCCCTGCGGGGAAGAAACCGAGGTCGTTGCCGGAAGGATACCTGTTCTGTTCCATGGCGGAGAGTGCCATTTCCAGGTCGAAGCGGTTATCGAAACGATAAGTTCCGTTGAGGGCGTAAGTAATGTATTTCAGCGGCAGCGTGGCATCGGCGCTGTATTGCTGGTTGCTCACCAGGGCTTTGGCGGTAACTTCATGCTTCGTTGCGAAGTTCCGGTTGAACCCGATGCCCAGTTGCCAGAAGTTGTTCCGCGTTTGTGTGGGAATGGAACCGCTGTTGTTTTGGGTGGCATCATTACCGAATTTGGTGTAGGTCGTATCACCGGAAACGGGATCCACATTCATTTTATAGGAAGCATAGACTTTGGACCGGTTCACATCTTCGGTGAGATCGGTACCGAAGGAAGCAGTTCCCAGCAGGTAAAGGCCTTTCAGCAGCGCATTCAATTCTTTCTTCAACCCCACATCGGCGTATATATTCCTGTTGTAGGATTGCCGGTAACCGGAGTTAACCGTTTGCGCATACAGGTTGGTGTTGCGCTCCGTGGTGCCCGCAATGGAGCCATCCGGGTTTACAATGGGGTACGCGTTATTGGGTGTGGAAAGAATACCGGAAAGCACAGATGAGGTGGTGGCCCCGGGCTGTGTGCCGTTACGCACCAACGCGAATACGTTCAGGTAAGCCGTGAGTGTGGGATTGATGTTCATCGACACATTGGAACGGATGCTGTACTGCCTGTAATCGTTGTTGGTATTGTAAGTATTCTTCTCTTTATCAGTTACGAAGATGCCTTCCTGGTTCACATGGTCAAGCGCGAGGTAATAAGTGGCAAACTTCCCACCCCCGGAAACATCGGCGCTGTACCGTGCGAAGTTCATTTTGTTGCGGGTGATGGTATTGTACCAACCCACATCGGGGAAAAGATAGGGGTCCGAACCAGTGCGGTAAGCCTCCAGCGCGGCATCTGGATATTGCGCGGGCAGCCCGTCGTTCTGCAGGGCTTCATTAAAAAGCCGGGCATAGTCGTAAGCGCCGAGGTAGGATGGTTTGCGTGTGGGTTGCTGAACACCATACTGCGCGGTGAAAGAAACCACCTGTTTGCCGGGGGTTCCTTTTCTTGTGGTAATAAGAATGGCGCCATTAGAGGCCCGCATACCATATAAGTTAGTAGCCACGGCATCTTTGAGTACAGTTACACTTTCGATTTCTGCGGGATTCAGCACGGTATATTCCCTGGGAATGCCATCGATCACGATCAGCGGGTTCGAAAGGCCGCGCATCCACATCGCTGCTTTTTCACTGCCCGGCGTGGCGCCCTGCTGCAGGGTATACAGGCCGGAGAGTCTTCCGGAAAGCGCGTTGGTGATGTCCACCACAGGTGATTTGATCAACTCCCGGTTGTAGATCACATCGAAGGAGCCGGTTACCTGGTCTACGGAACGCGTACCTGAAGGCAGTTGTACCTTTCTGGCAGCGGCCAGTGTTTGTTCTTTTAATATGATCTGCAAAGGCAGGGCGGCATTTTCCGCGGAAATAATAATGGAGAAAGGGAAGAATCCTTCCTGCGCCACTTCCAGTTCATCTCCCGGAGCAGCGAGGATCGAAAAGGAGCCGTCGGCAGCGGATTGTACCACCTGCCCGGACTTTTTATTGGTGATGTCGGCTTCGGCAATCGCTTTTCCGTCGGTATCGGTCAGTTTTCCTTTTATGGTTTTTTCCTGGAACCAGTTCAGCGTATACGCGCTTTTCCCGGTGGCACCTAACGGGTTACCCAGCAGAAAGGCCGCAGCCAGCGCACCCGCGCAAAATATATGGGATTTCGTCATTGTTGAATGAGTTTTGGTTGAACAAATGGCATCAGCGGAGCTTTCCGCCGATTAGTCCCAAAGGGAACGCGGTGGAATGCACATCAATAAATACAGGATTCGTTTTCAACGCTTTGATGAGTGCGTCGGAAGCGGGAACAGACTTTATGGTATTATAATCGGCGGGCGCTTCGGCTAAAGGAAAGCTGAGTGCAGGCGATACATTGTATTCGTGCAAATGGGTGGCCCCCAGTACATCTGAACCGGCTTGTCCCGAAACCTGAACCTGGTAATGCAACACTTTATCGGTGGTTAAACGGAGGATCACCCTCCCCGTGGCAGCCGAACCGGAGGGTGGATTTACTTCGCTGCCCGAGAGGGCTACATCTCCCGCCCAGTCGATGTTTTCTTCCAGTTGAAGCCTGGCGATGCCAGCGGTCTGTGTTTTGGAAGCGACATTCAGAAACACCTGTTTTTCCATCAAATCCTGCGCCTGTCCGGCGGTCAGTTGCAGTTTCCCTTTAAGGTGTCTTCCATTGATGGTTGGTGAGAGGTCCGCCAATAATTCACCCGGCGAAGCGGCGGATCCATAATACAGCGCGGCACCGGAAATATCGTTGGCGGTGTAATCGCTCCCGAAAAGGATATCGTAATGGAATACGTGGTCCGTCATCAGGTGGAGGAAAAACTGCGCTTTCACTTCCGGTACGGCAGGTGCAGGTACCACAAACTTACTGCTGGCCGTTTCGTTCCAGTACTTCCTGACGAAAGCCGTGGCTATCGGCTCATCCTTTTTTGAGCAGGAAACCAGTGCCGCCAGTAGCGCTGCAAACAAAAACACCCTTTGAAGATTTCTGATCATGGTTGAAGCGTTGGTTTTGGTTTAAATAAAATACCCGCTAAAATTAGGCGGGTACCGGGGCAGAAATACGGGCGGAATTGCGCAGAATGACCGGAGAAATGTATCAAAAGCAAGGCTTGACGAGGGCTGGAGCAAAAAAAAGCGCTCCCGTGTTGGGAGCGCCTGTGACCGCCTCTTACTATTTATAAATGCTGATGCCGTGGTTAGAACCCGATGCCGATGTAAATACCCACCACGCTGTTCTTGGAATCGCCGGTGAGGTTTCCTGAAAGGCTGCCGGATTTTCCGATCTCGCTCATACCATAACTGTAACGGGCACCGATGGTTACATTAGAAATATCCACGCCGATACCTGCCGCCAAACCAGCATCAAACCGGTTAAAGTTCTCCGCATTCAGGTCAGTAGCGCCAGTTATGGTACCGTTATCGTCCATATCTTTAATGGTAGCGCCAGCCAGGTATCCAATGTATGGACCGCCATGGATGTTGAAATTACTGCCCAGGTTGATTACCGCCATCACAGGCAGTTCAACGTAGTGCAGGTTAAAACGGTATTCACCTGACCCCTGAAAGAAGTTATCGTAACGGAGTTTTGCACCTTTGTTGGAATAAGTAAGTTCAGGCTGGATGGAAAAGCCCCTGGCGATGGGCAGTTTTGCGAAGAAGCCTACGTTGGGTCCCAGTTTCATGTTGTTGTCATCCACTTCGTCCACATATAAATTGGAGAGGTTGGCGCCAAGTTTCAACCCGAATTTGGGAGAAAGAGAAGACTCGGATGAAGTTTGCTGCTCCTGTGCCATTGCGGCTGTTCCTAAAAACGCTACGGATAATACTGCTACTAACTTTTTCATGTTGCGGATTTTTAAATGATCAATCTTTATTTTATATAAGTGCTGATAGTGAATTGCTTATATTCAATTGTTATGCCAGATAGGACCTTAACATCCAGGCGGTCTTTTCGTGGGTGCCCAGGAAATTGGTGAGCATATCCACCGTTACGGGATCGTCGTGTTCTTCTTCAATTTTGCTAATGTCTTCCCGGAGGTGTCGGGAAATGGCCTCGTGGTCGGCGAGCAGTTGTTTCACCTGCTTGTCCTGTTCAGAATGGTAAGGACCTTCTTTCAAACGCGTTTGCGCGAGAAATTCCTTCATGGTAGCCGTGGCTTTTTGCCCCAGTTGGGTAACCCTTTCTGCAATTTCATCAATTACTTCGCGGATGGTATCGTACTGTCCCTCATATAGCCGGTGCATTTCCATAAAACTGTTGCCCGTTACGTGCCAGTGGTAATTCCTGGTTTTGGTGAGCAATACATATTCATCGGAAAGCAGGGTATTCAGGATTTCAGCGATACTTTTCGCGCTCTGTTCTGTTATACCTGTATTCGTTTTCATTTGAAAATGAGTTTATAGTGATTTGTAGCTAACGTTTTTAAAAATCTGTGCCACTAACGGTTGAAAGAGAATATGCTGAGGTCAGGATTTTCTTTTCCCATCAGTTCATCCCGGATCAATTGCGCGGCGATGATGCTGAAAGTGATGCCGTTACCCCCGAATCCCAAGGCGAAATAAGTATTTGGGCGGGATTTATGTTTCCCGATATACGGCAATCCATCTTTGGTACCTGCGAAGGTGCCCGCCCATTTAAAATCGGTTTTAAAAGGAAGATGCGGGAAAAGAGATTTGCATTTCGCTTCCAGGGCCTTGGCTTTTTGTGGCAGGCGCTCATCTCTTTTTTGCGGATCGGAAAAATCATCGTCCATGCCGCCGATCAGGATGCGGTTGTCGGGTGTAGTGCGGAGGTAAATGTAGGGGTCGGCGGTTTCCCAGATGAGCGCATCTTTGTACCATAATTTTTTCTCCTGGAAAGGTTCGCTCACAATAGCATAGGTGGAATGAAGTAATTCCACCTGCTGTTCGAGGTATTGTTGTGATTCATACCCGCAGGCGATCACCAGGTGCTTCGCCTTTATGATCGCGCCGGTGTCGGTTTCCAGTTCCACGCCGCTTCTTTTGTGCCTGATTTCTGTTATGGTGGTTCCGTCAAATACTTTCAATCCTTTTTTTGCAGCTTGCTCCAGTAATGCGTGGGAAAGCCGGTAGGCATCTACTACGGCACCATCGGCCGACAGCAATCCTGAAGGGGCATCGAAGCCAAAAGTTTTTTTCACCTGCTCCCTATTCAGTTTTTTCAACGGTATGCCAATCTGTTTCCGCAGGGCATATTCTTCCTCCTGTTCTTTCATATCCTTTTTATAAGAAGCGAACTGGAAACTGGGACGCAGTTCAAAACCACATTCCTTGGGTAATCCTTTGCAAATCTGTTGCAGGTCGTAAATGGATTTTCGGCACAGCAGGTAACTTCTTTCGGCATCTTTCTTTCCCACTTTCTCTATCAGTTCACGCAGTGGCGTATCTATTTCGTATTGTAACAATGCCGTGGAAGCCGCAGTGCTGCCCATGCCCACATGGCGCTTATCCACAACGATCACTTTTTTACCGGCCTTTGCCAAATGCCAGCCCACCAAAGCGCCTGTAATGCCTGCGCCTATTATGGCCACATCGGCTGTGCTATTTTTTTGAAGGGAAGGATAACTGTTCACAATGCCGTGCCGCAACAGCCAGTAGGGGTATGCTGAACGAAGGTCCATAGAATGTTTTCCACTACTGTAAAAAATATGCTCCACCCTTTGTTGGGGAAAATGCACCCCAAGAAATGATAAATTCTACGGTTATATCTATAATGCACAAGATGCAGGGTATGCTGGCAAGGTATTTTTAAATACTGCTGCGAGACCCTTTTTAATTCACCAATAAATAAATTTTTATGAGAAGCATACTTTATCTGATAGCAGTGGTATTAATTATAGGTTGGTTACTGGGCGTGTTTGTGTACAGCGCCACCGGTCTGATCCACCTCCTGATCGTTCTCGCCATCGTAAGCCTGTTGTTGGGCGTGATCCGGAGAGCGTGACGAAAACAATCACACCTCCATAAATTCCCAGGCGCTTTTGTAGCCTTCTTTCCTTTCTGCGTGGGCAATGAAGCCCGCGTAGAAAGGGAACTGGGACAATGTTCCGCTGTCGCCCACCACTACAAGTTTTTTACGCGCACGCGTCATCGCCACATTCATTCTTCTGATATCAGAAAGAAAACCGATCCTGTTATCTGGATTACTGCGCGTTAAGGAGATGTATACGATATCTCTTTCCTGTCCCTGGAATCCATCAATTGTATTGATAGAAATGTGTTCGTTACGTTGTACCAATGCGGCATTGTGTTGCAACAGATCTTTCAATAAACGAACCTGTTCACGGTAAGGTGAAATCACCGCCACGGAAGGAAATTTTTCTTTTCCCTTCCTTTCTTTCAAAGTTTCCACCATACCGGAAAGATGCCTTAGTAAAAAGGCCGCTTCTTCCGGATTACTTGTACTGGTGCCTTCCAGCTTTTCTTCAAAGCCACAACCGGCGGTATCAATAAAAAGCAGGGGCTCATCTTCTTCAAACAACAAATTTCCGGCAACAGCGCTGTTTGCCTTCAATTTACTTTCGTAGAAGATAGCGGACGCGTACTCCATGATACTTTCGTGCATCCGGTATTGTTCTTCCAGCAATACCACCGCTTCGGGATGCAACTGAACATTCTTCTCCATCAACGTTTTGTTCAATCCTTTTTTCGCGGCCTCCTCCGAAATAATGGTAGGTGGCAATTGACAATGGTCTCCGGCCATCACCAGCTTGCGCGCTTTTAATACAGGGATCCAGCAAGAGGGCTCCAGCGCCTGGCCCGCTTCATCGATAACGGCTATATCGTATTGTAAATGGCGCACGGTATAATGATTGGCCCCAACGGGCGTAGCGGTAATTACCTGTGCACGGTTCAGGAGATCATCCACAATATATTGTTCGGTTTGCTCCACCTGTTTCATGATGTTACGCGCTTCGGCGAACAGTAATTTCCGTTGTTCCCTTTCGGCCCTGCCGAAACTGCGTTTGTATTTATGGGCCATATCGCGGAACTCGTTGGCCTGTTTGCGAAGCCTTTTTATTTCCTTCACCGACTGGTGCTGTGCCACCTTACTGTCTAGTGTAAGCGAAATTAATTTTTCGGAAACCCGCGCGGGGTTGCCAACGCGCAATACATTCAATCCTTCATCGGCCAGCTTTTCACTCAACAAATCCACGGCGGTATTGCTGGGCGCTACCACCAGTATTTTTTTATTCCCTTGTTCCGTTAATGCTTTGATGGCCTGTACCAGCGTAGTTGTTTTACCGGTTCCGGGAGGGCCATGCACAATGGCCAGGTCCACGGCGGAAAGTATCTTCTGAACAGCGTTGTTCTGGAAAGTATTGAGTGAAGAAAAGAATTGAAAAGGCATTTCGTGAAAAACAGGCTTTGTGGTACCCGTAAGCACCTGCACCAGTCGTCCTTCTTTAGGCTCACCAGCCAGGGAAGCCGCCTTCTTCAGCGCGGCTTCCATTTCTTCGTAACTATTATTATCAAACAGGATATCTACACCCAGTTTACCATCATCGGCCCAATCGGGGAGTTCATCGGTACGGAGCGACAATTTCATTTTGTTCCCACCCTGGTAACTCACCACGCCTTCCAGCCTGCAGTTTTTGGGATCGTGCTGGGAAAACACTACGGCCGGTACACCAAAGCGGAACTGGTGCGCCACATCGGTATTGGTGGTCCTTTC
>CAMLRX010000093.1 GCA_946482545.1 uncultured Flavihumibacter sp. | reverse complement strand
AATGTTATGGGTAAGATAAATTATCGAGCAATCGGGACGTTCTGCTTCTATTAAATCAAAAAGTGACTTAATTAGAGACGAATGGATATGCATTTCTGGTTCATCAATAATTATTATAGAGTTTGGTGGTGCACAAATAACTTCACCTGCTAAATAAAAAATAACCCTCTCGCCGTCGCTCATTTCTGAAGCATTATATGAGTCGGCATTATTTCCTGTTGGATATGTTTCAATTATTCCAGCTTTTTTGAGAAGTTTTCTATGAGGTAGGACAGCCTCCCAAAGATTTTGAACTCTGTCCAATTTTGTAGTTGGCTTTGCTATTCTGCCTTCCTTAAATGATAATGATTCTTCATATTCTTCGGTATGTAGCAAGACAAGAAGTTTTTCAAAATCATTTAATAAAGATGTGTTGAGGTTGTTTCCCCATCTCGTACTTACTTTCCGTTGCAAATTTTGTTGTTCGCTCCACCCATCAATGTATCCACCTAATAGAAATTCTTTTTCCGCTTTTTGTTTTGAAGTTGGACTTACCTCCTTTGGAAATGTAAGTGATTTTTGAGCTGATATTCTGTGCGTTTGCCCAAGATATCTTCTTTCTATATCAGACCCAAATCGAGTTTTTCCCGCTCCATTAGCTCCGACAATTACAAGTTGTTCAAAGTCTATGGTTGGTGTTGTATTTGGCTGTCCTTTTTTGGTTGGTAATTGTATATTCATTTTTTGTAGGGTGTCGCTCTAAAATGCCACATAACGTAACGGCTTACTGATGGCCGGGATTTGAAAACGTAAACAGTCTTGCCGAGAGTGAATTTAATTGGAAAAATGAACACCAAGTTTACCGTCTTACCCGGCTATTAGTAAACCGCTGTTGCCTGATGTACTTTTATCGGTAACTTTTAGTCTCAACGAGCAGGTCACCCCGATAACTTAGCGACCTAATTAGCTCGCCTTTGTTGTCATAGAAATACTTTATACGCAACCCTATTTCTCCAGAACCCCATTTGAATGTTTCCAATAGCTTTTCCTTGCTGTCGTAATAATTTAGTTCTCCAGCCACTAAAATTTCGGAATCCAAACTCTTGTGCGTCCAAGCAAGTATTTTTTTATTGTCACTGAAATAAACAGTCCGAATGTAAACAAGCTTCTTATAGCTTGCTTCATAATTGTAAATTGTCTCAGTTTTTAAAACAGTCGTGTCGTTGATTTTATGATATTGAATAATTAACTGCGATTGTTTTGAAGATCTCACGATAACCGTATCACATTCGAGATCCCTTGCTGAAGCTTCTAAACTTATCAGATACTTACTGTCAATACCAATTACGTCTTGTGAATAACAACTTACACAAGTAATCAGTCCTAGAAAAAATGTCAAAATGGAATTCATTATTAGGTGTCGATGTATAGCAGGCAACGGCAAGGCTTACTGATGGCCGGGAGTTTAAAAACGTAAACAGTCTTGCCGAGATTGAATTTATTCTAAAAACTGAACACCACGTTACCCGTCTACCCGGCTATTCAGTAAACTATTGTTGTGCGTTCGCCTATTTAGTCTGCGCCTTCGAGCCACTCTCTTGTATGTCGGTGCAATCCAAAACCTAATGTCGAAAACTCATCTCCTCCATTTTCTGAAATTACTCCAAAGTCCTTCAAAACTTCGTTGATTTTGTTCTGCCCATAGTCTAAAACTTTTTCTCTTTTATTATTCTCCCATATAATCGCAATCTGTCCACCTTCGCCACCAAAATACTCCGCCTCAACATAAGCGATTTTTCTGTCGCCTATCTTCTGTAAAATATTAGCCTCAATATTATCAGTCAAATACTCAAAATCATCAACTGAATTTGAAACTATAAGATCATTCATTTGGTCATAGAGGTGCTCTGTCATTGGAATTAAACTAAGACCTTGCCCAATCTCTACATTTTTTGCTTTGTCAAAATTGTCGGTGAAAACATTAGTGTCCGCTTGCTTGCAAATAAATGCTCTTAAATAATATCCCATTATGTAAATAATATTACAGTCAATATTTGAACCGCCTGCAATTAAATAATTTTATCGTCAACGAAAGGTTTTGTTTAAGGTGACGCACAACGTGACGGCTTTGCGATGGCCGGGAGTTGAAAACGTAAACAGTCTTACCGAGAATGAATTTACTTTGAAAAATGAACAACACGTTTACCGTCTTACCCGGCTATTGCAAAACTATTGTTGTAGGCAGCTTTATTTTTTAGTCAAACTAAAGGAAAAAAGTAGGAACAGGTTACTGTCAGCATTTTTAAGTCGCCTCAAATAATCATCGTATTCTTCTTCGTCGCTTTCTGGAAGGCTAAAGCTTAATTTTACTTGACTTGCGGCAACTTCAACTGCTGCAGTCGTGAATCCATTTGAAAAAGTCCCATATTCCAATTTATATGCTATCCGCTCTTTAGTTAAGTGTCGAGTAACATTTTCAAGCGTAAGCTTTTCCGGCTCGTCGAAAATCCATTTATGCAATCGCAAACTTTGTCCACCATTCAATGTGTCAATGTAATCTGAATAAATCAAAAACAAAGTTTGATCGTCATAAAAATGAAATTCAATGTTTCCATAAAGCCAAATAGGGCTTTTGTAATTGTTTTTATACAATTCGTCAGGGTCTGGAAAATTATTTATTATCCACTCTTTCGTTTGCCCAAGTTTTATACAGTCAAACTTTCCAGTCCTTATAAATGTCAATAAGTCTATGTCAATAGGTGCATTGAGTGTCATTTGGCGGTTTTAATTGCCTACAACTCCCTATTATGCGCCCCGCTTCAATTTCCACCTCCCCCCTTCTCTCCAAACCGCCATTTTTATAAATTAATAAGCGCATAACTCAAAAATATACTACGTTAAATTAAGATCATCAATCGGACTAACAACCTGTAACAAATCCCGATTCGTTACATGAAGGTATCTTAACGTAGTCTTTATATCATTATGCCCCAATAACTTCATGATCATCGTCACATCTGTACCCTTATCCAGTAAATGAGTTGCGAAGCTGTGCCGCAACGCATGGATGCTACCAGGTTTCAAAATGCCAGCCCGCTTCTTAGCTCGCTCTAAAACCAATTGCAGACTACGTGAACTATACGGATGACCCGGATGCTGACCACTAAATAAATACCCCTCAGCAGCAATCTTGTACTCCTTTTTGTATTCGCGGAGCACAACCACCAAAACCGGACTTAATTGCACAATCCTATCCTTCTTACCCTTGGCCCTGTGAATAAAAATACACCGACGCCCCTCGTCTACCTGAGGGACACGTAAAGTTATCGTTTCACTCACCCGCAAGCCGGCACTGTAGGTTAACATCAGCATCGTACGGTGCTTCAGGTTACCCGCCGCTTTTATAATAGATGTAATCTCGTCCTGGGTAAAGAACCGGGGTAAAAGTAAGGGCTTCTTCGGACGCGGGATTTCAAAAAAGAACTTCTCTTTGTTTAAGACCCGCTCATAATAATATTTTAAAGCATTAATCCTGCTGTGTAAGGTACTCTCGGTCAAGCCATCTGTTACGCATTTCTGCAGATAACGCTTGATGTCTTCAGGAGAAAGATGCTCGGGGGAAATGGGACCAAGTAGCTTAAAAAAGACATGCAACTCATTACGGTAAGTTGTAATTGTGCTTTTACTGTAATGTTTTAATACCAGATGCTGTACCACCCGCTTCAATACTGCTTCATTTACAGGCGAAAGTTCCGGGTAAGCCCGACCAGTTAAGGCATAAGTGCGAAGCGTCTCTTTCCCCTGATGCTCTTCATCGGAAAAAACAGGAGACTCGTTCGCTTTCCGCTCTTCAAGAAATTGCTTTAATTCAATGGTGTCCAGTTCAACCTTTCCCTCCAGCAATTTTTTAAGCTGGTCAAAAACATATTTTTCTAATGGAATGTACCAACACCGGTGCGTCCGGCTCCAACGGGCCAGTAATTCATTCCGTAAAATAGCATTGACAGAAGGGTAATGTTCATAATACAACCCCATCCAATCCTGCCCCTTGTGCTGAAGGGGCCGCACATACATCGTGATCATAATTATCCATTTGATGATTATGACCGCAGAAGATGAAGGAAATATTTTTCAAATATCCAGTTCTGCCGGGGGATGTCAAACCGTGTTTTAACTGGAAATGATGGGGATTTTCACCTATTCGGCAGGTTCCGCGCAATGCTTCGCCTCCTCACTCACATAATTGTTCATGGTAAGGTTTATGGGGAATCTACAAACCAATTTAGGAACTTTTCTGAAAACGCCAAAGGGCGCCCGACTTATTTTTTTCACTAATCCGTAGTCATTTCACCGCGGAGTGATGTCTGCATCAGTCTCTTAATATCAGATTTAGAAAGGTTCTGGCCAAGCAGGAACATCAACTTGGTAACAGCCGCCTCAAAGGTAAGGTCGTAACCACTGATCACACCCGCTTCCTGGAGGTACTTGCTGGTCTCGTAGCGGCCTAATTCCACCGCTCCCCCATCGCATTGGGTGATGTTTACGATGATCAGGCCCGATTTGATGGCCTTTTTTACAGAGTCGATGAACCACTGCTGGGTAGAGGCATTGCCACTGCCCCAGGTTTCCATGATCACGGCTCGCGCATTGGGAGTCTGGAACACAGCATCTACCGTGGTTTGGGTAATGCCAGGGTACAGACGAAGCACAGCAATATCCTGGTTCAGTTTCTTATGCACCTTTAAAGGAAGCTCAGGATGTTTGAGAATGAACTGACGCTGGTATTTGATGGTAATGCCCGCTTCCGCAAGCGGCGGGTAATTCATGGAATAAAAGGCTTCGAATTTCTCCGCATTGTATTTTTTAGAACGGTTGCCGCGGAAAAGCTGGTAATCAAAGAAGATACATACTTCAGGTACCAAAGATTTGTTACCCCGCCTGGCCGCAGCTATTTCCAGGGCCGTGATGATGTTCTCCCGGGCATCGGTCCGGATTTCTCCAATCGGCAACTGAGAACCGGTAAGTACTACGGGCTTTCCTAAGTTTTCCAACATAAAACTCAATGCCGAAGCCGTGAAAGCCATGGTATCGGAGCCATGAAGTACAACAAAGCCATCGTACTGGTGGTAGTTCTTTTCGATGATCTTCGCCAGTTCAATATATGACTGGGGCAGCATGTTGGAAGAATCAACCGGAGGATTGAAGGCGTGTACCTGGAACTCGTAGCCCAAACGGATGATCTCCGGAATGTTGTCGCGGATTTCCTTAAAGCCGATGGGACGCAAGGTGCCCAATACATCGTCATATACCATTCCCACCGTTCCTCCCGTGTAGATAATGAGGATACGTGGCGTGGTGCGGTTAGCAGCAGTCATAATGCAGGCGTAAATAGTGAGGCCGCATTGGCAGTGGTGATCCTGGCCACTTCTTCCACATCCATCTGTTTCACCTCGGCCAATTTGGCAATAATATGTGTAAGGTAACTACTTTCATTTCTTTTTCCACGGAAAGGTACCGGGGTAAGGTATGGCGCGTCCGTTTCCAATACGATGTGCTCCAGCGGAATGTCTTTCAGCACTTCCGGCAGACCAGCATTTTTATAGGTAAGCACGCCGCCAATGCCCAGTAAAAATCCCTGTTGTACAATCTGCCTCGCCAATTCTGCACTTCCGGAAAAACAATGGAAAACACCTTTCAACCCGCCATCCCGGAACTCTTTTACAATGTTGATGCATTCTTGGGTGGAATTCCGGGAATGGATCACAATAGGAAGTCCTTGTTCTTTCGCCCAGGCAATCTGGGTGCGGAAAGCCTCGTATTGCTGGACCTCAAAGGTTCTGTCCCAATAAAAATCAAGTCCTATCTCACCTACGGCGGCAAATTTTCTTTGTTGTAACCAATGCTGAACTATCGCAAGTTCCTCCAGGTAGTTTTCCTTTACATAGCAAGGATGCAGGCCCATCATGGCAAAACATTCACCCGGAAACCTGGTTTCCAGTTCAAGCATGGAAGGAATAGCCGTACTGTCTATGCCCGGCAGGTAAAACCGTTTTACACCCGCAGCTCTCCCTCTTTCAATCACCTGGTCAATGTCTGCTGAAAATTCTTCTCCGTATAAATGGCAATGGGTATCCACCAATTCCATAGCTCCCCCTGTTTTGCGCAAAGGTGGAAAATTTCCACGAATAATTAAACCTTACATAAGATTCCGCTTCCGAAGAACGTTATAGAACGCAATTTCACCTTAAAACCACTTTATGAAAACAGTACGCTTACCGCTACGCGGCGTTCTTGCCGCGGCAACATTCAGTTTGTTGTTTATTTCCTGTGATAAAAATCCTATCGCTAAAATCCTGGAAGAGAAAGAAGCCACCGTACTTTCCGCAGAAACCGATGTTACGGCAGAAGCCGCTTTTGATGATGTTTTCAATAATGTATTGGGCGTGAATGATGAGGTAGGCATGGTTGGCACCGGCGCCTTCGGAAGGGTGAATGAACCCTGGCATTGTTATACGATCACCGCTACCAGCTTAGATGCGCCCAGAACTTTTCCCCTGAAAATTGTGGTAGACTTTGGAGCCGGCTGTACCGGAAGGAATGGCGTGCTCAGAAAAGGTAAGATTATTACGACTTATTCCAACCGTCTCACAGTGAAGGATGCCACCGCCGTTACTACTTTTGAAGGCTTTTCGGTAAATGGTGTTCAACTGGCAGGCACCCACACGATTAAGCAACTGGGCAGTATAAATGATACACTGAAATTCGGGCTGAAGATCGAAAATGCCGTTGTTACGAAAGAAAACGGGGAAGCCGCCGCATGGCAAAGTACCAAAACGCTGAAACAGATTGGCGGAAACTCAACACTGTACGTACCCGGCGATGATGTATACAGTCTTACGGGTGAATCGAACGGAACGGTAACTTTGTCAGGGAATGAATACAACTGGTCGAAAAGGGTGATTAACCCGCTGGTGAAGGCAAATAGCTGTGGATACATTCAATCGGGAACTGTAGGAATAAGCAGGAACGGCCGGGAAAATACGATCGATTTTGGAGACGGAACCTGCGATAATAAAGCCTCAATTACCATAAATGGCATCTCCGTAACAATTACTTTGAGATAAAAATAAATTGTTATACCTTAGTGAAAGTTTTCATAGGGTACGGATTAAAAACGGGCCAGGGTTTCTACCCCGGCCCAAACTTTTTATAGCCCCAGGTAGTCAATCTGTCAGTATGGTATAACCGAAAACCGGTACCCCAACGCCGAAAAATGTGATAAGGTTTGTGGAAGTGCGACCCGAAGTCTTGGGAACGCTTTGATGCTGTCGTGAAATACAATAATTGAGCCAGAACCCGCATGAAGGATAATATTTTGTGCACAACGCTCCGGTGTAAGTTTCAGATCGAAGTCTCCGCTCAGTACCGTCCACATGATGATATTGTATCCTAACTTCTCTTTTAGTTGCTTCAACTGAAATCTGGAAATCCGTCCATAAGGCGGACGAAATAAAGTGGAATCAATGTATTTCCCCGCTTCCAACACATCGTTGATGTAGGTGGCATCATCCGTTTTCCACCCGTTCAAATGCTTCCAGGTATGGTTCCCTACCCTATGCCCCTCCGTTAAAATACGTTCGTACAATCCGTTATTTTCCACTACATTTTTTCCAATACAAAAGAAGGTTCCCTTCGCGTCGTATTTGGCCAGTTCATCCAATACAAATGTGGTGGCCTCCGGATGCGGACCATCATCAAACGTGAGGTATAACACTTTCTCCTCCGAAGGAATTTCCCAGGTACACGAAGGATATAGCCTTTTCAGTAACCACGGGGTTTTTACGAGGTAAGACATCTTCTATGCTGTATGGTCATTAATATCATTTTCCGATCCGCCATGCGCCCATAAATAAGCTAAGCCGCCCAACAGGTAACACAATACATCTATCCAATCTGCTGTGAAACGCGGGCTCATCAATGGGAATAATCCTTCTATCAATAAACTGATATAGATCACCGCGGAAAAAACATCGGTGGCACCCAGTGTTTTTCTATCGCCCCATACCCATCCTTCCACCTCCAGCCCCCGTAAAAAAACGGGCATAAAAACCAGGGGATCCAACCAGTTATCGAGCCATTCAATATGGATATGCCACACGCTTACCATCAATTGGTGCAGTGCAAACAGCAACAGGCAAACAATGGTCAACGGCGTAAAAAATGAAGTAATCCGTTTCATTAAAATGTGGCGATAAAAACGATGAACAGTATAACAGCAGCAACTGGTGAAAGTATGATCACCAATATTAACAGGGGCAATTTAAGGAAGAATTTTCCCACCTGCACCAACTTTCCTTCCCCGGGCTTCGGCATGAACCAGGTTTTGAGCGACCGGAATCGTTCTTTTACCAGTTGCTCCAATTCTTCCCGTAAGGTGGCCGGTTCACTATTCTTCATCCCGTTGTTTTTATGTTGTACCCAAAAAAACATGCCGGAAAGGGCAATCAGGTCAAAACTAATATCTTTGCCCCATGAATCAAAAACCCGTAAGAGTAAGGTTCGCGCCCAGCCCCACCGGAGGTCTGCACCTGGGCGGCGTAAGAACCGTGTTGTTCAATTACCTGTTCGCAAAGCACCATAACGGAACTTTTGTTTTAAGAATTGAAGATACCGACCAAACCCGGTACGTACCCGGCGCGGAAGAATATATTGTGAACTGCCTGGAATGGTGCGGCCTTGCACCTGATGAAAGTCCGCAGAAGGGCGGCAATTACGGTCCATACCGACAAAGTGAACGCAAACCCATGTACCGCCAGTACGCTGAGCAACTGGTGGCGCAGGGCAACGCCTATTACGCTTTCGATACGCCGCAGGAACTGGAGAAAATGCGGGAAGATTTTAAATCACCCGAAAATCCATCGCCCCAGTATGGTCATGCAGTCCGGATGAAAATGCGGAACTCCATCTCCCTGGGCGCAGCAGAAACAGAAAAGTTACTCGCCGAAGGTGTTCCCCATGTGATCCGCATCAAAATGCCGGAGGATACCACCATTTCATTTACCGATATGATCCGGGGAGAAGTGAGTTTTTCCAGCAATACGGTAGATGATAAGGTTTTGCTGAAAGCCGATGGTATGCCCACCTACCACCTCGCTGTTGTGGTGGACGATTACCTGATGAAGATATCGCACGCCTTCCGCGGCGAAGAATGGCTGCCCTCCGCCCCCGTGCACCTGCTGCTTTGGGAATACCTGGGCTGGAAAGATGACATGCCGCAGTGGGCACACCTCCCGCTGATCCTGAAACCCGACGGCAACGGCAAGCTGAGTAAAAGGGACGGCGACAGGCTCGGGTTCCCGGTTTACGCCATGAACTGGACCGATCCGAAAACAGGTGACCTTACGCAGGGATTCCGAGAAAGAGGATTTCTTCCCGAAGCTTTCGTGAATATGCTGGCCATGATCGGCTGGAACGATGGCTCCGGCCAGGAAATATTTTCACTGAAGGAACTGGTTGAAAAATTTGATATAGGCCGCGTACACAAAGGCGGCGCCAAATTCGATTTCGAAAAAGCCAAGTGGTTCAATCATCAATATATCCAGCAGAAAAGTAACGATGAACTCGCAGCACTCCTGCAACCCGTGCTCCAGGCGAAAAATATTGCCGCCGATACCGCCTACGTGGCAAAAGTATGCGCACTGGTGAAAGAAAGGTGCGCTTTCGTGAATGAAATATGGGACAACGGCTTCTTCTTCTTTGAAGCGCCCCTCTCCCCCGACTTCTCGCCTGTTCTCCCCAAATGGAACGATGAAAAACATAGTTTCTTCGGAAAATGGACAGAAATACTCCGCGGTTCATCCAGTTGGGATGCCGCCACACTGGAAGACGGTTTTAAAGAACTGGCCGCAAGCTCCGCCATCAAACCCGGCGAACTGCAACTCCCCTTCCGCATCATGCTGGTTGGAGGAAAGTTCGGTCCCGCCGTATTCGATATTGCCGCTACTATCGGCAAAGAACAAACGATTGCCAGAATAGAAAGCAGTCTGCTGCTTATCAAAAACGCCATTGCTTCATGAAACAACTGAACCGCCCCGTACGGGTGCTGGTGGCCAAAGTGGGCCTCGATGGCCACGACCGCGGCGCCAAAGTGATTGCCACCGCATTGCGTGACGCCGGTATGGAAGTGATCTATACCGGTCTCCGCCAAACGCCCGAAATGGTGGTTACCGCCGCTCTCCAGGAAGATGTGGACGCCATCGGCATCAGCATCCTCAGCGGTGCGCACATGACGGTTTTCCCGCGCATCATTGCCATTATGAAGGAGAAAGGAATGGATGATGTGCTGCTTACCGGTGGCGGTATCATTCCCGAGACAGATATGCAGGAGCTTTACGCGATGGGCGTGGGAAAGCTTTTTCCGCCGGGGACACCTACGACTGAGATCAGTGGTTATATCACGGATTGGGTGAAGGGGCGTAGGGAGTTTTAAGGTTTCACGCGAAGACGCAAAGGAGCAAGGACGCAAGGCGTAGTTTGTTTTCAATTGGTTTTAATTTTTGAGTTTTTTTTCACGCGGAGACGCGGAGCGTTGGCGGGTTGGCAAAAGGTTTCTTTTGGGGAGTATATTTTATTTCTCGCTACTGCTTCGTGCCTCGCAGGCGCAAAGGCGCAACGTTGGACCCTGATTGGATTTTCTGTTTGTTGAAGATTAACAGCATTATTTCCTACTGTAAATAATGGATGGCTTTTGCCCCAAAATTAAACGCTAACGTTGCGTCGTGGCGCCGTTGCGAGCCCCTTCACTTTGCGTGAAAAAAAAATCCCATCCGCTGTAACCTTTCCGTGTCATGATTCGTACAACCTCTATACAACAACAATCACATTCTAAAACACGAGTCATGAAAAACATCATCATCTTCGCATTTTGCGCATTCGCTTTGGTACAATCCGCTTCCGCCCAGAAAAAAAATAACGATAAAGTGTATACGACTTTCGGTGGAAACGGCGGTATCCTCTCCTTCTCCGATGTAAAAGATAATAACACCAAAGTGAACAGCATCCCGCGTTTTACTTTCTTTTTTAACATCGGCACTAACTATAACTATGATGTAAGCGATCATTTCGGTTTCTTTTCCGGAACCAATATCAAGAACATCGGTATGATTACGGAAGTAGGTGATACCAAGTTGAAAAGAAGAGTGTATACACTGGGTGTTCCGGTAGGTTTTAAAGTGGGAAATGTTAAAGATGGTATCATGCTGTTCGGTGGCGTAGAAGTGGACCTTGCTTTTAACTACAAAGAAAAAACATTCGTGAACGATGATAAGAAAAGCAAGTTCAACGAATGGTTCAGCGACCGCACACAAACACTGATGCCCTCCGTTTTCGCAGGTTTCCAGTTCAGTGAGCATTTTTCCATCAAAGGACAGTATTACCTGAATAATTTTTTCAATCAGGACTATACTTCTAACGGCGTAAAACCATACCAAAACCTGGACGCAAAGCTGTTCTTCGTTACCCTGGGCTACAATTTCAGCCGTAAAGATCTCGCAAAAAAATAGCCATTCAAGTAGATAGCCAGCAGAAACAAAACACCGAAAGCCTGAGTTTTATTAACTTAGGCTTTTCTGTTTAAAACACTGCCGTATGTACCAGCATATCACCGTTGAAACCAACGAACGCATCACGACCATTACCATCAACCGCCCGGACAAAATGAACGCGCTGAACAAAGGGGTAATGGACGAACTCGATGAAGCCATCATCGCTTTCAAAACAAATCCCGAAGCAGGAGCCGCCATCATTACGGGGAGTGGCAGTAAAGCCTTTGTGGCAGGAGCCGATATCGCTGAATTTACAGGTCTTTCAGTAGAAGAAGGGAAAGCGCTCGCGCAGCGCGGACAGGATATTTTCTCCGCCATCGAAAACTGTCCCAAACCCATCATTGCGGCCGTGAACGGTTTTGCCCTCGGTGGCGGATGTGAACTGGCGATGAGCTGCCATTTCAGGATCGCGTCTTCCAATGCGAAGTTTGGTCAGCCTGAAGTGAACCTGGGACTGATCCCCGGTTATGGCGGCACGCAACGGCTCACGCAACTGATCGGGAAAGGCCGTGCCATAGAATTGCTGATCACCGGAAATATGATAAACACCCCTACCGCACTTCAATACGGACTGGTAAATCATGTGACCGAGCCGGATGCTCTATTGGACAAATGCAGGGAAATATTGCGTACTGTCCTAGCCAAAGCGCCTCTGGCTGTGGGTAAATGTATTGAAGCCGCAAACGCAGCTTATGAAAGCAATGGAGCCGGGTTCTTAAAAGAGATGGATGGTTTCGGATTCTGCTTCGGCACAGCAGATATGCAAGAAGGCGCCGGTGCGTTTTTGGAGAAGAGAAAAGCCGTTTTTACCGGGAAGTAGAAGGACATTATAAATGTTGAATGATGGATTTTGAATTGGGTAACTTCATTCAAAATCCATCATTCAACATCCAACATTACAACTTCAATGTATTGTTGGCCGGGTTGATATCCGGGAAGGCTTTATCAGGATCAATTACAACGGTAGTGATCTTTTCTTTTGAAGCTATTTTCACCGTCCAGGTTTTATTGCGCTCCCATATTTCCACGGGAACCATCATACGCTCTTTTTTACCGGAGGCGAAGGTTACTTCAAGATCAACCGGCATGGGCATTTTCTCCAGGTTTTGCAAAGTAATGAGGGCGCCTTGCGCCGGATCATCCTTTACATACTTCACGGCCGTAACGGCCTGATCGAGCTGCCAGTTGTTGAGGAACCAGCCGCGCCAGAACCAGGACAGGTTTTCACCCGCCACGTTCTCCATGGTGCGGAAGAAATCCCATGGGGTGGGATGTTTGAAGGCCCAGCGATCGATGTATGTTT
Organism: uncultured Flavihumibacter sp.; assembly: GCA_946482545.1. The sequence continues at coordinate 6,861 of CAMLRX010000093.1, read as the reverse complement.
TAAAGGCACGATCGAATCTTTCTGCTCCGAGAATCTGGTCGCGGAGGAGGTGCAGGCCTACTGCAGGTTTGTAATACAAAAGCAGGCCGATATTACGTTCGCCCATCCCGGCGGGAGCGGTCATAATTGGCTCCAGCGTCTGGTTGGTAAGCATGCGGCCCATCTGGTGCATATTGGGTTTCCCTTCTTTGTATTCCCCGTTATTAAAGGCATTGGTAGAAATAAAGTTGATGAAAGTGTTGAAACCTTCATCCATCCAGCCATATTGTCTTTCATTCGAGCCTACAATCATCGGGAACCAGGTATGTCCGAACTCGTGGTCGGTTACACCCCATAATCCACCGGAGCGTGATTTGTAGTGGCAGAACACAATACCGGGGTATTCCATACCACCTTCGTTGCCAGCCACGTTCACCGCCGCAGGATAAGGGTAAGGATACCATTTGTTGGAATAGTGCTCAATAGAGGCTTTGGTGTACTCCGTGGAACGCTCCCAGGCATTGCCGCCATCACTTTCAACAGGATAGGCAGATACCGCCATGGATGTTTTTCCACCCGGAAGATTGATGCGTGCGGCATCCAGGATGAAGGAAGCAGAAGAAGCCCAGGCCACATCACGACTGTTCTGCATTTTAAACTTCCAGGTAAGGGTGGAACCTGAAGGACGGCTTTCCGGCTTCGTCACTTCTTCCGCACCGCGGATTATCACTGTTTTTTCACTGGTCTTGGCCTGGCTCCAACGCTGTTGCTGCGTTGGGGTAAACACCTCTTTCTCGTTGGTCAGTTCACCGGAGCACACAACGATATGTGACGCAGGCGCCGTGATGTTCACATTAAAATCTCCATAAGTGAGGTAGAACTCTCCGGGACCGGTATAAGGAAGGGTGTTCCAACCCAGCACATCATCAAATACGCACATGCGGGGATACCACTGCGCGATGGTGAATATTTTGCCATTCTTCGTTTCCTGTATCCCGGTACGATCCGCTCCGAAAGAAGGACTCTGGTAGCTGAATGCTACTGTGAACCTTATTTTACCGCCGTTCGCCTTCAGCGGTGTGGGCAGAAACACCTGCATACGCGTATCGGTGATTTCAAACTTCAGCGCACCGGCGGTTTTATTTCCTTTGGCCTGCAACATTTCTACGCTCCCAATATTATGTCCACCCACAAAGGTTTCTCCCTTTGTATCGTAGCGGCTTCCGCTCACGGGCACAATGGCTTCGCCACGGGAGCCTTTTTTGAAGAGGTTCTGATCCAGGTGAAGGAAAAGGAAGTCCAGATTCTCGGGGCTGTTGTTGGTGTAAGTGATCACCGCTTTGCCGGTGAGTGTGTTCGTAGCTTCATTCAGGGTTACGTCAATGTCGTAATCTGCTTTGTTCTGCCAGTATTGCGGTCCTGGCGCGCCGCTGGCGGAGCGGTACACATTTCCTGACTGCGGATAGAACAAGGGCTGAAAAGCTTCGTAAAAGCTGTACTTCGATTCAGTGGGGACATCTTTCTGTGTTGCTGTTTGTGCCATAACGGTAGCCGTTAGGAAAGAACAGCAGAACGCCAATGCCAGTAAAAAGGTGTTTCTCATATAAGAATAAAATATATAAGGCCGTAAGATACGAAAGGCGCGTAAAAAAGCCGCTCCTTTTGGAGGAGCGGCAGCAGTGTTATACGTGATTGAATCGTTTACAATGCAATTCAAAAAGCTGCATGTTGTTTTTACCGAGCTTGGTATACGTTAAAAAACGGAGGTAAGAAAAATTCGGGGGAGTGTAGATTTTCGGGGTTTAAACGGGTACCCGGTGCCACCGAGGTGTTTTTTTACACCGTAACCCAGTGTTGCGCAGCAACATCTCTACGTTTCTTCCGCAGGATTTTTAAGTGAAAAAACATTCTTCTTACTGGAACCGGATTCCTATTCTAACGAAAGGTTCCACTCTTTCAACAGTGTTTACACTGTACCCGGTGGCGCCGCAATAGCGGTGGTACGGGGTAAGGTTATTTCACCATCAGTTCTTCCAGCTTCTTTTCGAGGTGCTCCCCTCTCAGGTTCTTTGCAACGATGTTTCCGTTAGGATCAATCAGGTAATTAGCCGGAATGGCACTTACATCGTAAAGTTTGGAAACGGCATTGTTCCAGTATTGAAGGTCTGAAACATGTTTCCATTGCAGGCCATCTTTTTCAACGGCCTCCAGCCATTTCGCGCGGTCCTTATCAAGGGATATTCCAAGGATGGTAAAGTTTTTATCCTTGTATTTGTTGTAAGCAGCCACCACATGCGGATTCTCGGCCCTGCAAGGACCGCACCAACTGGCCCAGAAATCGATCAGCACATATTTGCCCCGGAAATCACGGAGGGAAACTGGGTTACCTTCAGGATCGTTCTGCGTGAAATCAAGGGCAGGCTTGCCCACCTGTAACTTCTTTGCCATATCCAGACTGTGCTGCATCTTCTGTGCGATCACAGAAGTTTTTGCAGCAGCGGGCAGTTCGTTAAGCGCCGTTTGTAAAGCAGTGTTGTCCATTTTCCTGCGCAGGTACATGTACAATACGAAAGCATTGATTTCCGAAGAAGGATTTTGTTTGATCCAGTTCTTCGCGATTTCTGTTCTCATATTATCGGCCTTCGCACTTAAAGGACGCATTTTTTCCAGCAACTCATTCCGGAGCGCCGTATCCTTTTTTATGTGTGCTTCCCTGTAAGCAAGGTTCAGTTGCTCCAGTTCATCGAAAATGGGAAGATCAAGTTGTTTGGAGAAGTTGGAAAAATCTTTCGCGTAAGCCGGTCCCTGTAAGGTAGCATCGGCCAGTTCTCCTGCCGCCCCTGTAATCCTCAGTTTTCCCGGAGCCATATAAAGAAGCCTGTTCTCTGCCCCTGCTCCGGACGCACCAATCTGCAAACTGTAAATACCAGGTCCTGGTATATTGGTATTGAATTCAAATTTTCCTTTTCCTGAATGGATGGAATCTACGAAATCATCACCCATTGCACCGCGGAGGTACACTTTCGTATTGGCTGCCAACCCGTCGATGTTACCGGTAAAGGAAACGGGCTGCGCCATTGCTGCTGTTGCACTTAATGCGCAAATAAGAAGAAGTTGTTTTTTCATTGCAATGAGGTTTAAGATTTTTCAAGTAATTCGCGGATCATGAGTTCAAGGGTGCGTTCATTGTCGCGATCGGTTCGGAAGTTCGCGAAGATGATGTTGCCTTTTTTGTCGATCAGGTAGTTGGTGGGCGCCCCGCGGGCAACCAGGTTTCCGCGCTTTTCCGGTTCATCTCTCACCGGAATGAAAGAATACCCGCTTTGTTTCATGAAGGGCACCACGTAAGGATCCTGGTCGTGCACCATGTTGATGCCGATGTAAGCCAGCTCATTTTTACTGAATTTGCGTACCACATTTTCGAAATGCGGGAACTCTCCGCGACAGGGCCCACAACCGGGGAACCAATAGGTAACCAGCACCACTTTGCCTTTCAGGTCGGCGAGGGAAGTCTTGCCGGATGTAAGGTAATTGTCCAGTTTAAACGCTGTGGCTTCTTTGCCCGCCGCTTTTCTTTTTTCCCACACATCATTGTTGATGTCCGCCTCGGTTTTGCCTATTTTTTTCGCATATCCTTTCATGGAAGTCATTAGCCCATCGGTCGGATTTACTGCATAGTAAAGCAATAAGCTATCGTACGCACCTTTAACTTCCCCCCCAGCCGACAATGCTTTCGCTTTTTCAGTAAGCAGAATTTCTTTTGTATTGGAGTAGCGTGCAGGTGCTACTTTATTCAATATAAGGAATGCCTCCACATAATTTTTCTGCGCCATCACTTTTTTCGCATCCAGCAAGGCCTGTGCTATTTCTTTCCGTTGCACCCAGGCCTGACGCCCATTTAATGAATCATATCCCAACATGTAATTGCTCAGTTCCAAAGCGCCGGGCACATTGTGTTCCACCAGAAAATCATAGTATTGCTGCATACCGCCTGAACACCAACCCGAAGCTTCAGGATTGTATTTCTTTTTCAACAACTCGTACACCTGGACTTTTGTTTTCGGACTGGCAGAACGGTTCGCCAGCCAATACAACGCCTGTGCGCCACGCTCCGTTCCCGGATACCGGTTGGGCATGGAAATCATCAACTGGTGGTGTTTCACGGAATCAGCATGTTCAAATGAACTGGCATAATAAAATGCATGATCGGCTGAAGAAGGATCTGCCTCCGTAGCCTTCCTGAGGTATTCCCTTCCCCCTGCAAAATCGCCCCAACGTTCTGCGTCTATCCACAACATCTGCCAGGTCTGGCCTTGCTTGGGGTCCATTTGTACCACCTTCAACAACCATGGCTTCGCTTCCGGAAGTTCGGCATGGTACAAAGCCGTGGCGTAAGCCAGCGGAATCTGTATGGAAGATGGATGTTTCGCGGTCCAGGTTTCATACTGGGCCTTCAAACCCGGATAGGTCACGGTTACAGCCTTGATGTATGCAGCATGAACAGCAGGATTGTTGATGTCCGCTTCCACAGCCTTTCGCAGCTTTTCAATTTCCTGCGGATCTGTAACGGTTGGTTTGGCATTCATCTGGGCACTTACCGGCAACCACAGCATATACAGCATTGCCAGTAATAACAGGCGATAATATGCCCAATAGTTAAGCTTTGTTTTCATGTTTAATTTTTTTTTCTGCTTTGCAGTGTTATTGAATATAATTTTCCAGCACTTCCTCCAGTTGCGCGCCGCGCAGTTGCCGTGCCAGTATTTTGCCATCGGGCGCAATCAGGAAATTATCAGGAATAGGTTGCACGCCATAGAGCCTTGCCACAGGGTGCGCAAATCCAGCCACTTCTCCGGCATGTATCCATGGAAGGCCATCCTTAATGATCGCTTCTTCCCATTTCTTTTTATTGTCGTCTAATGTTATGCTCACAATCTCCAGCCCTTTATGCTTCAGGTTGGCATAAGCTTTTTTGAGGTGCGGGTTTTCAGCTCGGCAAGGCACGCACCAACTTGCCCAGAAATCCAGCAAAAGATATTTCCCCCTGAAATCGGCCAGGGTGTATTTTTTGCCTTCGGCAGAAACAAAACTGAAATCCGGCGCAGTTTTTCCGACCATGGTTCGCTCACGGGCAGGAATTTTCGCTGCCACTATCTTTCCGAAAGAAGTATTTTTTACCGCTGGTGAAAGCGCAGCATACAATGCTTTTAAAGTATCCAGTTCCACTTTGTCCTGCATCACATACAAATAGGTGCCGCTTACCATGGCAGAAGGATATTTTCTGATCAGCGCCTTCCTGTTGTCTTCTATCTCTTTTTGCAATGCCGCTACCTTTCTTGCTGCAACAGCACGCTCAAGGGAGGAATCTGCATACAATTTCCTGATGTCGGCGTATTTCACGGACTCTGCTTTCCTGAATTTCGTTTGCAGATCATTGTTGTAAGTGCCGGTTATACTGGCGTTATCCGTCGTATCTATATGCCCCGAAATTTCAATATTCCCGGGTTCGAGATAGAAAGACAGGGTTGATCTATGGCCCGCAGCCTGCAAATAGGCATCGGTGGTGCCGACTGTTTCACCGTTAAAGGAAAAACGGCCGCTTTTAACCATGACACTGTCCTTTACCACAGGAGTACGTTTGCCTTCTGCATCTTCCTTCAACAATACCAACCGCACACAGCTTCCTTCCTTCAAACCTTCCAATCGCCCCCTGATCTGAAAGGCGGCTTCAGGCATAAGGAAAGCAGAAAATGTGATAGCGGTAAAAACAAGGGTTAATAATGCATAAGACAGGCGGTCACGCTGTTTCATAGCAATAAAATTATGGTGTAAAGAAGCCCCTCCCTGCCCCCTCTTCAATAAGAAAGGGGGCAGCGTTCAAGGCATTATGCATCCGCGACAGTCCGTTACTTAATAGGTATTCTGTTCTATCACCCCATTGCTGGAAATCATTTCCGTACGCGGTATCGGCACCGCAAAACGACGGGAATCTTTGGGCAACGTATAGGTTTTTAAAGGTTCCGTACTCAATACATTGGAAATGGTGTATGGGTAGAACTCTTTGGTCATCACCACATCATCGGAAGGATCGGTATTGTTGTTGTACCTCCGCACATCAAACCAGCGTTGTACGAAAGGCATTTCCCGCCTTCTCTCCTGCAAGATCTTCGTGAGCGCTTCTTCTTTGGTGGCGGCCGTAAGGTTCACCCAGCTTCCGGGTGTAAGGCGCTTCGCGCGAAGCGTATTCACCGCGGCCAGCGCATCCGGTACTTTGTTGTCACGTGCAAGACATTCCGCCTTTATAAGCAGCATCTCCGCAGTGGTTGGACCAGAAGGAATTCTATCCTTGAAAAAGAAAATGTAGCCCGGATAGTCATACGAAGGCTTGGTCATACCGCGATCATAGGAGTACCCTTCCACCATGTGGTAACGGTAACGGAGATCGTTGTCTTTATCGTACAAATTGAGCAATTCCTGGCTGGGAATGTACCACCATGACCCATGGTTCATCATCCTGAAATACATGAATTCTTTCCAACCGATCATATCGGTGAAATCGAGTTGGTTGTTGTGCGTATACGGATACTGAAGGGTCACCGTTTTGGCTTCCGGTGTTCCCGCATCAATGCTGATATTCTGGGCATTGCCATAACGCATATCCACATTGTAATCTACCAGGGTGCTGTAATCGGCCAGCGCATTGTTCGCGTACTTCAGCGCTTCGGTATAATTTCCGAGGGAGAGATAATACCTGGCGGCAAAGCCATTCACCGCCGCTTTGTTGGCACGCCAATGCCGGGCTTTTCCGTTCTGTACCAGCGGGAGCTGCACTTTTAATGCTTCCTGCAGGTCTGATTCAATGAGTTTGTACACTTCTTCCAA